>CAZCXI010000007.1:0-49726 GCA_964502635.1 uncultured Desulfobacterales bacterium
GGGGCTATGTTCCAGGACTTTTTTGACAAAATCATAATTGAACAATCCTAATTCCTTGACCCGCCGGGGGGCAAGAACCTGTTGAGCTGTTTCTCTCAAGTCCTTTTGAAATTCATAATAAGGATTGAAGGCAAATCCCCATTTCTTCTTATGCAAGACAAACTGAGGCACCACGCCACGCATGGCTTTCTTGAAAATGCTCTTGGTTTTCATGCCGTTCATCTTCATGTGAACAGGCAGTTTATTTGCAAAGGAGACCAAATCTCGATCCAAGAATGGCACACGAACCTCAAGGCCGTGTGCCATGGACACCCGGTCCTCATTTAAGAGGAAGTCGTCAACGAGCTTGGTCTGAAATTCTGCTATCAGTGCCTGTTCGATAAAACTTTGGTGCCTATCGGCGAAATATGGCTCAAACACCGTTCGTGTGGGGGCAAGCTTTTGTTCTAACATGCGCGGCCCGTATAGCTGTGACCACACCTGAGCGTCGTAGTCCCAGACATTTCTAATAATCCCATAATACTGGCATTTGTCGCCAAGACTCAAAAACAGTTGCGCACCGCGGCGATATTCGTCGAGTGTCATATTCTTCGAGTGCCTTTGCACATTCATGAGATGACTAGAAACCGACCGCAGAATACGCCTGCCGAAAGACGCGGGCATGAACCGGTGAAAGGGCTCGCTCGGTTTCATGTACTGGTAAGCCAGATAACCGGCAAAAAGCTCGTCTCCTCCAAGTCCGCCCAGGGCTACCTTGATGAAACGTTTGGCATACTCAGCCAAAAGGAATCCCTGGACCACGTTGATTTTGGGTTCTTCAACATGCCAAAGCACCTCGGGAAGGCATTGCAGAGGCTTAGGATCGAGGTTCAAAGCATGGTGCTGGGTGTTGAAGTGATCAGCAACCCTCTTGGCATCCTCAACTTCGTCGGTCGGTTCATTAAAGCCCACAGTGTAGGCATCTATGGACGCGTCCACACATCCTTTGCGAGCCATGGCCAAGATAGACGAACTGTCCATGCCGCCGCTCAGGTAGATGCCGACCGGCACATCTGAGACGAGTTGTCGGGATACGGATTCTTGCAGATGATGCCTTATTCCATTTATGGCTTCAGCTTCGGTCAGTTCAGAGCTGTCGGGTCTGGGCATCCTCCAGTAAAATGCCCGGCGCAGGCCCCTCTGCGATACAACAGCATATTCTCCAGGCAAGAGTCGTTCCACGCCTTTAAACAACGTTTCTCTTCCAGGGACGTATCGCAGATTCATGAAATAATGAAGGGCTTGCTTGTTCATTTCTCGCGTTAGCTTTTGGGCCACCAGGATGGCCTTGATTTCAGAGGCAAACAACACGCAGTTTTTGTCCTGATAGATGTGCAGAGGCTTCACTCCGAAGTGGTCTCGGGCCAATATCAATCTTTTTTCCCGGTTGTCCCACAAAGCGAAAGCAAAGATGCCGTTTAGCCTGTCAAACATGTCTAAGCCAAGGTCTTCATAGAGATGCACCAAGGCCTCTGTGTCGCCTGAGGTGGAAAATGTGTGACCGCGAGCTTGAAGGTCCTTTCGAAGGTCTTTGAAGTTATATATTTCACCGTTACAGGCAACGACGATTGAGCCATCCTCGTTTGACATGGGCTGGTGGCCTGTCTCAAGGTCAATGATACTAAGACGCTGATGAGCCAACACAACATGTTCGTTTTCAAAGACCCCCTTGTCATCCATGCCGCGATGGGCGATCGCTGCCGCCATAGCTTGAGCCATTTGCCTGGCGTCAGGCGGTTTTGCATCAAAAAAATAGATACCAGCCACACCACACATATCTAACCTGCCAGCCTCTCTTCTGATTTAGCCTCCCTAAGAGCCCAGTCTGCTGCGACGTCAGCATTACGGGTCTCTCCGAAGCGTTCCACCAGCCGAACAAGCCACCCAGTCACATCGATCGTGTCCTCCAAAAGGCGCTGGCGCTTTTTCAGCCAGTGACCTTTGGGATAGGTTCTGTGGACAAGTGCTTTCACCGCATCTAAGGCCCTCCCCTGCTCGGTGTCCCTAAAATTAGACACGAGCCCATAGGTATGTTCTTGCACATACGTGTAGCCTCGCCCTGTGGGACTCACGAAGATGGCAGGGGTGCCAAGCACCGCGGCCTCGCTTGCCATGGTGGCCGATTCTCCCGCAACTAGTGACGCATAAAACATAAAATGATGAATCCGCTCAACGGAAATGGCACTGGCATAGGGTTTGAGCTCGGAAGGCAGAGGCGCTTCGCTCGAAACAAAGACCCTCCCGCGTCGGCACAGTTCCGAAACGAGGGCGATTTTGTGTGAAATGCTGAAGCCTTTTTGGTCTCTATCATGGGCGGATTTCCATGCTACGAATCGCAAAATGAAAAAGGGGTCTCCCGGTTTCAGCCCAATGGAGCCCAGAACTGAAGGGTCAGGTGCAAATAGGCGAGGGTGCAAATAGGCGAGCTCATGAAAGCCGGCATATCGCCGGTGTTTGGCTCCATGGTCCAGGGTATAACACTGGGGGGTAAATACCCTTTGGACAAATGGAAACGTGATACGGTTGGACAGTGTGGCGTTTTCTGTATCCGTAAAGGCCCATGCTGGTGTGCGAGTCAACCATCCCACTGGACCCACAAAGGTGCCGCCTATTTGGAGCATCACCTGAGGTCTGAAAGCCAAGACCTCAGACAGGAGCCGTATGGTGTGAATAATCATCTCCACTGTCCAGCCCACTACACCGGTCCGGGCCTTGCTCAATACCTTATGGGGGATGTGGAACCTCCGTAAAAGATCGAGCGTAATATCTTTGTCACGAGCCATCACTCTTACGCTATGACCGTGCTCCTCCCATATATTCATGGCGTTTCGGAAAAAATGGACGTGGGCAGGATGGGAAATATCGACGAGTATTCGCACTGTCTATCTGAGGTTTTTGTTGTAATCCATGTCAAACCACATGCCGAAGAACAAGGTCTGAAGACCGCTGATTATTGTAAAAGCTAGCGCCAGGGCATTCATATCAGGGATATCACCAGTCGTAGCCCAGATGTACAGCAATCGAATACTGAGAGGAAGACTGGCGGAGATTAGAAGAAAGGAAAGCAGATAAAAGAATATAAGAGGATGAAAGTCCTTTATCACATACTTGACAAATAACCTTTGCCAGAAGCCTCTGAATAGAATCCAGGTTATTTTCGGAGCAACCCGAGTCAATTTGATCCCCGATTTCTCTCCCACATTGTAGACGGGCCTAACGTGTACATCTTCCACTCGGAAGTTATGTTCATTAAGCTTGATCAGAAGATCATTTGGCATGCCGTAGCGTTTGTATACCTTATCCAGGTTGATCTTTTGGAGGGCAACAAGTGAAATCGCCGTGTAACCGCACTGGGAATCAGCAAGGTGCCAGTACCCTGACGAAAACTTGGTCATTAAAGAGAGAAGGGCATTCCCCAAATAACGATGGTGTGGCATCATATTCCAAGCGTCACCATAAAAAAGTCGGTTTCCTTTTGTGTAGTCTGCAGTGCCATGAGCTATCGGCTCAATAATGCGAACAAGATCCTCCGGGTCCATTTGGGCATCCCCTGCCATCACGGTGGTAACCTCTATGTTCATGGCTAACGCTTTCTTATAGCCGCTGACTATAGCCCCCCCTACCCCCTGGTTCGAGGGATGTACGATCAGCTCGATCCGCGGGTCTGATTGCATCATCGTTTTCACAATACTTGCAGTCCCATCGTTGCTGGCATCATCAACCACAATGATGGTGTCCACAATGGCCGGGACACTGGCTAGGGTTCTTGCGATCAGCCCTTCTTCGTTATAGGCAGGCACGACGACCGCCACTGTCTTGTTCAGATGCATGATCGGCTCCAGACTGGATAACTCGATGCTCTTGCCTCTTTTCCAAGTGCATACAAGCCTATAGTATAAAGCAAGTCATATGCCAAGTTTATTGCAGATAAGACTGGACATCTCTTGAAAGGGCCTCGGGCACTCAGAGTCCATCCCTTGCAGTATCAAACGCTGGGCACGGGACGTCTTGGCCGGCTTACCCACAGGCCAACAATGACGAGACAAAGGCTGATCAAAGAGACACGAAGTCCCCAAGAAAAGGATGGAGGCTCGTAAGAAAATACAATTTCATGCATGCCTGGATCCAAAAAGACGGCTTTGAATAAGCCGTTAGCCCTCAGGACTTCTCGCTCCCGCCCATGGACCAATACTTTCCAGCCGGGATAAAAGGAATCAAGCAAAACCAGATAGCCACCATGAGACTGAGCCGTTACTTCGACCCTATTAGGTCCTTTATAGAGGATATTCAAGACTTCACCTCCACCTCCGCCCATGGTCGGGATGGAGGACCCTTCCTCCAGGACCACACATCGCCGTGGATTAAAGTCATCTTTTAAGATCTCCTCAATGGCCTTGGCCTGATCAGCTGCGATCACGACATCAGGTACAACGTAAGCCAGTGGCATGGCACCGGGGACTTCATAGAGGTTCTCGTGGACTCTTTTCAGCCTTTCCGCCCTCACCTCTCTTTCAATCCGCTCGGATTTGCCGGTAATGAGATAGCCGGTGTTCGTGAGTTCAAGAAATCGAATGCGTTTGCACAAGCCCAACTTCTCGAGAAGTTCGGCAATAAGCCATTCGTGTTGGATTTCAGCGCCTTCGACTCCGTCCACATAGGAGATGTTGTGCCATGTTCCAGTATTTGCAAAGAGGTAATGACGCCAAAGATGTTGAATCGCAAACGGGGACAGCCGTGAGGCTTGACTCATCCAAGAATCCCTCTGAACAAATATGCGCCGTGTGTGCCGGGCTTCTCCTGTGGCCTGAGCAAGCTTGGGCGGGGCCGTATAGAATTCGGTAGGCACCACAGGATTAAGGGGCATATGGGCCAACACAAGGTCAACTGTAGAAACCACGATGACAAGTGCGCAGAAAGTGGATTTTGCAATGACTTTTTTGAAGAAAAGGAAGATGCACACCCCCCCCAGGCACATGAAAAGAAAGGCTATGGGCGTCACCTTAGCATCATTGGCCAAAAAAGACGGCTGGACAGTCTGAATGGTTATTGCGACAAAGAACACCACGAAAAGCAAGGAAAAAATGGCAATCATGGCCTTGCCGGCACGGTGTCTTTTTTCAAGGATAAAATCAAAGCCAAAGGCAGACAGAAAAGCCATGGCATAGGCAAAAATGAACATGAACTTTTCAGGGAAACGGAATGCCTTGAAGAAAGGGATCGTCCTGTAGAGTAACAAGAATAGCGGCGTACGGTTTCCAAAGGCGAAGAGGACACTGATGAGCAGAGACAGTGTCCAGAACTTTACGCGATTGTCTCGTACACAAACGATGGCTGTTGCGCAAAATATTAAAGGTATCAGGCCGAAATAAGAACTCAAGAGCCAAGAAAACGGTCCGTTTCCATGGTGATAGATATCAAAAGACGGGGGGGCCAGCAGTTGAAACAGCGCCAAAGGATTCAGGGAAAACTTGGCTGCCTCCTGAAAGGTGAAACCAGAAAACCTCACGGAATGTTTAAACATTTCCAAAGTGGGAAGCAATTGGACCATGACTAAAGCCATGGCGACGACGCCAATAAGAACCAGTGCGCTGGTGGACCGTTTGAGCCGGTGGACCCACCCTGGATGCTTGTTGACGGTCACGTGGTAAGCAAAGAGCAGGATCACTGTGAACAACAGCAGTTGAGGCTCGCCTGCCAGAAACTGGACGGCAAGGAATATCGCGGTCAGTAGGCGATAAAAAAGGGCATAGCGACCAAAACTACTTTCAAAACAAAGGAAAATGATGGGCAACCATATGGCCGACTGCAGATTATTAAGCACATTGGCCGTTGAAACAAGGTAGCCCCCCACGGCAAAGCACACAGCCGCCAGACAGGCTCCTGGAAGAGAACAATGCCAGTGGCGCATGAGGACATACACAAAACAGGAAGCCAAAATATAGTGGCTGACCACAAAGACGTTAAAGGCGTAGGGCATAGGTACCAGGTAAAACACAATGGACAAGGGATAAAATACTCCACTCTGAATGTCAGACAGGAAGGGAACGCCACAGAAGAGTCCGGGATTCCACAGGGGGAGTTGGCCCTCGTTCCAGCACTTGGCCAGGAAGTGCTTCATGGGCATGAAAAGCAGTTGAAGGTCTCTGAAGAAGAGCGAACTCCCCGATAAAACTGGAAGGAACAACAAGAGAACGGAGGCGGCGAGATACAGAAATGCAAGATTTTCCGCGGCCTTTTTCATGGGGTATGCGTGATCGACTCCTTCTCGCCTTTTCCGCGCGAGTGCCTTGAGACCTCGTTGGGCCCTCCTAGCATTCGCAAAGCGCGTATGACCATCAGGCGTGACTCTTCCTGATGAGCCCCTCTTTCAAGGGCGCGGCGGGCATAAAAGAGCGCATGGTTCCAGTCATGGTTTTGTGCGAATTCTCTGTACGCCTTGACGTCAGTCAAGCCGGTTTCGTCCAGATATGCCACGCCTAGGTGAGGGTTCTGGACCCAGTAATCAATAAGGGCAAAATAATTCAAATCGGCCCGGCACAGGCGCTCAACCGGCTTGCACGCAACGACATCATTGTAAACAAACAGGACATTTATGGGCACCAAGAGAACCATCAGTGCAACGAAGACTACATTGAGGATTCTGTCTTTATTGACCCGTCTTAGGAATTTCAACCCATGAATGGCAAAATAAGGGGCCACCAATGTCATGGGCCAGAGGTTCCAGACATGGCGAAACTGCATCCCCACCCAGTTGGCCGAGATGCGGTACAAGACCACGAACATGAAGACAAATGAACTCAAGACCAGCACGGCGTGCAATACCTCTTCGCGGCGACGTTTCCAAAATCCAAAGAGCGCGGTTCGAATTCCCATGGCCACGTTAAAGAAGCTCCAGAGTACGAACAGTTGCAGCGAAATCAGGGGCAGCGTCAGCTGCTGCCAGAAAAGGTCGGCAAGAAAACGGCCCGGCAATATCTTCCACATGGCCTGGGCGGTGGCTACGAAGGAACGGGGTGATGGTCGGACCCATGCAGGGGTAAGTATCTTGAGAAGCGCTTCCCCAGTTGGGTCACCGTACCATATGATCCTTGAAATAATAAAAGGACCGGCCAGCAAAAGGACGGGCAAAAGAAAAGCCGGCGACATTTTCAGGTAAGCCGAACCCCGGCGCCTGTCAAGAAGCGAATCCAACACCACCACGCAAAACAGCGCAGCCGCCGTCAGAAGGATGGTCATTTTCGTCAATAGTCCCAAGGCAAAGACAGTGCCGACGAGCAAGCCTTGTTTCCACGATGGCGTGTCGGCCTTGACGCACCTGAGCACGGCAAGGACAAGGACAAGGCTCAATAGCGACACAAGGCCGTCATTTGAAACGACAGAGAATAGTTGAATATTGTTCGGCCAAAGGGCCGCCACAAGCAGAATAATGCTCGCCCCGCGTGGGTTTTTCGGCATGAGCAGATGCAGGATTTGGGCAAGAACGACAAAGGCCGCAACGCCAAACAAGACTGAAAGTGCACGAAAAAAGCGAAGGGTTCTGCGAGGCGCGTCAAAGGGAAAGATTTCACCTGCATCATCGTGAACCAGGAAAGGAAATCTCGGGTTCTTGTCAGGATTGATTGCCAAGTAGTGGGGAAAAACCACGGGAAGCACCCTGCCAACTGCTGCAGCCAGGTGATAATATAAAGGGGGCTGGTAGACCTCGATGCCATATTGGCGCGGATGCGATGGATCAATGGGATGGACCTTATCGCCGTTAAATATTGCTTCAATGTAACGGAGGTGGTCCGGCTCGTCCGCACCTTCAAAGGCAGGCATGAACAGGACGTACGAGACCAGGAAAAGAATATGCAGAGCGAGCAGAAAAGAGAATGAACCGATCAGCGACTTTCTCAAGCCTTCACCATGCCGATAATCCAGAGTGCGAAGAAGATGAGGGCAAGGCCGCCCCATCCAAGACCTCGGGAGGTCCGCAGTGCTGCTTTTCCATTACCTTGATACGCAAACATGATAAACCCCAACATCGATCCAATCCATCCGAGAAAGCCGATTTCCACAATGATACTCCAGAAAGTACTTAGACTTCTTGCCTCTGGCCTTGTGGGCGATTCGGTAGCGCCAGCCGGGCCATGCGGCATAGTCGTGCTCTGATCAATTTCTATGAGTTCCCCAATGCGAATATCGCATTTCCTGATCCAGTCTTTCCCTGGCGTGTAAACACTTCTTGCGGAGTAAAAGCCGCGCCTGATAGTCCGGATTGCAATGAGCGCAAGCCTGATATCCCCATCCTGATAGGCCCGCTCACCTATTTCCCAAAGCCGTTGCGCTGATCTGCAGACATAAGGATTAAACGGCGTATACCAACGGATAGAACGATCAAAAAAGGTGATAGCCCTAATGTCTCTGTGTGCCTCAAGGTGCCTCGTCCCCTGCTGATAGGCCCGCATCGAACCGTAGAGGGCCCGTACCCACACCATAGCCAATGCTATGGCAACCAAGCCGACAATCATGCTCGCAATCCTGACTCGCTTGTTTTGCAGCACCCTTCTTATACGGCCCCCCACCGATGTACCAATTCTGGCCTTCTTTCAGGCCGGAAAGCCCCCGCGTTGGGAGGCAAAACCGAACCCATGACCCACGTCAAGGCTGCATGATTCCCGCGTTTTCACAGCCCTTGGCGCTTTCTTTCCGAGCCTTATTCAGCAACTATTCGGCTCCTATCTCGCCCAACTTTTTATGGGAAATCTTCTCCAGCACCGAGACAGCCCGGTCAGGATGACCCATACGACGATACACCACTGCCAGATCTTTTCGTATCTGCGCTGCATCTGGAGCCAGATTCAGGCCTCTTTCCAAAGCAGACGCAGCATTTGTATAATCTCCAAGCGATCCATAACCGGCGCCTAGGTTGGACCAAAACTGAGATTCACCGGGCCAAAAGTCAACCGCCTCTTTAAAATACCTTGCTGCCTCTTCATATTCCATTAGATGGAAATAGGCCGTCCCGGTGTTGTTATACCACTCCCCGCGCTCTCTGGACGTCATGGGCAGAGATTTTACTTCGTTCAGCACCGAAATCGCGGCTTGCGGTCGACCAGTATCTACCAGCAGTGCGGAATAATTAATGTAATTCTTGCCCACCTTTGGATATTTCTCGATAGCCATCTGAAAATACTTTTCTGCGTGCACGTAGTCCTTTTTCTCCAAGAGGTTTTCAGCCAGTCCTCCGGCGTGAAAGAAGTTATTAAAACCAATCACCTCTTTACTGAAGAAGGACGCCTCATCTTTCCATAAATACCGATTTAACACGTATGAATATGCTCCGGAATATACCACGATCAGGCACACAAGAATCGTTGTGAGCATGGGATAAAGCTTCATAGGCTTCTTTATAGCCTGGGTGACTCCAAGTGAGACAAAAATCATGGGAAAATAGAGCCATCTCATGGAGACCAGGGTCACTGCCGAGATGTGAACAATATTCAGTATGGGGAAAAGGGCGGCATGAAAAGACAATATTGAAAAGGTTACCAACCTGTTCTTCCACATTCTCCATACGAAAAGGCTTAAAAGGGCAACACAGAGAAAACCTGCAAGGACTTGCCAGCTCACATAATCAGACGGATAATGGACAATGAAATTGTGAAGATTGTAAGGGAAAAAGATAAGCTTCAGATTCCACACAATCAAATATGGGAAAAAATAGATCCTTTCCCACAAGTTTCCTGGTTCAGATGGCGTCAGCCACCCACCTGTTACCAGTTTCCTAAGAACAAAGTACCCAATCCCTAATAGCAGGAAAGGAAGGTAGCTGATGAACTCATCACGAACACGCCCTTTCCTCTTGGTGAGAAACCTGTGGTACAAAAAAATGGAAGGCAGAACAAGCAGACCGAACTCCTTGGAAAGAATAGCCAGGACATAGAAAAGAACAGATGCCATGAAGCTCAGGCGACCCGCCCCCTCCCATCTCTTTACATAAAAATATAGAGACGAAAGGGAAAAGAGCGTTACGAGTATGTTGTTTCTCCCGGACGTCCACGATACGGCTTCGGTGCTGACAGGGTGAACAGCGTAAAGGAGGGCGGCCCAGAAAGCGGCCTGACGATCATGGGCCAGCAACAGGATAAAGCTGTACAACAAGAAGGACGTTAGAACATGGAGAACGAGGTTTGTAGCCCTGAACCCCTGAGGTTTCATACCCCAAAGCTTATAGTCCAACCTGTAGCTTAAATTGGCTAGCGGTCTGTAATAACCGGTATGTTCGCCCGGCCTGTTCTCGCTGTGGACAATACCGTCCTCCTGACCGAAGTAGGAAATCAGGGAGTGCGGCTCTTTGATGTATGGATTGTTCTTTATCAAGGCATGGTCGTCCAGCATGAACCCCCCTGAAAGGGTTGGAATATAGACCAACGTAACCAACAAGCCCATAATCACTAAGGGCCACCAGGGGTGGAGCTTTATGCTGTCTCGGAAAGAGTTCATGATGTCATTTGTTCGTCTACTGTCAAAGACATGTGGTGCCTTAGGGGTTAGCCCGGTCTGTTGCTGACAAGGGCCGAAATTTGGTAACATCTTAGCCCGTTGAAAATGCTATCCGCATGCGGGCATCCGATTCTAAACCGTGTCAAACTCGCGCGCAAGTGACCGTTAAGAAAGAACAGGGGGTGAGGCTTGCAAATGGCATTGATGACCTGCAGGTACGGTTCGACCGGTGGAAACACTCGCCGCTTTGCTGTTCTTTCTTAACGCGCACTACCGCGCTCAAACAGTGCCTCGCTTTAGAATCGGATCACCCGCATGTTTTGTTATGCACGTTTTTTGAACAGGCTAAAGTGATACGAAATTTGAAACAGTGCAAAGAAAAAAACCGTAACGGCAGTAATGATCATACCAAGCTTGAACGAGGTGGGCTCAAATCTTATGACTATGTCATGGTGGCCATTGGGTAAAGGAAGGACTCGAAAAAGATAGTTCCCCGTGAGCAGTTGCTTTTTCCGGCCGTTTACATAGGCCACCCAGCCCGGATAATTGATCTCGCTCAATACCAAATAGCCCCCATCGTTCATCGTGACGCTCAGGTCAATCTCTTCGTTCCCATACGTCCTAATCTCACAGTGTTCTGTCGCATCCGACATGGCGGACTCGGGCTTGGTGTTTCCCCCCGTGCCAAGCGCTGCCCTCGGCGACAGCGAGAACGCCCCTTTCTGTTGAGGGTCTTCAAAGACCACCACCTGCCGGGGGTCGAAATCATCACTCATCATGAAATCAAGGAGTCTTGTCGACGACAGTGTAATGGCTTTGTGGACGATGTATGTCCTTGGCAGCGGGTCGGCAGTTTTCAACAGGCCAGAGTGATTTGAAATGGCATACTTGACGTTCAACATGCGAATCAAATGGTTATCCAGATCTCTGACATGCTCGACATTGACCGCCTCAGAGCACTGAGGCGTATTCTGGCTCCTATTGATATAGGATAGGTACCGCTTCAGTATTAAGGGATCGTATCCTTGAATATCCTGATAGCGATACAAAAGGCCGTCATTGGGCACACGACTATCACTCATTGCCACAACGCGGTGAATCTGCGGGTCACCATTCAGGACATTTATCAAGTCCATTTTTTTCTGGTCCGGACCCCGCTCAGTCGTCTTGATCAATGGGTTTGAGAAGGCCCAAAGGTCAAACGTCATGACCGCCAACAATATGGCGATTGCCCATGAACGGCGGCTCCGGTGCTTATGGACCAGATGGATGAGGCCTGCGGCAAGAACAAAGAAGCCCGCTCCGGTGAAAACAGAGACTTTCACGATCGCATGCAACCGAGTCATTAAATCCGGGCTGAACTCCGGCCGGCCTATGATCTTGAATACGTACGAGAAGAACAAAGAGGGTCCAAACAAAACCATAGCGATCAGCGCCGCGAAACACAGGCCTCCAAGGCCCAGTATTATCTTGTACGAAATCGAATACGATTCTAATTCGCTGATATTTTCAAGTCCCATTCCAGCCAGGATAGACAGAGAGAAGATATAGAGATAGAGTATTTGTGCGGGAATCCGAAAATGATGAAAGCCGGGCAAATGATATATTGAGCGATACACTGGATTGTATTGCCCCAGAGACAGGAACAGAGACAACAACAAGGCCAAGACAAGAAACCTTCGGACTTGGCGCGCTTTGGCACCTTTTCCCACACAGCCCAGCAGCAGGAGGGGCCCTATGCCTGCATATGCACCTAGTTCCCAGAATTGCCAGACTTCGGTACTTTTCCAATAGGTACTGTTGACAGGATTTCCAAAAAAATTTGGAATGAGAAATGTGACGAAATTGAGGGGGTCGAACGAATCGATTGTGGCAAATTCGTAGGAGACGCCACCGGAACGAGACGACAGTTGCATAAATTCATAGGTGGGCAAGATCTGTATGGCGGCCAGAGACAAACCTGAGAGCACCATAAGGACCATGCCACAAGCGAGCCTGAAAACGCTATCCAGCTTGCCATGTTTCAACCATACGGCAAGCTGCAAGGTCATAAAAAGAATTACGGCCAGTATGGTGTAAAATGTCGTCTGCGGAAAACCCGCCAGTATCTGGATCCCTAGGAACATGCCAGCGAAGACGGCATGCTTCACATGGAGCGTATTGACGAACTTGTGAAGGTACAAGAAAATCAGAGGAATCCAGATATAGCTCTGAACAAACGTGAGATGTCCTGCATAGACATGACCCATGAAAAATCCATTATAGCTGAAAATGACTGCGGCTAGGAAAGCGCCTGCCCTGTTTAGAGACAAATCGCGTGCAAAGGCATACATGAAGATTGCCCCAAGTGCGCAGTGTAGTATGATAGTACATTCGTAAGCCGGCTCTGTGGGTATCAGATAAAAGAGAAAGCCCAGGGGATAGAACATACTTGCCTGGATGTTTGCGAAGACAGGAGTTCCTGAGAATTGGTAAGGATTCCAGAGGGGAATAGTGCTGTGGCTTAAAACATAATCTCGAATGAACCTCTTTATGGGATAAAAGTATGAAACAAAGTCAGAGCCAAAAAGAGGCTTGCCGGACCATATGACCTGGCCAAAGAACACGGATACGGATATCACCAAAAGCGCAACAGGAAGGACGTCTAACGAGCTTGCTCTGTATTTGGTCATGCCACTACTTATTTCAAGCGCTGTCGGGTTTTTGAAGAATTAAGAGAAGAGATACTCCAAAGGGCAAGTTCAAATATCTAAGGAAAAAGATTTCGCAAAGAAACAACAGGGAAAGCATCCTGTTCAGCCAAGCCGGGAGACTAATAAAAAAGTCTGATCGAACCGGCCTGTGTCTCGGCAGGCATTTTTTTAGCGTTCTTATACTTAGAATTGGGCAGAAAAGGACGGCATTGTAATAACTGCAATTAATGACTTTCCAGTTGACTTGACGAACGATGCTTAGCATCTGTTGTTTGGTATAGCGTCGCTTATGATGCAGGGCCACATCATGAGGGCTCCAAAGAATCTTAAAGGCGGGAACCGTGACAATAACATGACCTCCAGGCTTGCAGACTCGTCTCATCTCTTTTAGGAGCTTGAGGTCATTGTCAAGATGCTCCAGCACGTCCAGGCATGTTATCGCGGAGAAGGTATTATCCTTGAACGGGATCGGTCCGTCGCCATCTGATTGCACAATGAGATTCAGACCCCGATTTCTCAGGAATTGAATGGCATCTGGTGAGATTTCCATACCGTAGGACGTGCCAAAGTTTTCCAGCAGCTTCAATACAATCCCAGTCCCACATCCAATATCGAGTATCCTGTCCTGCCCTCGCCTATCTTGAAACAGCCGCTCCAAGGTCCTCTTAACCAGGAACTGTTTCCCAACAAACCACCAGTAGGTCTGTTCAATGTCGTGCATGATTGTGTATTCGTCTTTTTCCATTGCCAGCATTCCCGGATTTCAACCGGGACGAGGGGGCCGGGTATTTCTCATGAGCAAGAAAGATGCCAAGGCCTGCACGCATCCAGGTCTTGATAGTCGCTCATTTATGCAGGGATGCCACGGCGTTAGAACTCACTTGCTTCACCCCATTCAAAGATTTGGGGGCAGTTTCATGCTTGCTCGCCTCCCGCAAGGCAATTGCCAGGTTATGACGTGCCTCCTGAAAGTCTGGCTTAATCCGCAGGGCCTCCTCAAAGTGGGAGACAGCCTCATCTAGTTTTCCCTGTTGGGCAAGAACCATTGCGTAGTTGTTATGGGCTTCCGCGAACTGAGGTTTGATCTCCAACGCCTTCACATAAGAGGCGATGGCCCTTTCAAATTCTCCTCGCTGCACCAAGGCATTTCCGAGGTTGTAGTATGCCGCTACAAATTCAACATCAATGCACAGGGCTTCAGAGTAGTGGGCTACGGCTTCATCAAGCCTACCCTGTTCGGCCAAAGTAATGCCTAAGTTGTTGTGTGCCATGGGATCGTCAGGTCTTATGTGAAGAGCCTTAGAATAATGATTGGCGGCTTCATCGAGTCTTCCTTGCCGTGCGAGTGCGTTTCCCATGTTGTTATGAGTGAGCCAGTTGTCGTTAGTGACGTTGAGGGTATGTTGGAAGAGGGCGATGCTGTTTTGCCAATATTGTACCTGGAGACGGGAACATATCATGAAGGCCACGAGGAATCCTGCTGTCAACGTGGCCAGAGCGATTCTTCGATGGGGCCATCTTGCTAAGATATCGGACAAACCCCATGCCATCACAATAAAGAGGCCAATCAGCGGTATATAGGTATATCGATCAGCCATAGCATGGGCCCCCACTTGCACGAGCCCTATGACAGGCACCAGGGTCCCAAGATACCATAGCCACCCGGTTGTAAGATAGGGATGTCTTCGAGCTGTCCGAAGGACTAACACGGTTATGGAAAGCAGTAACAAACCAGCCCCTGCAGCCTGCCACACGGGAAGGCCACGGCCAGGGTGGGGATAGAACACTGCCAGATCATGAGGCCAGACGGTCTTTTCCATGTAGGTCACATAGGCAACCAGGGTGTTAGCAAAGCGAATGTGAAGGGGAATGGTATTTAGCGACTCTAAGGCACCTCCGCTTCGTTGAGCGAGGAAAGTCACGATGCTCGAAACAGTCGCAAGGCCAAAAAGAGGGACCTTTTCCAATACCAGACGAAGAATCAGAGACCGTCGAGACCAAAGAACCGTTGATTTTGCAGTGTCTAGCTGAGTCGTCAGACTCGATGGTACAAATTCAAGACGGCCAAGGGGCCAATAATCCAACAGGAGGAGAACAAAGGGAAGGCTCACGAGCATGGGCTTGGCCATAAGCCCTAAGGAAAACGATACTAAGACCAGAATATAGCGACCGCCCCTTGGGCGTTTCACATAACGCAGGTAAAGTCCCATAGTGAGGAGCCAAAAGAAGGTGCTCAGAACATCTTTCCGTTCAGCTACCCACGCGACTGACTCTACATGGAGGGGATGAAGGGCAAACAGGGCGGCGACAAAGGCGCTTGGCCATAAGGCCCCTGTCATCTGCTCAAAAACCAGAAACAGTAAGAGGGTGTTTGCTATGTGAAAAAGCAGATTGGTGAAATGATGTCCTCCCGGATTCAACCCGAACAGGTCGCAATCCACCATGTGTGACAGCCAAGTCAGTGGATGCCAATTGCTCGCATGGGTTGTGGTAAAGGCCCAAACAGCACCATCAACGGTCAGTCCAGCCTGCACACGGGGATTTGCCGTGACATACAAATCGTCATCCAAGTTGACAAACCCATGATCTTGCACCCGCCAAAAGACAGCAAGAATGGCGATGGTGAGAAACAGGCAGACTCGAAGCTTGGTGGCAGGCAAAGGCATGGTTCACCTTGTCATCTAAGTAATCAATCGTGATGGTTTCACAAAAAGTCGATCTTACTCACTCCGTGAACATTTTTGGAGCCCTTAAGATGTTTCCCGATGTATCGGGAGTAAAACTCGGGCTAACGCCCTCAAATCCCGACGTGTCGGGACATTTTTTAACACTCAACATCTCAAGTACCTTTCTTCCAAAATGCTCAATGTCGTTCGCAAAACACTTTTTACGAGTCTGTCAATCGTTGGCCGGGTTTTTATCCGGGTGTCCTCTGCATAGTCAAGGCAACTTCCAGGTTCTTACGCGTCGCGGCACTATTCGGTTCCAGGCGCAATGCTTCCCGATAATGGGCAATGGCTGTGTATACGTCCCCCCGACGCAACAGGGCATTTGCCATGTTATTGTGGATCTGTGGATCGTCAGGTTCGCTCCGTACGGCCCTATGATAATGGAAAATAGCCTTCTCTAGCTCCCCGTTGTTCATTAGAAGGATGCCCAGGTTGTAGTGTGCGTCAGCAAGGTCAGGCTTAAGGCGTAAAGCCTCTTCAAAATGGGCCCTGGCTTCACGGGGGCATTTGTGTTCGGCTAGGACAATCCCGAGGTTGTTATGGGCCTCGGCATTGTTTTGGTTGAATCGCAAAGACTGGCGGTAATGAGCCAAAGCCCTTGCGCTGTCACCCTCGGAAGCAACAGCCAGTCCCATGTTGTTATGAGCGAGCCAGTTGTCGTTAGTGACGTTGAGGGTATGTTGGAAGAGGGCGATGCTGTTTTGCCAATATTGTACCTGGAGACGGGAACATATCATGAAGGCCACGAGGAATCCTGCTGTCAACGTGGCCAGAGCGATTCTTCGATGGGGCCATCTTGCTAAGATATCGGACAAACCCCATGCCATCACAATAAAGAGGCCAATCAGCGGTATATAGGTATATCGATCAGCCATAGCATGGGCCCCCACTTGCACGAGCCCTATGACAGGCACCAGGGTCCCAAGATACCATAGCCACCCGGTTGTAAGATAGGGATGTCTTCGAGCTGTCCGAAGGACTAACACGGTTATGGAAAGCAGTAACAAACCAGCCCCTGCAGCCTGCCACACGGGAAGGCCACGGCCAGGGTGGGGATAGAACACTGCCAGATCATGAGGCCAGACGGTCTTTTCCATGTAGGTCACATAGGCAACCAGGGTGTTAGCAAAGCGAATGTGAAGGGGAATGGTATTTAGCGACTCTAAGGCACCTCCGCTTCGTTGAGCGAGGAAAGTCACGATGCTCGAAACAGTCGCAAGGCCAAAAAGAGGGACCTTTTCCAATACCAGACGAAGAATCAGAGACCGTCGAGACCAAAGAACCGTTGATTTTGCAGTGTCTAGCTGAGTCGTCAGACTCGATGGTACAAATTCAAGACGGCCAAGGGGCCAATAATCCAACAGGAGGAGAACAAAGGGAAGGCTCACGAGCATGGGCTTGGCCATAAGCCCTAAGGAAAACGATACTAAGACCAGAATATAGCGACCGCCCCTTGGGCGTTTCACATAACGCAGGTAAAGTCCCATAGTGAGGAGCCAAAAGAAGGTGCTCAGAACATCTTTCCGTTCAGCTACCCACGCGACTGACTCTACATGGAGGGGATGAAGGGCAAACAGGGCGGCGACAAAGGCGCTTGGCCATAAGGCCCCTGTCATCTGCTCAAAAACCAGAAACAGTAAGAGGGTGTTTGCTATGTGAAAAAGCAGATTGGTGAAATGATGTCCTCCCGGATTCAACCCGAACAGGTCGCAATCCACCATGTGTGACAGCCAAGTCAGTGGATGCCAATTGCTCGCATGGGTTGTGGTAAAGGCCCAAACAGCACCATCAACGGTCAGTCCAGCCTGCACACGGGGATTTGCCGTGACATACAAATCGTCATCCAAGTTGACAAACCCATGATCTTGCACCCGCCAAAAGACAGCAAGAATGGCGATGGTGAGAAACAGGCAGACTCGAAGCTTGTCATGTCTGTAAAGGCTTTTGTCCATCACCGTGATACAGCCCTTAAGGGTTCCGAAGTGATTTTTTTCGTCTTTAAAAACCTCTTTAGCTCGGGTTGATTTGGCGCGATCCCCAGGGATGTTTGAAACGCGACGTTAGCCTCACCATACCTCCCGGCGTGATAAAGGGCCAGGCCCAGATTATTATAATAACCTTGGCTGTCAGGACGTAGTTCAATGGCCTTACCATACCATCCCACAGCCTGATCATAGTCGCAAAGCTTGTTATAGTAATACCCCCAGTTGTTGTACACGCCGCTCAAATCTTCATAGTAAATGAGGGCCTTTTCCAGCTCCACGCGCGCTTGTTCAAAAAAGCTTCGATCTGTGAGAAAGACCGCCATATCAGAATGAATCGTAGGGTGACTATAGCCTACCCTTGATGCCTGCCTCATGAATTTTAGACCCTCGTGAGGTTGGCCGGACATAAGAAGATATTTGCCGCGAGCAAAATGAAAATAGGTGGCCACCTCCCTATTCATAAAATCCTTGCTGAAATCATCAATGAGACTTTCTGTAACATAGAGTGGCCAGACGGCCCTGCCCGCCTCCCGGGGTAATGGGGTTTCACCTTGTGTGATTTTGTATAAGATGCCGTCAGGGTGGATGGTATACTCATCGTGGATGAAAATGGCCGATGGGTTGAAAACGGCGAAGTAGACGCCGCCTTGAGCCTCTTTCATGATTCGTTTCTCGACGACCGGTCTTAGCTCTTCCCACCTCGTGACAGTGCCGGCCCTGTATTCCTCTACATATGGCATCTTAAAGAAGAGATTGGGTTGGTCATATAATGTCACGTCTTCTCGCATTCTTTCTACGATCCGGCCATACATGACCGGGAAAATGTTATTGTCTCCGTCCAGAAAAACCGTTGCTCCATTGTCAACCGTTCTGAAGATATTGAGGGCATGCTCGTAGGCCATATAGTTGAGACTCTGGTCGCAGAGGCCGTAGTTAAAGGTGAGGGGGATGGCTGGTATGGCCAAGACCGCAACATGAATCGCTTTTCGTGTAATGCTGCCAAGAAAGGCGTATTGTTTGACCGTTTTCAGTATATCGGCAGTTCCTATGCCCACAAGAAGAGCCAGCGTGAGGCAAGAGGGAAGCCCAAAAGGGGTAATCTCCAGGGAGATGATGTTAAGGAAGACGCCGTAAATCAGATCAAAGACAATAACGGCGAAGAAAAATATTTTCCACCGGGCTGAGGGAAATTTCAGCCAACCCCACAGCGCCAGGGGCAAAACCACACCGAACTGACTACCCACAAACCAAACAATCTCTTTGGCACGAAGAAGGTATCCCCACAAACTCTTGGTCAGGACATAGGCGTGCCGATGGGAGCGGCCTGTCACGTGTGCAAGAAACCGACCGAGGGTATTGGGATCTCCCCAGTGGATAGCCGCTCCGGCCTCAGTACGGACAGGGAGATACACGTAAAGGGTCAGAGCGATCAAGAAGAAGAGAGAAAGAAGAACAAAGTTCTTCAAGTTCCAAAGGGCCTTATAGTCACCGGAGAGGACCAGAAAAAGTGCGGCAGGCGCCAGCATGACTGTTTGCATATGGTTGCCGAAACTGACCCCCGTTACAAAAACAAAGAAAGCCAGGCGGCGAAATGTCCTTTTCTCATCCCACCACCACAAGAGCCTGATAACAAGTGCCACAAAAAACAGGTGAAGGCTGTATACCTCAGCAGAAACGGCTTGGGACCAAAAAATTGGGGTAAAAGCCAGGAAAAGAGCGCTGACAAGAGCTGAACCCTGAGAGGTAGTGATTCTGAGAACAAAGGAATAGACAAGCCATAGGGTCAGGACGGCCAGCACCGTCGACATCAGATTGACTCTGAAGGCGATGTTACCCAGGGGGAGGAGGCAGAAGAGTTTCCCCAAGAGGGCATAGAGGGGGTAGCCGCTGTTGTGGGCAACGCCGAGGCAACATGCCGCCGCGGTGAGTTCTCCGCTGTCTCCCAGATAGACGGTGGGACAGATCGTGCTCAGATAGAGTCCGAACAAGGATATCGCCAGTATCTCGGGGATAAAATTGTGCGGTGAGTAACGCTCCATGTTCAATAAGTAGTTCCAGGGTGGATGATAGGCATGCCGCGCCTAGCGGCGTGGTTCCACAGCGCCGTTGTGTTTTTTTAGAAAAAGTGTCACGCAGCTGCCTGACTTCAAGAGTGAAAAAGCATTGGCGCCGCAGAAAGCCACTGCGGCCAACGGGAGCAAGAGTGATAACCCGAAAATATGCCGTATGGCCTGCTTGTTCATGCAATCCCTGTGCCCGCGCGTCCCTCGGAGGAGTTCAAAGGGATAAAGGGGGTCGAATCCGAGCATGGCATAAAGGTAACAGATGGTATCAATCACGTTATACTCTTGGGAGAAGTGCTGATGCCGGACGAGCTGGTATCCTTCAGCTTGAAGATAATGTGCCAGGGTATTCATATCAAAGTGGACCAAGTGGCGTGGCAAATCGAGGTGTAGCCAGGACCGACCTGACAGGCGACTTTGAAGGCTTTCTATGTGAGGCGCTGAAATTACTAAGACACCTCCTGGAGCGAGCAGGCGGTCTGCAATCTTCAGGGTTTTCCCGGGTTCTGGCAGATGCTCCAAGGAATGCCAGAAGCAGATAGCCTGATACTGTTGGGGTAAGCATTCAACCGCTTCGTTCAGGGTGTGAAATATTCTTTGCTTCAAATTATTGCGCGCCCGCTCAGCCGCTACGGTATCCAACTCCACACCGTTGACCTCGTAGCCCCAACTCTTTAGGTATTTGAGCATAACTCCCCTGCCGCAGCCCACATCCAGAACACGACCTCTTGGCATCAATCTCCGTATAGACCTAGCCCTCCAGTACCTGAAAAAGCGAACACCCCATTCCACGGTGCTGACGAATTTCCCTTCTCCGGGGCCATAGTAGTCACGATCATAAAAGGCCGCCAGCGTCTCAGGGCCGGGCATAGGGTGAACGAAGGAAGTTTCACAGCGTAAACATTGATACAAAGACCAGCCCCCTGCCCCAACGTGCTCATAGCCAGCAAGGGGACGAGAGTCCTTTGATCCACACAGAGGACATGCGGGGCTCGTATTGTGTGTTTCCATGTCAGCTTTCGGAGAGGTCAAGGGGGCCAAAAAGCAGGCTTCGACGGAGCCCCCAGCGGTGCAGCCGGAATGCAACCGAGGTCCTGATGACGCCGATGCCGTACAAGACGGCCTTTGGGAAACTGATCGAAGAGGAATCTTCCATGTAGCGAGTGGGACACGTGATCTCTCCGATGCTGAATCCAGCGTATATGATCTGTGAAAGCATCTGGTTGTCAAAGACAAAATCGTCTTCATTGGTTTCCAAGGGAAGGCCTTCCAGAAGCCTTCTGGAAAATGCTCGATAGCCCGTATGATACTCAGACAACTTGTAGTCCAGCAGCAAGTTTTGAACAAGTGTGAGCAGACGGTTTGCCGTGTACTTATAACGTGGCATACCCCCCCGCAAGGCACCCACACCCAGTATGCGGGAGCCGAGCACGCAATCAAACAACTCCTCTGCTATGAGAGATGCCATGGCTGTGATAAGCTTTGGCGTGTACTGGTAATCCGGATGTACCATAATCACCACGTCCGCCCCCAATTTTATGGCTTCCTTGTAGCATGTCTTTTGATTGCCACCGTAACCCAAGTTCTTGGAATGGACGATGGTCCTGATTCCAAGAGACCGGGCGGTCTCTGCTGTCCGGTCCTGGCTCTTGTCGTCCACCAGGATGACATCGTCCACAACATCCGTCGGGATTTCCGCGTAGGTTCTTCGCAGGGTCCTTTCTGCGTTATAGGCAGGCATGACCACCACAATGTGTTTTCCCTTGAGCATTCAGAGCGGTCCCTCTTAATTGCTTCGTCCTGATCCGAGCAATCTTATATTATGGTTCACCCCAACGTTGCAAAAGTCGAGGATGCTGCAGATCCAAGGCGTTAATGATGCATTACATATATACAACATATGGTCATTGTAAACTTTTTTATCTGTTGCCATGTTGTTTATGCAACGTTGGGGTGAACCTGCTTATATCATGGCCTAACCGCTGTTTGGGACAAGATATCTCTTGCAATGGCAGCCTGGTCGTATTCCGGATCTACGGCCAGCGCCTTGCTGAAATACAACTTGGCTTGTTCAACATTCTTGAGGTGGTTCAGGTAGATGAGAGCCAGGTTATGCATGGCCTCAACGTCCTCTGGATGCATTTCAATCAGGGTTTTATAGGTTCTTGCTGCCATTGTATGCCTGCCGCTAAGGTTGTAGACCTTGGCCAGGTTGAACAAGGCCTCCTGGTTCCCGGCCTGAATGCTTATAGCCTTCTGAAGGGCGGGGATAGCCAGATCATAGCGGCCTTGCCTCGCCCATGCAAGACCTAAACTGCTGTACGCCTCACTCCACATAGGCCTCAATTCGAGTGCCCGCATGAATGTCTTGACAGCATTGTTCAGGTCCCCCATGTCCATATAGAGCATTCCAAGGTTGTAATGTGACGATGCAAAATTCCCATTCATTTTGATTGCCATCAAATAGTGTTTCAGGGCCTTGCCATAATTTTGCTCCTTTTGTTCCAGGATGCCCAGGCCATTCAGTGCCAAGTAGTTGTCAGGGTTGATCTCCAAGGCCTGTGCCAGCTCGTGTCGGGCTAGGTCTCGTTGTCCGATCTCCAAGTAGAGCATTCCCATATTTGTGTATATCTCGGTTGGATATGGAGGGTGCAGGGTCAAGGTTTTCCTAAAGGCGACGATTGCCTCGTCGTATGCCCTAGCATGAAGGTAAGCGATTCCGAGGTTTCCATTGGACCTATAGTGGTTTGGTGATTTTCTTACGGCATCTTCCCAAAATGTTACAGGATCGTTCCATAAACCATTCCTCTGGTACGTCCAGAATCCAAGAATGATGATCAACAGGCCCAGAATTGAAGAAACGATTTTCGGTTTGTTGAGCCTATTAAACAAGGCCCACACGGGAGGCAGAAAAAAAAGCATGGACGGGAGGTACACCCTGTGCTCAAACATCAACTCCGTGCTGGCTGCAAGGGCCTCAATTGCTAGATTGGCAAAGAACCAGATGATGGAAAAAGCGACAAGCCGATGTCCCCTAACGATGAGGATCGTCAGGGCAAAAAGAACAATAAGACCAGCAAAGGAGAGTGAGGTGGTGAAAGGATCAAGGAGGCTGTGAGATACCGAAACATCGTGATTTAGGGTAAGCCTTGCAGGATGCGGGTAGAGCAGGAGGCTGATATAGAAAAAGATGACCCGGCCTTGGGTTAAGAACCGTTCAAAGGCCGTATACTGTCGCAGATGGGATATAGTCGTAACAAAGGTCAATGGGCTGTAATGGTAGACGAGGTAAACAGCCGCCAATAGGCCTCCAAGTCCTGTCACAAGAAAGAATCCAGCTCTTTTTAGCCACACCTTATCTAAATCTTGAAAGAAAAACCATTCGTACATAAATACTAACACAGGCAGCGTCACTGAAATTTGTTTGGAGGCCATGGATAATATCCAAAAAACAGCAGATAATGCAAAAAGGCTTATACAACCGCGTTTTTTCCGGGACAACCGGCCGTATAAGTAGCAAAGAAACGAAGACAAGAAGAACAGGGTGGCCATACTGGTCATCCGTTGCACGATGTAGGTGACCGACTGAATTTGCATGGGGTTCACGAACCATAGCAGACTGGCCAGAGTTGCCACCCACACAGGGTGGTGACTGGCATTTCGTTGAGCTGGCAGGGTGATTGTCTTAAATATGAACAGGTAGAGGAGTGCGCCGTTTAGCACGTGGATGACAATGTTTACCATGTGGTACCCCGGGAGCTGAAGGCCGTGAAAATAATAATTCAGGGAAAAACTGAGGTTGGCCAGGGGGCGATGATTGGCAAAACCCTCAAATGACGCATTGATAAGCTCACGGGGAGACAGGGACCTAATGGCGTATAGATTATCCCTGATGTTGATGAAGTCGTCCAAGTAGAGCGGGACTTGGAGCGTATGACCATAGAGGATCACGCCCATCAATCCGAATACAAGAAAGACCGAAATATGCGTTGTTAGTGTCTTGCTCGAAGGAGAGGCACGTTCCTGAATTACGGCCATGATATGCTTTCTTAAGCAATCATTATTTTAAGGTGAAGTGATCGACACAGGGGAGATTGAACAAAAAAGGAGATAGGCCAGGTAGTTTCTGGCCTATCTCCGGTTAAACAAGCTTGTCTAATTAGTTGTGAGTGATTCCACCGTCGACACCTACTGTATAGGTCTTGTCCCCGGAACCGTGATAGGCTGTAGCCTGGAAACTCGACTGCGTCTGATGGCTGGCCACAACAGTCGTGGTAACGTTAGCGGTGGGCCGGAACCCATAGTCAAAGAGTTCATCACCTGAGCCATCATGAAATATGGCCTGGATTGAATCGGTTGGATGGTCGGTGAAATACGCCTGTGATGCCGTGTACACATTCTTAATGTCAGAATTCGCTGCCGTGTTGTAGGACCGCTTCCTGTATTGTATGAAGTTCGGGATAGCGATCGCCGCCAGGATGCCGATGATGGCAATAACGATCATCAACTCAATGAGGGTAAAACCTTTTTGATCTTTCTTCATTAGTTTCTGCAACATTTCGAAACCTCCTTTTTGAGCATTTGGTACCTCAGCAAAACAGTTCAATCCGGCTTTTTGGTTCTTAGCAACTCCTTAGTTCACTCACCCCCCTTCAATGTTGGTTTGGCATTTAGTGAATGTTGGATATAGCCGCTCTCTGAATGTATCTGACTCCAACAACAAGCTGCTTCTGGCAATCAGCAAAAAACATACCGGAATTAATAGGGGGTGACATATTCTAGATAACTAACTGATAATAAAACATATTAATAATAACTCGGCCTGACTGGAAAAGTCTGGACATGCCAATATTTACAAAAATTGTCAATGACCTGACAAGCTTTGTAAGCCCATAAGCGATATGTTTTCCGGTCGGGGAAAACCGTGGCCTGGCGATGGCGGCTTCAATCCTTCTCGATGCCGAGCTTCTCCAAACGATAACGAAAAGAGCGGAAGCTGATTCCAAGCAGTTCTGCCGCCTTTTGTTTAATCCCCCCGGACATTTCCAGCGCCTTCAACAAATATGCCTGTTCCACCTCGGCCAATACGGCGTCTAAATCAAAGTCAGAGGCAGATATGTCAACAGCCACGGGCCTGCTCTCGTCGGCTGTTTTTCTGGTCCGCTTGTAAGTGGAAAGGGCAAGGCTGTCCGGGAGAATGATGTTGGTCGTGGCCGTGGCCACACTTCGCTCGATCATATTTTCCAGCTCCCTGACATTTCCCGGAAAATCATACCTTGCGAGCATACTCAGGGCATATGATGAAAGTTTCTGGATCGATTTCCCCGTCTCTTTGGAAAACTTTTCCAAGAAGTGCTGGGCCAAGGCCGGCAGATCGTCCTGCCTCTCTCTGAGGGGAGGCATATCAATGTGGATCACATTTAATCGATAGAAGAGATCCTCTCGGAAATTCCCAGCAATGACCTCACTTTCTAGGTTCTTGTTCGTTGCTGAAATGATCCGGATATCCACCTTAACATCTTCGGTCTCCCCTACAGGCTTGAAGGCCCTTTCCTGGACCACCCGAAGAAGTTTGACCTGGACGGCCGGGGTGAGTTCGGCGATCTCGTCCAGGAAGACCGTGCCGGTGTCACTCACCTCAAAGAGCCCCTTCTTCGTGTCCACGGCCCCGGTAAAGGCCCCTTTTCGATGGCCGAACAGCTCGCTTTCCATCAAGGTGTCTGGGATACCCCCGCAGTGGATCACGGTGAATGGTTTGTCCCTCCTTACACCATTTTCATGGATGGCCCGTGCGATCAACTCCTTTCCCGTGCCACTTTCTCCGGTAATCAGCACATTGCTTCGGGTGTCAGCGACTTGCTTGATCGCATTGTAGATCTTCATCATAGCCGGGCTGTTGCCAACAATGTGCCCAAAATGGTAGGTCTCTTTGAGCTCCGCATCGAGGACTTCTTTTTCGTGTTCAAGGGTTTTTCTTTCCAGGGCGTTTCTGATCGTGTGCTTGACCTCATCCACGTTAAACGGCTTTGGAATGTAATCATAGGCGCCTTCATTCATGGCTTCGACAGCCGTTTCCGTGGTTGCAAATGCGGAAATCATGATGACCACGGTCTCAGGTGAGTGTTTCTTGGCTTCCCGGAGGACGGTCAGACCTCCAACCGGGCCCATTCTGATATCCGTGATGATCAAATCGTACTTCTTCTTTGCGAGCATTCGGATAGCCTTGGTGCCGTCCTCCGCACACGCCACACGGTAACCTTCTGATGTAAGCATGACCTCGAGCATCTCTCGCATGCTCAAATCATCATCTACAACGAGCAAGTTTGGCATCAGTCTTTCCTGAACACAATTTTGCCACCAACCATGGTCAGGATGGCCCTCCCCTTGAGTTGCCAGCCATTGAATGGTGTGTTTCGACTCTTGGAACGAAACGTGTTCGCATCTACGTTGAACTCTTCTTCAAGGTCAATGATGGTCACGTCCGCAGGGTTGCCCAACTTCAAGCCGACATGACGGAGTTTAAGAATTCGTGCAGGATTGACAGACATCTTGGCAACAAGATCCCCCAGTTTCAGGAGGCCCATCCCTACGAGCTTCAGGCTCAATGGCAGGGAGGTCTCCAGACCGATCAGGCCGTTAGCTGCAGCGTCGAACTCCAGGTCTTTTTCCACCGTACTGTGGGGGGCGTGGTCTGAGGCAATGACGTCGATCGTGCCATCAGCGAGCCCTTCTCGTACAGCGTCTCGGTCCTTGGCCGTACGCAGGGGGGGATGGACCTTGGCGTTCGTATCGTAGTTTATGACCGCCTCTTCGGTTAAGGAAAAATAGTGGGGCGCCGTCTCCGCTGTCACGGGCAATCCCTGCGCCTTGGCCTCGCGAATGAGGCGCACAGACCCTTCAGCGCTAACATGGGCAACATGAAGTGGAGTACCGGCGAGCTCACATAGGGCAATGTCTCTAGCCACCATGACGGTTTCCGCGGCATTGGGTATGCCAGCAAGCCCCAATCGCGTGGCTGTGACCCCTTCGTTCATCACGCCGTTTGCCGTAAGATTTCGATCCTCGCAGTGGGAAATCACGAGTAAGCCAAACCCCTTGGCATACTCCATGGCACGACGCATCAGCTGTGCGTCCATGACTGGATTGCCGTCATCAGACACTGCCACCACGCCGGCGGCTTTCATCTCACCATGCTCGGCAAGACTCTTGCCCTGGAGACCGCGGCTAATGGCACCCACGGGATAGACGCGGACACCGCACGCCATGCTTGCCTTCTTGAGAATATAATCGGTGACGGACTGATTGTCGTTGACCGGCTCTGTGTTTGGCATGCAGCAAAGGGATGAAAAACCGCCATGGGCCGCAGCCGAACACCCCGTTTCAATGGTTTCTTTGTATTCGTGGCCCGGTTCCCGCAGATGCGTATGCATGTCAATGAGGCCGGGGACGACAAGTTTGCCGGAGGCATCAATGACGGCGGGTTTGGCGTTTCGGGTTTCGGGTTCCGAGCTTTGACCTATATGCTTGGTACCGGGTGGCGACACATCGCGTTTCTCAATCTTGACGATGGTCCCGTCCTCCACAAGGATATCAAACAAGCCGTCCATACCCGTTTCCGGGTCGATGACGCGTCCGCCCTTGATTAGTGTGGGCGTCACCGTGCCCCCCCGAGAAGAAGGTAAAAGATCGCCATTCGCAGAGCCACACCATTAGCCACCTGCTCCAGGATGACCGAGTAGGGACCATCAGCAACCTCAGGGGCGATCTCAACGCCCCTGTTCATGGGACCTGGATGCAGGATCAGGACATCGTCCTTCGCACCCACAAGACTCTCCGTGGTCAAGCCATAGCATTGGGCATATTCTCTTTCGGAAGGAAACAGAAACGCCTGTTGACGTTCCTTCTGAATACGCAACACGATGATGACGTCAGCACCCTTTAGCGCCTCCTGGGTATGATACGTTACCGGAGCCCCCAGGGTCTCTATGCCTTTAGGGATCATGGTTGGCGGACCCGCCAGAATGACATGAGCCCCCATCTTGACAAAGGCAACGGTATTGGAACGGGCCACACGACTGTGGGCAATATCACCGATGATGGCAACGCGCAGCCCGGAAAGACGCCCCTTTTTCTCACGGACTGTCAACATGTCCAAAAGCGCTTGGGTCGGGTGGGCATGCATGCCGTCTCCTGCGTTTATGACGGAGGCGTCAACGAGCCGGGCCAGCATGTGCGGAGCCCCTGCCGCGCTGTGGCGCAGGACGATGGCATCCGGATTCATGGCTTCAAGATTCTTGGCCGTGTCGACGAGGGTCTCGCCTTTGACCATGCTACTCGTAGAGGCCGAAATACTGACCGTGTCGGCACTGAGCCTTTTTGCCGCAATTTCGAAAGACGTTCGTGTCCTCGTACTCGGTTCGTAGAAGAAATGGACAACGGTTTTACCCCGCAAGGTAGGCACTTTCTTGATGGGACGGGTGGAAATCTCTTTGAGGGATTCCGCTGTGTCAAGAATGAGTTCGATCTCCCCCACGGAAAGACTTTCCATGTCAAGGAGATCCTTCTTATCGAATCTCATGGATTCTCCAAAAAAAAACCTCCTTACCGTGACTGGTAAAGAGGCTTTTACCCATTCGACCTATCATAGCATCTATGACCATAATGACACATACCTGCCGGACACTGCAAGTGACGATCCTATAGCATCGCGCGCCAAAACGAGTCAAGGGCGAAAACATCTGCCCCAAACGTCGGAAGGCCTTCTGGCACCCGGCGTCAAAGCGTGGGCCAAGAAGGGCGTTTGGGAAGGACCGGTCTGCTCAGTGGAGCACATGCCCAAATCGTCCCCATCTAACGCCCGAGGTCTCCTTATTCCATGACCAATAGATAATAAAGGCCTCACCTTTGACCATCGACAGATCGACAAATCCCCAGAACCGGCTGTCATAGCTGTGGTCGCGGTTGTCCCCCATGACAAAGAGGGCCCCGGCCGGCACGGTGACCGGCCCGAAGTTATCCCGCGGCTTGGCAGAACCTAGAATAACCTGCGGGTCCAGATAGGCGCCGTGCTTATCAACCATCGGCTTGTGATTGAGGTATACCTTCTTGTTTCGAACCTCCACAATGTCGCCGGATACCCCGATGACCCGTTTTATAAAGTCTTTCTTGGGATCTTCAGGGAATTTGAATACCACAATGTCCCCCCGCTTGGGGTCTGTGACCGGGATGAGAGTTGTGTCGATAAAGGGGAGCTTTACCCCATATATGAATTTGTTGACGAGGATGTGATCTCCCACCAGGAGGGTCGGTTTCATCGATCCCGAAGGAATCTTAAAGGCCTGCACGACAAAAGTTCGAATAAAAAGCGCGAGGACGATGGCAACCAGTATGGCTTCGGCGTATTCCCGAAAGATGCTCTTCTTTGGCTGCACAGGGCCTTCAGAAGATGTGTTTTCTTTCAATGCGATGCCCCTTTCTACCTTACACTGAGGGGAGCAATTCCTGCGGTTCTCCCAGCGTGAACTTCCCCTTCTGTATCCATTTCTTCAAGGTCTCTGCAATCTCCCTGGCCCGCACCACGCTCGACATTGGAACGGTGGGCACCTCTTTGCCATTGGCACGGATGGTGCCGCTCTTAAGTTCACTATAACTGACCGTGCCATAACTTTTTGATATGCCATGTGGATAGTCATATCCATAGTCTACGATCCGGGTGAAGATTTCATCGTCTGAAACAGCAGTAAATCGCACTATCTCTTCATTCAAAATCGGAATCGGTACGCCCAGGCCCACGGCCAATGAGCACCCGTACCCCTGGATGCTCACCCCCACCAGCCACCTGGGACTCATTTTTTTCAGGTCGCCCATGACCCACAGCGTGCCTGCCGGGGTTAGGGGTAGACCGTTCTTGGTTCGCTTGACCTTGGGTTTGTGCTGGGTGCCGTGCCAGGCGACAAACCCCTGGCCGCCGCCAAGGAAGATTCTTGTGCCTATCCCGATCGTCCTGTAATAAGGATCATTCATGAGGGGGCTCAGCTGTCCCGCGGAACAATAGTTGGCATTGCCGCCGTTCGGTTTGAGGGCTCCCATGTACGTGTAAATCGTCTTGTCGGTGAAATTGATCGCACAGTTATAGTTTTGATACGCATTTCTGGGATTGCAAAGTGTCGCCTGAGGAAGCTTCTTCAGGGTGACATCCTTTTCAATGGCTCGGTTAGGATAGCAATCCGTTCCGTAGGCCGTGGCCCGAAGGTGAACGGTCTTGCCACCGACCAGGTCCTGAATCACATGGCCGCCCCCATACTTGAATTCCCCGGGGTGGACCTTATTAAGGGGGTCCTCTTCGCAAGGCTCCGTTGCCCCGATGAAGCAATCCACTGCAGCCAGGCCGGCATATGCTGGGACATTGTTGAGCCAGACCCTGGCAGCCTTGATGCCAGGCACTGAATGGCCGAAATTGATGAACGCCCCCGAGGAACACATGGGTGAAAAGGTCCCCGTGGTGACGACATCCACCTGCCGAGCTGCTTCAACAGCGCCTTTTTGTCTTACAATGTCAATAACTTCTTCCGCTGTAACCACGACAACCTTGCCGTCTCTGATTCTCTGATTGATTTCCTGGACGGTCTTCCTGACCTTATGGTGCTTCATGGCCTCGCCCTTTCTTTCGCGCCTGTCGTGTCAGACGTTGATGACTTCGTACAACCCCTCTGAAGCGCTGGAAAAACAGCCCGTCTATACAGATTCCTTATCCTCTGGCACGTGCGAGCTTGTCTGAAATATTATGTTTGATCCAGACTGGATCCCACCATTCCACTGGATTCACAAAGGTCTCATGAATGAGGATCGAAAAGTGGAGATGGTCTCCTCCAGCCAGACCCGTGCTGCCGGTGAAGCCGATGATTTTCCCCTTGGAAACCATCTGGTCTCTAGTCACCTGCACGCGGCTCAAGTGCCCGTATAAGCTAAAAAGGCCGCAACCGTGATCTATAATAATCGCCTTACCATAAATACCTAGTTCCTGGGCAAACGCAACACGTCCATTGTTGGCCGCAGGCACCGCCGAATGGGCCGTGGACGCAAGATCTATTCCGAGATGTACTTCATGATCGATGGCTCGGCCATGATACCGATAGGTCCGACGTTCGGCAAATCCAGCCCTCCGGGCTGAGCCCGGAAGCCTCAGAAATGGACCCGTCCAGTACAGCTTGGCATCACTGTCGCGGCAGGCATCTCGAATGGCCTTGTGATTGGCCTGCCGCAGATCCCTGTTAACTGCCAAAAACTTGTCAAGCAGAGACGCAGGGGGCTGCCCCACGCCCAGAGGGGCCTCGAATTCAGGCATTTTTCTCTCAAGAAAGGCGTCCGAAATACGGATGCTATCCTGCTTGAACGTTCTGTTATTGATGTGATGGGCCAGCCCTGTCCGCGAGGTATTACCCGCCCTGTCAGTGGCCATCACTGAGAGCCGTGTCCCCGTTCCCTTGTTGTGAGGCAGGGCAAAAAAGCCCACAAACAGGCTGGAATCGGCGAAAAGGCCGCTTGAGCCCGGGAAGAACCGCTCGTCCACCTGCACGCCACTTGTGGCAACCGGCTCCGAGACTCGGTAAACGGCAAGCCCCGTGCCGCCCTGATTGAGATTGTGATGGCGGGTGATCACTTCAATCATGGGCGGCTCCGTGTCAATGGCCAGCTTCTGTTCTCCATAGAATCGATTGCCGGACCACCATCCTCGACAAGAATAGTCCCAAAGGGCTACCCTGAGAAGGGCCTCTCCGTCTGTCAAACCGAGGTCATGCGGCTTAACATCCATTGAAACCGATTGCTTTCGAACGGCGCCCCCCATCAAGAATCCTTTGGATGGAAACGTTTGATCAAAGAGAATGACCTCCTTGCCTTGTTGAACGATGGCGATCCACAGCTTCTTGAGGCCGCTTTTCCGATCAGAGGCGAGCCCACGGAGGGTGTAAGACGCACCGATGTCATGAATCGGTCCTTGCCAACGAAACTCCGGCGGTTCGCCTTCCAGTCTCTTCATCGCCAGCCATATCGATGCAGCGGCGAGGACACAGACTGCAACGCCAACCAGAAAATAAGCGACCCTTGAAATCCTAGACTTGTTTGCCATGCGATCAGGGTGATTCGGGAAAATTTGCGACGGACCATAGCAACTTGTGTGTGAACAATCAAGATTGATTTATCCGCTCGCCTTCCAGCGCGGTGAACCTTGACATTTGGAGCGCTGTACGTTAAAAATATATATATGTTTATTAACCTTAGCGTCTCTAATCCTCACAAGTCGCTCTTGTTGGCACGGATATCGCATGCAACATGTTGTTAATGTAGGGGGAATCAACATCGGCAGGGAAAATGACCTTGTCTTGATTGCCGGCCCATGTGTCATCGAGACCCTTGAATCGACCATGGCTGTAGCGACCTTTCTTAAAGATCTTACGGATGAACTTCAAATCCCTTTTATATTCAAGACTTCCTATGATAAGGCAAACCGCACCTCACTGAGTTCCTACCGGGGCCCGGGCCTTTCCAAAGGGTTAGACGTTATTGCCACCATTAAGGACAAACTCGGCATCCGGGTGCTTTCTGATGTGCATCGATTCAGCGAGATTGCCCCGGCCGCCCAGGTACTCGATGTGCTCCAAATTCCCGCTTTCTTGTGTCGCCAAACGGATTTTGTTACAGCGGTCTCTGAAGCAGGAAAGCCAGTCAATATTAAGAAGGGACAATTCTTGGCCCCATGGGATGTGCAACACGTCATAGAAAAAGTGTTGTCTACAGACAATCGGCAGATTATGGTCACCGAAAGAGGGGCCTCTTTCGGTTATAACAATCTGGTGGTTGACTTCCGCGGCGTGGCTAGCATGCGCGCCCTGGGGTGGCCGGTGATATTCGATGCCACACACAGTGTGCAGCTTCCGGGAGGTGCGGGCAAGGCCTCCGGGGGGCAGAGAGAATTTGTGCCGGTCCTGGCTCGGGCAGCCGTAGCTGCTGGCGTAGATGGTATATTCATGGAGGCCTACGAGGACCCGGAGCGTGGCCTTTGTGACGGTCCCAATTCCTTGGCACTGGAAACGATGAAAGCGCTTCTGAAACAGTTGAAAGCCATACAAAATGCTGTCTCGTTGTCATAGGGTTTCCACGCAAGGGTTATGATGTTATAGGATATGTCAAAGATACATGCAGCCCTGCTTTGTTTGGTTGGATTGATACTTGCTGGAATCGCAGTGGGGTTGATTCATGAGCAGCAAGTCAGCAAGGGGCCGGAAGACCTGGTATCGATCTTGCCCAAAAACCAGGACGTGAGTCTGAATCGAATTCACCAGGTCGCAACCCGAGACGGCGCCAAGGAATGGATGCTTGACGCGACATCAGCCCAATATGACAAGGCGAAAAATAGGACCATCCTCAAGGATCTTTCTGCCACCTTTTTCCTCAAGGATGGCCGAAAGATCCAGCTGACCAGTCGTCACGGTGTGCTCTTGACGGACACCAATGATATGGAAGTTTCCAAAGACGTCGTTGTGCGCAGTGGGCCCTATGAATTGGAAACACAGCGGCTTTTTTATGACCACAAGCGTCGGTCCATTGCTACGGATATGCCGATCATTGTCAGAGGAAATGGCGTACGCGTGACCGGCAAAAGCATGCTTTTTTCGCTTGACACAGAACGGGCCGTGCTGACGGGTGCAGTAGAAACGGTGTTTGAGAACTGGCGCCTCTGGCTGTAGATTGGCCCTTGGCTCGCTGGCGGGGACTGGAACCCAATCAGGGTGAACCAACCAGGTGCTTTATCGTGAAAAGCCCAAGGCGCATTAGAGGACCCATGTTAGTCCTGCTCTTATGTCTGGCGTGGGCAACGATCCGTCCTGTTTCGTCTCGGCCCGGCGAGACAGCACCCGAGGACAAGACAGACCTTGGGCGGCCTATCCACATTACCTCTGACGCGGTTGAATCAGACCATAGTATGGGTTGGGTGGAGTTTAAGGGAAACGTTAAGGCCACGCAGGAAGATGTAGTCGTCACGGCTGATCGTATTAAGGTTTTCTACAAATCAGATGGCGCACCATCAACGACGGCGACCACGGTTGAAAGAATAGTTTCCCAAGGCAACGTTAAAATTCTATTTGATCATGAGATGAAGACGGCGGCGGCGGAAAAAGCGGTGTATACGACGGGGCAACACATGTTGGTCCTGAGCGGAGGGGATCCCAGAGTGTGGTCCGGCAAAAATGTCATCCGTGGCAAGAAAATTATCCTTTTTCAGGCTGAAGATCGAATTGTAGTAGAGGGCGATGAGAAAGAACAGGTGAAAGCCACCTTGCATACCCAAGGAGAAGGCGGTTTGATCAAATAGGCGATCGTGATGACGTTGGGCGATTGACCCCCTTTGGCTATTTGAAGCTCCCTGTGGCAAGCCACATGGAATCTTCGACCGTAAGGAACGCTGGCCGGCTTGCTCCCCGCAAGCCCCCTCCTTTAGGACGGGGTCGAGGGGAGCTACGGGGAACGCGCTCACTTTTGTGGTTCAATTTTTTCCGGCTCAGGCAATGAACCGGATTCTACGACAATCGGGATCAATGACGACTTTAATCGCACAGGACTTGGTCAAGAGTTATAGCGGCAGGCGTGTTGTCGATGCAGTCAGTCTGGAGATACAAAGCGGTAGTGTTGTAGGACTTCTGGGCCCCAATGGCGCTGGAAAAACGACGACCTTTTACATGATCGTGGGACTAATACGTCCTGATCGTGGAAAGGTTTTTTTGAACGGACAGGACATGACTTCCTTTCCTATGTACCTCAGGGCACGCAAGGGGGTCGGGTATCTTCCCCAGGAGTCTTCGGTCTTTCGGAAGCTGACCGTGGAGGAAAACATCCTGGCGATCTTGGAAACACTTCCCATGTCCAGATTCGAACGAACCGCCCGACTCAAAGAGCTCCTTCAGGAACTGGGCATCGAGCACCTGGCAAAGCAGAAGGCTTATGCCTTGTCAGGGGGGGAGCGACGACGGGTGGAGATCACGCGGGCCTTGGTAAGGGCCCCTTCCTTTATTCTCCTTGATGAGCCCTTCGCTGGAATTGACCCTATAGCGGTCACGGACATACAAAGAATTGTAGAACACCTCAAGGAACGCGGTATCGGCGTGCTCATATCCGACCATAATGTCCGGGAGACCCTGGGCGTTTGTGACCGGGCATACATCTTGAACGAGGGTGTCTTGATGGAATCGGGCACCCCTGAAGTCATCGCCTCCAGTAGTGTGGCGCGGGAGATCTACCTGGGTGAAAGTTTTCAATTATAGTAACCCTCTCATGTTTGTGATCACGATGAGTTGACATGGCATTGGAACTTCGACAACAGCTGCGCCTGACCCAACAGTTGGTCATGACGCCGCAGCTTCAGCAGGCGATCAAGTTGTTGCAGTTGTCTCGTCTCGAGCTGCTGGATGTCATCAATGAAGAAATGGTTGAGAATCCGTTGCTCGAGGAGACCGTCGAGGAGCAGGCGGCGGCCGATAGTGATCCGCCTGAACCCGCACCCGTGGAGTCGGCAGACGAGGACCCGCTCAAACCGGTCAGCGTCGAAGAAACAGCTCGGGAGGATATTGACTGGACCAACTATTTGGACGAGTATAATGCTTCAGGGCCCGTGTATTATGAACCCGAAGAGCGGGAGACCCCGGAATATGAGAATTTTTTGGCTCGCCGCAAGTCCTTGGTTGATCACCTCATGTGGCAACTTCTCTTGTCCTTTCCCACCAAGACTGAAGAAACGATCGGCAGTGCTATCATCGGCAATCTGAACCCCGACGGCTATCTCCAGGCCTCTGTAGATGATATTGCCACCCTGACGGGAGCCGACATATCGCAAGTGGAAAAAGTCCTGGAACAGATGCAGTCCTTTGACCCCGTTGGAGTCTGCGCCAGGGACCTGAAAGAGTGTTTGTTGATTCAGGCCAAGCTTTTAGGGCTGGAAGATTCCCTCGTGGTTCGCATCATTCAGGACCACTTCAAGCACCTGGAAAACAAGAACTACAAGGCTATCGGACACGCCCTGGGCGTTTCCTTTGACGACGTGCTTGCCGCTGTGGAAATCATTACCGGCATGGAGCCAAAGCCGGGTCGCGAATTCAGTGATGAAGATCCGCAGTACATCAGCCCGGACATCTTTGTCTACAAGATGGGCGATGAATTCGTCATTGTTTTGAATGAAGATGGCATGCCAAAACTTCGCGTGAGCGCCTTTTACAAGCAGGCCCTAAATCAAGGGGGACCACTCGCCAGCCACACGAAGGATTATATTCAGAGTAAGCTCCGCTCTGCGGTCTGGCTGATCCGCAGTATTCATCAGCGCCAAAGGACCATTTACAGGGTGGTTGAAAGTATTGTCCGTTTTCAACGGACTTTTTTGGAAAAAGGAATCGCTCATTTGAAGCCAATGGTATTAAGGGATGTGGCCGAGGATATCGGCATGCACGAGTCAACGGTAAGCCGTGTTACGACGAATAAGTACGTCCACACCCCACAAGGGACCTTTGAGTTGAAGTTTTTCTTCAATAGTTCCATCAGCCGAATTGATGGAGAGGCCATTGCCTCAGCTAGTGTGAAGGAAAGAATTCGTCAAATCATTCAGTCTGAAAACCCTGCCAAACCGTATAGTGACAGGAAGATGGTTGAGATTTTGTGTGCTTCAAACATTGATGTCGCTCGCAGGACCGTCGCCAAGTACCGGGAGATGTTAGGTGTGTTACCATCCAACAAACGCAAGAGGATACAGGGAGGTCCATCAGTATGCAAAAATCAGTAACCTTCATCAGCCTTGCCCCGTCAGAATCTCTGAAAACGTACGCCTCCGAAAAGCTTGATCGCTTCGACAAATATCTTTCAAATCCGGCCACGGCAAATGTGGTGCTGACGGTGGAAAAATTTCGACATATCGCTGAAATCAGTATTAGTGCAGATGGATTCATGATCAATGCTCACGAGGAAACCTCTGATATGTATTCAGCCATAGACATGGCTCTCGACAAACTTGATAAGCAAATTAAGAAGAATAAGGAAAAATACAAGAAATCTAGATCGGCAGCCGCCAAACTCAAGACCTTTCCCTATGAGCAGACCGGAGCGGCATCATCAGCGGAGCTGGAACACGAGCCCATGCCCAGAGTGATGAAAATCAAGAATATCGAGTATAAACCTATGGATGTCGATGAAGCAGTTTTGCAAATGCGCTTGATCAAAGACAGCTTTTTGGTTTTTACAGATGCTCAGACCCAACGCATCAATGTACTATATCGCCTCAAGGACGGCAATTTCGGTTTGATTCAACCTAGGTTGTAGCAGGGATTCCAATGAAAATTTTGGACACCCTCAAGGAAGGGGCCATCATTGCTGAACTGAATGCGACTGACAAGAAAGCAGTATTGGAAGAACTGACTGGTACGCTTGCAGAGGCCTCTGGGGTTAAGCAGGAGGAAATGATTCGTGTGCTCTTGGAGCGGGAGGGGCTCGGTAGTACCGGCATTGGAGGTGGTATCGCCATCCCTCATGGAAAACTTAGGCTCTTGCAGTCGTTGTTGATGGCATTCGGGCGGAGCCGCAAGGGTGTCGACTTTGATGCCATGGATGGAAAGCCTGCCCACCTGTTTTTTCTATTGTTGGCCCCGGAAAATTCCACGGGCGCTCATCTCAAGATGCTCGCCAGGATATCTCGTTCGCTCAAGAACAGCGCCTTTAGAGAACGTCTGATGAACGCTGCTGACGGTCGGGAACTTTACACGGTGATCCAGAGGGAAGACGAAGACTTTTAATTCTGTATTTGAAGCAGATAGGGCTTCCCGTTGATTGTCTGCGCCTGCCCAACCATTTTCTGTAGGCTTTTTGGATACCATTGAAACAGCAAAAAATCATCATTGTCACCGGGCTTTCAGGCTCTGGGAAAAGTACAGCCATCAAGGCGTTGGAAGACGTGGGCTTTTTCTGTGTGGATAACTTGCCGGTCGTGCTTTTACCGAACTTCTTGCAGCTTCGCAGGAAACAATCTTCGGGGCTTGAAAAGCTGGCCCTGGTCATGGACATTAGGGAAGAGGGATTTCTCTCCGGCTACGCCAATGTGCTGGATGGCCTGACGAAGCAAGGTTACCAATTCAAGGTTTTTTTTCTGGAAGCCTCGGACGAAGAGCTTCTGAGACGTTACAGTCAAACACGACGGCATCACCCCTTGGCCGGAGGAGAGAGCCTTCTGGAAAGGATACGTGCTGAAAGAGAGCAGCTGCAAGGCCTTAAAGGCATTGCGGACAAAGTCATTGACACATCCCTTTATAATGTTCACGAACTCAAGCATATCGTATCACGCTATGTGCTTAAGGAGATCCACGCCGGCGAGATTGAGGTTCATGTCCTGTCTTTTGGTTTCAAGTACGGCCTTCCCCACGATGCAGACTTGGTGATCGACGTTCGCTTCTTACCCAATCCGTATTTTGTCCGGGAATTAAGAGAACTGGACGGGACATCCCAACTGGTGGAAGCCTTTGTGAAGAAATGGGCCGAAACCGGTCTTTTTTTGGACAAATACCTGGATCTACTTGACTTTCTGATCCCCTTTTACGAGAAGGAAGGGAAATCCTATTTGACCATTGCGGTCGGTTGTACGGGAGGAAGGCATCGTTCCATTGTGGTGGCTAATGAAATCTTTCGTTTTCTCAAAGAAAAGATTAAGCGCATCAACTTGACACACCGAGATATTGAGTTAACTTAACAAGCATCACTTTTCCGGGGATAGATTCATGATAGGTATAGTTATAGTGACCCACAGCCGTTTGGGAGAAGCCCTTATCGAAGCGGCTGACTGCATCCTGGAAAGCTCTTTGGAAGCCACAACGGCTGTTTCGGTAGATCTGAAGCATAGTGCGGAAAAACTGAGGAAAAAGATCAATGACGGGATCAAGGCTGTTGATGAGGGCGATGGCGTCATCATTCTAACGGACATGTTTGGTGGAACGCCATCTAATTTGAGTCTCTCGTTTCTTGAGGAGGGCAGGATTGACGTTCTGACCGGCGTGAATCTGCCGGTGTTGATCCGAGCCGCAAAGATGCGCAAGGACAGCGACCTCGCTGAGTTGGCACAAAGCGTACAGGCCTATGGGAAAAACAGCATTTCATTGGCCAGTGGGCTCCTGAAAGGAAACAAAAGGAGTTAAGGGCTCGCGCAAAAACAAGTTTGCAGAATAGGCGCTCAGATTTGGTTCAGACTTGGCCGATCCGATTGAGCAAAAACGGAGGAATAGCTAGCTATTTCAATGAGTTTGTGAATGAGGCATCGGTCAAAGATGGGCTGAAGCGGAGGTGCCAAAATGTGAAGTTGTTTTTACGCGAGCCCTAAGGAGGATCTATGAAGGTTCGCGTTGGCATCAACGGATTTGGCCGCATAGGGCGACTCGCCTTTAGAGCCGCGCTTGAAAGCAATGCTGTGGAGATCGTGGGGATCAATGACCTCACAGATGCTTCAACCATGGCGCATTTGCTCCACTACGATTCGGTTCATGGCCCGTTGAATGCGACCATTGTGGCCCGCAATGATGCCGTTGAGGTCAACGGTCGTTCTGTGGCGTACACAGCGATTAGAGACCCGACTGGCCTGCGGTGGAAAGACTTTGGTGCAGACGTGGTATTGGAATGTACGGGATTTTTTCGGGACCGCGCCAGTGCCGGCAAACACCTGGCATCAGGTGCTCGCAAGGTCATCATTTCGGCACCGGCCGCCGATCCGGACATCACTATCGTCATAGGTGTTAATGATTCATTGTATGATCCCAAAAACCATCACATCATATCAAATGCCTCGTGCACCACAAATTGCCTGGCCCCGATGGCAAAAGTGCTTTCTGAGAACTTTGGCATAAAGAATGGACTCATGACGACAATCCACTCCTATACAGGCGATCAGCGACTTCTTGATTTTCCCCACAAGGACCTCAGGCGCGCAAGGGCAGCCGCCCTTTCCATGATACCCACCACGACAGGGGCTGCGAGGGCGGTCGCCCTGGTGTTACCCGAGCTCAAGGGAAAACTGAACGGCTTGGCTATACGAGTGCCGACGCCGAATGTGTCTCTCGTGGACCTGGTGGTGACGGTTGAGAAGAAGGGATTGACGACAGGTGATGTGAACGGGGCATTGAAGACAGCGGCCGAAGGTGCGCTGGAGGGAATCTTGGCATATAGCGATCTTCCCCTGGTTTCGAGCGATTTCAACGGTTCCGCGTATTCTTGTATTGTAGATGCTCCAACGACGCACGTCATGGATGATTTAGTGAAAACCTTGGCCTGGTACGACAATGAACGTGGGTATGCCACGCGCCTGATCGATTTGGCAGCTATCGTTGGAAGAGACCTGTAGCGGGTGCCAAGGTTGACGGTCTCGTAAAAAGTCGATTTTGCTCGCTCCGTGAACATTTTGGGCGCAAAAGACTTTTTATGAGTTCATCAAGGTTGGACTCCAGGACGCAAAGCCCCTGGGGCAGAAAAGGCAACGCAAAGAGCGGGACCGCGGGTCTTGGCCCGCGCTCCTGGGATAGGAGGGAGGCACAGGTCATGGGAAAGCGCAGACCCTTGATTGCTGGTAACTGGAAAATGTTCAAGACCGCTCCGGAGGCTGCAGATCTTGCGAGTCGGTTGATGTCCTTGCTGCATGACTTGACAAATGTGGATGTCATGGTGGCCCCTCCATTCACGGCCCTTGGGGTCGTGGCCGATATTCTTAAAGAATCTGCCATACATGTGGGCGGTCAAGATCTGTTTTGGGAGACGGAAGGGGCCTATACAGGCCAGGTTTCGGCATCCATGCTGAAAAGCGTAGGGTGCAGCCACGTTATTGTCGGCCATTCCGAAAGACGCCAGTATTTTGGGGAAACCAATGCCACAGTAAACCGAAGGATGAAAGCGGCTCTTGCTGGAGGCTTGTTGCCTGTCTTGTGTGTGGGTGAGTCTGAAGGTGAAAGAGAGGCCGGACAAACCTTCTCTGTGGTTAAGGGCCAGTTGGAAGAGGGCTTGGCAGATCTCGGTGCTGAGGGGCTCGAGCAGGTCACAGTTGCCTATGAACCTGTCTGGGCCATTGGGACAGGCAAAACCGCTACGCGTGAGCAGGCCCAGGAGGTTCACCAGTTTATCCGGACGCGCATCAAAGAAGGTTTTGGAGAGGGGCTTGCAAATGCCCTTCGCATACTGTATGGTGGAAGCGTGAAGCCTGCAAATATTGCCGAACTCATCGCCATGGAAGACATTGACGGGGCATTGGTAGGAGGCGCCAGTTTGGATGCCGAATCTTTTGCGGCCATTGTTCGCAATGCCGTAAAACCCGTCAAGAATCACACTTGAAGGACGGAGCCCTTTTGCTATGTCAACATTCATTATTCTTGTTCATGTGATCGTTTGTATTGCCCTGATACTCATTGTTCTCTTGCAGACAGGCCAAGGCGCCGACATGGGCGCGGCATTCGGGGGCGGGGCCAGCCAAACGCTGTTTGGAAGCACGGGTGCCTCGTCTTTTTTGAGTAGATTGACCACAGCCGCCGCAGTTGTCTTCATGCTCACATCCCTGAGCTTGGCCTATCTTTCGAGTCGGCGACCCACCACCTCCGTCATGTCGGATGTGACCCCAGTCACACAAGAGGCCCAGAAGGCGCCGGCTGAAGGTCCGGTCAAACCCGAAACCGCACTGCCCTCTGTTCCGGCACCGGCCCCCAAGCCTGCCGAAAAAAAATGACCGTTGCGTGCCGAAGTGGTGGAAGCTGGTAGACACGCTGTCTTGAGGGGGCAGTGGGTTACGCCCGTGCGGGTTCAAATCCCGCCTTCGGCACCAATCGTATCATTGAGTGAGTCCAGCCATCATCGGAAGATTCAGCCATGCCGCCAGGAATGAGTCTCAGAATTCTCAAACAATGAATAGCCGAAGAAAAAGCAGGGCCTATGAAAGAACGAAGAAGAAGTCCTCGATACGAAGTCGTCCTAAAGGTTCGTTTTGAAACGAAAAAGGCATTTCAGGATGCGATTGTGCACAGCCTGAGCTCCGACGGACTCTATCTCGTGACAGAAGATCCATTCGATGTGGGTCGAAAATTTCGCATAGAAATTGACCTCCCAAAAAAGAAAGAATGGATCAAGGGGACATGTGAGGTTGTGTGGGTCAACCTGATTGAGACAAAGGCTTATCCAAAATGGATATATGAAGCGCAAATCCTTAAAGACGTTGCCCCTCAGCAGTTGAACAAGGGAATGGGCGTCAAGTTTGTCCAATTGTCGCCCAAGTATAGGAAGCGTGTCGACGAGTATCTGGGTGGTATTGGAAAGACTTAAGGCCCGCCTCGTGGAATCCGATTCGAATTGAAACTCCCTGTGGCAAGCTACAGGGAATCTTCGACCGCAAGGAACGCTGACCTTTTTGGATACGCTCGCTAACCCCGCAGCAATCTGCGGGGCATGCGCTCGCTTTTGCGGTTCAACAAAACCTCGCTCAAGACAAGGCCGGAAGGCAAATCAGTTCACCAAGTAGTCCGCCAAGGGTGGTTTTTTTACAGCCATGCTCAAAAACTCAATCCGCTGAGTATTTCGATTCCGCCCCGGTCGGATACGCCTGACCCGGAAGTGGAGCAATAGGGAAGATTTCTCGGCAACCGCTGTCATATGTATCCCACCATTTCATAAACCACATAGCCGACAATTTCGCGAATCAACAGAGCCCAGTCGTTAAGCGTATCCGCAGAGGGAACAAACAGGTGCGCAAAACTATAGTTTCTTGGGCCCGTAAAAAAGTCTGTTGGGTACCCGTCTGCATGGATGCCAGCCTTGTTGAAACACCCCATTGCTCTTCTCATGTGATAAGCGGAGGTGATTAATAAATACTCGGCGTTCTCACCTGCATGTAAGAGGATCTGTGACGTAAAAACAGCATTCTCTCTGGTATTTCTGGACTCGGGTTCGATCAGAATATCCTTTTCGGGAAAGCCGACTGTTAGTAGATACTTGCTCAGGTGTGTAGCCTCTCTTTCATCCTGGTTAAGGAGACTGCCTGAGCCACCAGTAATCAACAACCTCTTAATCTTTCCCCTTTTATAGAGTTCAACGGCATGAAGAAGCCTATCAACACCTCGTGTGAAATTAATACGCCCATTCTCGGAATCATAGGCCAACATCCCGCTGAGGACAATACCATAGTCGTACGTCTTATTGATGTCTTCGTCTCTTATAACAGGCACTTCCCACACCCGCATGAATTCATCAAAAATGAACGAATTCGAAAAAAAGACAATCAAGACCGTGGCAATTATTGAAGCCTTTCTCCGCTGTTCGCGCGCCCCGGAAAACAAAGAAAACACCAGCAAACCGACTATCCATACAATGGGAGAAATGATGACCGACAATAGCTTTGATAGAACAAAAAACATCTCTGACAGTTCACCTCCTTGAGGAATTTTGCTGCCAATTTGAAGTATTGTGCGGGCGCTGATTTTGTCTTATCGTGCGTCGCAATCACCTGTCTGCGTGCAACGCACAGGCAGACGAAAAATCAAGCGTAACGCGGCAGTTGGACTTTTTATGAACCCACCAATAAAGATTATCACACATATATTGGGAGTGCAAATTCCATGCTGTTTGGGTCTCCAAATACCGACAATCAGCACTTGCTGAGGGCTAGCGCAAAAACAACTTCACATTTTGGCATCTCGGCTTCAGCCCATCTTTGACCGATGCCTCATTCGCAAACGCCTCGAAATAGCTTGCTATTCCTTCGGTTTTGCTCAATCGGATCGGCCAAATCCGAACCAAATCTGAGCGCCAACTCTGCGAACTTATTCTTGCGCGAGCCCTAAGAAGAGCATATTATGGTTTGCATTTCCAACCGCATGGCTGTCCGTCTCAGGTATCCCCGACCTTACCATGTTCCTGGCCGCTGTAGGCCTGAAGTCATGGAATAGACATTTCCCATGTGTCCTCCTTGGCGTGTACTCGGAAGCCCTCTCCCCGCGAAACGGTTTTTCTATTTAAGGGATACGAGCAATGGGCCGAATATATAGAAGACAGGCCGAAGACGACCGGCCTGACATGGGAGGATGCGTGGATGACGGAGCATAAGGTGGTTGTTCATTTTCGAGACGGCAACATACTGAAAGGCCACACTTTTGATTTCATGCCAACGAAAGACATCTTCCACGTGACCAAGATCGAAGATCACAAAAAGGTTATTGAGGTGTCCGCTTCTCTCCTCAAAGCGGTCTTCTTCGTCAAAAACTTTAAGGGAGACAAAAACCATCCGACTCATGAGATCTTCTCTATGGAGCACTTCAAATTCGATGATGTCAGTCCCAAGGTAAGAGTGGACTTCCTTGACGGAGAAGTGATGTATGGTATGACTAATGGCTATGCGGCGGACAGAAAGGGCTTTTTCGTTTTCCCCGCTGATAAGAAGACTAATAACGAGAGAGTGTTTGTCATCAAGGAATCGACGGCTTCTGTGAAAACGTGGAGATAGGCAGGCAGGATACCCAGCTGTGCCAATGTCCTCTTCCCGCCCACATTCCAAGAAACTGGGGGGCGAAGCCCGGCCTTATGCTGTGCAAGCCGGATATCGCACATTGGAATAGAGACATCAAAAAAAGAGGAGCAACGAACATGGAGATCGTGGATACGCGTAAGATACTGAAGCCCGCCGATGTGAGTATCAAGACTCTGGACGGAAGTGTCATAGAAGGAAAAGTAAATTTGGGTTACGAAAACAGAATGTCTGACCTTTTTACAAAAACAGACCAGCCGTTTATTGTTGTATTCGACGCAACGCATCTGCGGTCGCCCAAGAAGAAAGTACTTGTGCTTAACAAGCAACACATCGTATGGGCTGAACCACGAGGCCAAGAACAGGGAGCCACTGAGACATAAACCACCCCTGAGACGACAGGGTGTTGCATCGATGACCGCGGGATACTATCCCAGCCTCTTGCTCACTGCCAAACGTCAAGGCCAACACCCTCTCGGGTTCTTCAAAACCCTATTCACTTCCGATACCACAACCGCTCAAGCTGCACTTTACAACGATGCGTCTTGATCCGCGCTTACTACTCAAATCTCGTCGCTGCTTGCCGAGTTCAGCGACTAAACTGTTCACAGCACCCCTTAGGGCTCGCGCAAGAATAAGTTCGCAGAGTTGGCGCTCAGATTTGGTTCAGATTCGGCCGATCCGATTGAGCAAAATCGGAGGAATAGCGAGCTATTTCGATGAGTTTGAGAATGAGGCATCGGTCAAAGATGGGTTGAAGCTGAGATGCCAAGATGTGAAGTGGTTTTTGCGCGAGCCCTTAGTATCTTGACACCAATTTCTATATGTGAATCGGCATTACGGCAGAAACTGGGCCAGGAGAAAAGGGGCAACGGGGAATTTGCTTGACAGAATTCTTCCGACGCTGATAGACTTCACAACAATAGCGATTGTTCCTGGATGAAGATGACAACATCGCAAGCTCCGGAATACGTCCGGGGCTTTTTTTTCGGGCAATGATGAAGAAGGATAGGGCTCGCGGGTAGCAACCGGTCAATACTTTTTGCCGCAAAAACCAAGAACGTTGTTCTTAAGAAACGAATGATACGGAGAAAAGGTTATCCATTGAGCAGCCAACATCAGAAAGAAGTCCAACGCCGCCGCACCTTTGGCATCATCAGCCATCCGGATGCTGGCAAGACCACCCTGACCGAGAAGCTGCTGCTGTTTGGCGGGGCCATCCAGATGGCCGGGGCGGTGAAATCGCGCAAGGCCGCCAGGCACGCGGTCAGCGACTGGATGTCCATTGAAAAGGAGCGTGGGCTTTCGGTCACAACTTCGGTGATGAAATTCAACTACCAGGGGTTTGAGATCAATCTGCTGGACACGCCCGGCCACCAGGATTTTTCCGAAGATACGTATAGAGTGCTGACCGCAGTGGATAGCGGTTTGATGGTCATTGACAGCACCAAGGGGGTTGAGGCCCAGACCGAGAAGCTGATGGAGGTGTGCCGGATGCGCAATACGCCAATCATAACCTTTATCAACAAACTTGACCGAGAGGGACGGGACCCACTGGATATCCTTGCTGATATTGAGGATAAGCTGCAAATTGAGTGCGCGCCGCTTTCCTGGCCCATCGGCATGGGCAAGAGCTTCAAAGGTGTATACAACATTTACCGTCGGCAGCTGCACCTTTTCACTCCCGGCCAGGAGACCAGGCCGCAAGACGGTATTGTGGTCGGGGAGCTTGCCGACCCGATACTCGACGAATTGCTGGGTAGCCAGGCGGATAAGCTCCGGGCAGATATCGAGCTGCTGGAGGGGGCTGCCAATCCCTTTGAACATGAGCAATATCTAAACGCGAGCCAAACCCCGGTATTCTTTGGCAGTGCCATCAACAATTTCGGCGTGAAGGAGTTGCTGGATGCCTTTGTCCAACTGGCGCCGGCCCCCGGCCCCCGCTCCACCACCAGCCGGTCGGTCTCCCCGGAAGAGGAATCCTTTACAGGCTTTGCCTTTAAAATCCAGGCCAATATGAACCCGGCTCACCGGGACCGGATCGCATTTTTCCGTATCTGCTCAGGCAAATTCACCCGCGGCATGAAGGTGCGTCACCACCGGCTCGGCAAAGAGGTGGCCTTGGCCAACGCCACTATCTTCATGGCCCAGGATCGCAGCAGCGTAGAGGAGGCCTATCCAGGCGACATTATCGGCATCCATAATCACGGAACCATCAAGATTGGCGATACGTTCACTGACAAGGAGCAGCTCAAGTTTACCGGTATTCCCAATTTCGCGCCCGAGCATTTCCGCAGGGTCCTGCTAAAGAACCCGTTCAAGGTCAAACAGCTCAACAAGGGTCTGTTACAGATGGCCGAGGAGGGGACTGTCCAAATGTTCCGGCCGATCACGGGCAGCGATTTCATTCTGGGAGCGGTAGGGGTGCTACAGTTTGACGTGACCCTGGCACGGCTCAGGGCAGAATATGGGGTGGATGCGGTCTACGAAGGGGTGGATTGTGCTGCAGCCCGTTGGATAACTTGTGATGATCGTAAGAAGCTCGAAGAGTTCAAGGTAAAAAACAAAGCCAATCTGGCCCTGGATGCTGAGGGGCATCTCTCCTTTCTGGCGGCCAGTGAGTGGCGGCTATCCCATACCATGGAGCTTTTTCCGGATATTGTCTTCCACAAGACCAGGGAATATAGTTGAGCTTAACGGCCACGCCTGCTTTTGCGTCTCGTGTCCTCTACCGCCGAATGGCAACTTCCTTGATCACCACCGGCTCGAGGGGCTTGTCCATTGGACCTGTTTCTACAGAACCAATCTTTTTGACCACGTCCATTCCATTGACCACTTTTCCAAATACCGAGTGTCTTCCATCCAGATGCGGTGTCGCCGCGAGAGTAATAAAAAACTGGCTTCCATTGGTCCCTGGCCCGGCATTCGCCATAGAAAAAACTCCGCCACGATCATGCTTCAAGGATGGATCAAATTCGTCGGCGAACTGATATCCAGGTCCACCTGTTCCGTTTCCCATGGGGCAGCCCCCCTGAATAACAAAACCTGCAATCACCCGATGGAAAGTCAGACCGTCATAAAAATGCCCTCCCCGTTCGGTCTCCTGTCTTCCTTCTGCAAGGTTGACGAAGTTCCATACCGTCTCAGGGCACTCTTTTGCATAGAGTTCAGCTTCAAAAGTCCCAAGACTGGTCTCAAAAACAGCAGTGACACGGTCAACATCTTCCTTATAATCATTTTTTGCCCCGGGCATAGATTCCTCCTCGATAGATTTTTCGATGAATATGTATTTGATATGACGGCATTTGTCAAACGCCATGTCCCGATTTGCTGGATTCCGTTGACGCGCCTGACGGCCGCAGGCAACTTGGAGGAGTTTGGCGTGGTAAGAACAGCAGTTTCACGATGTCGGTGAAGATTGCCCTTGCAGACAGGAACGAGGCAGACTAATACTGTCTTGAGTCAAGACGAAACAGGTGTGGCCCACGCGGGAAGACCTTTGACCGGTGAGACCTATCATCATGCCAGACACAGCTAGCGGCATATTGAAAATAACGAAAAACGGTGGTGGTGTACTGTGTGACCCTTTGCAGCCCTTTGGCGCCGGTGCCAGTGAAATTGTGGTATCGCCAAGGCTCGTGAGGGCGTACTCTCTTGTCCCAGGTGTCAGCGTCACAGGTTCAGTGCGGAAACATAAAAAGGCACCCCAACTGGCCGGCATTGAATCGGTCTGTGGCCTCAGCCCGGAACAGTTCAAAAAACGAACGCATTACACCCGCCTAGTTGCTATCGATCCGTCCGAGAGGTTCCAACTGGCCGCCACAGGTGAGATGAGCATGCGCGTCGTTGATCTCGTGGCGCCTATCGGCAAAGGCACTCGGGGGTTGATTGTCTCACCGCCTAAGGCCGGAAAGACCACGCTGCTGCAGCAAATGGCCACGGCCATCCGCGCCGGTGATCCCAAAACGCGCATTCTCGTCCTACTCATTGATGAGCGTCCTGAAGAAGTCACCCACTTCCGTCGCGCCGTAGATGCAGAAGTCATTGCCAGTTCCAGCGATCGCAGTATCTCAGAACACGTGGGGTTGGCTGAACTGATGCTGGCCCATGTGGGCACCGAGCTTGAGTGTGGCCGCGATATCGTGGTGCTGGTTGACAGCCTGACGCGCATGGGCAGGGTCTTCAACCTTAAGGGTAGGGGTAGAGGGCGAACACTATCGGGTGGTTTGGATGCGGGGGCACTGGAGATTCCTCGCCGTTTCTTCGGCCTTGCTCGCAACATCGAAGACGGCGGATCCGTCACCATCATCGCCACAGCCCTCATCGACACCGAGTCACGCATGGATCAGCTTATCTTCGAGGAATTCAAGGGCACCGGCAACAGCGAGATTGTTCTGGATCGCGGGCTTGCCGAATCGAGAATCTTTCCCGCCATCAACGTGGCCGCCAGCGGCACCCGAAAAGAGGAAAGGCTGTATGACCCTGACGATATCAAGCGCCTTGCCACCATTCGGCGAGGCCTTGTAGACCGCCAACCCAAAGACGCGATGATCTCGCTGCTCAAGGCCCTTGAGTCATATCCCACCAACGAGGAGTTCCTTCAAAGTATCCCCAAAGATATTCCCGCCTTCATTGCGTAGCCACACTGTAGAAAGCGGCCCAGCCATTTTTAACGATTGACAAGTCGCTCAAAACAGGATCTAAGGGCTCGCGCAAGAATAAGTTCGCAGCATTGGCGCTCAGATTTGGTTCAGATTTGGCCGATCCGATTGAGCAAACCCGGAAGAATAGCGAGCTATTTCGAGGAGTTTGCGAATGAGGCATCGGTCAAAGATGGGCTGAAGCTGAGATGCCAAAATGTGAAGTTATTTTTTCGCGAGCCCTATAGTTTCCGTCTTCCTAAAAAGTCCATCTGTCCCGCCTGTGGCGGGATTGCGATTGAAGCTCCCTGTAGCAAGCTACAGGGAATCTTCGACCGTAAGGAACGCTGACTTTTTTAGATGCGCTCGCTTTTGCGGTTCAGCTCTAGTCACTGCGGCGTACCTCTATGTACGCCGCATTTCTAGAAATTCGCCCGCCATGCATCTGGAGCTTTTTTTCTCTGCCGTCGCATTGATAACTTTTTGCCCGATTATCAAGTTGAATGAATTTTACGAAAAGGAGGCTTTCAATG
>CAZCXI010000008.1:0-49718 GCA_964502635.1 uncultured Desulfobacterales bacterium
TCAGCGTTCCTTACGGTCGAAGATTCCCTGTAGCTTGCTACAGGGAGCTTCAATCTCTTGTCTTTGATTAACCTGCCATCGTTATGTCTAGCAGAGAGACGGAACAAACCGAAGATTTCGATCTTTGTAGAGTCCTCGAATGATAGGCTTGGTTTCTTGTTCCCCTTGCCTTTAACTGAATCCTAGCCCTCCTTTTGTGGCATTTTGTCCGAGAATTTTAGCAGTTATTGCCACAAGTCTAATGTCCTGTATGTTGGATTGGGGGTTCCTTTGTATTGCGGTTTCTGCGTCTACGGCTTTGTTTTTCGCATACACACTGCCATTGATAGCTGTGTCTTTGCCAACTACTTCTTGTTTAGCGCTTCCTGGCACGCTTTATGCTGCCACGTTCGTCTAAGGATGGCCCTGTTGGCTTGTTGATCTTTTCAATCCTTTTGAGAAGGCCGAGGAGCCTTCCTTCCAAACAGGCCTTTCTACGGCGGGAAACAGCTTGGTTTGTGCTTAATCTACCTCAAGGCTCCTCGGCTTTGTTTTGCTCTTTTACACCCAATTTGAATTGCTATGCTCCCTTAATTTCAGAGGTATTTCCGAGTGCTTCTGTCAACGTTTTCGGGCTAGTTCGGAACTCCCATCGTTAAAGCTTTCTGGATAGAGCGATGACGATAAAGAGGTTAAGGCATACTTGATGCGTTTGTTTGCAAACGGTAGACGTCTGGGGCCGGCGGCAACGTGACCTCACCGCACTTAGACTAAATATCAGGATGAGACACCGACCTCGGCTCCGGTGCTGCCGCGCCTTTTGATCCTGTGAAGGCAAAAAGGCCGCATTATTACGCCCAATCAGTGAAGCCCCTAAGTTCGAGCCTTCATTTAGGTCTCGCGGTGAAGCCCGGTCCAGGCATCCAGGCAACACTACCCCGAAGTCCTATCCAACTACTCGTTCTTCAGGGGCTTTTCTTTTGGCCAGCCTTCCTATTTAGGGTGTCTAGGAGCCTGTCGGAGAACCCCGGTTTCGGAGGCTGTCGGAAAATGTTCAGATGCAAGGCATCCGAGATTCTTAGGAATGAGGCGTACTTATCGGTACGCCGCAGTGACGAAGAATGAGGATAACGCCGCAGATGGACGTTTTCCGACAGCCTCCTAGGATATCTCAGGTTCTTTCAGCATGATCGGCTCGTAAGATTCAGCCCAAAGATTCAAGGCACATTTCAATATGATTTAGCAATCTATTGGAAAATCGAGGGATTCGTGAGTCCCCATCATGGCAAGCTACTTATAAATCTGCGTCTCTTGTAAGATACACTATATTTTGTGCTTTAGCCTGTAATGCGAGGGGGCTTGCAAGGAAGAAAGGCATCCCGCCTGTCGTTTTCAACCCTAAGCTCCGTACGGGTGTTACTTTCCCTTCTCATATCATGCACATTTGTTCCCACATGTTAGCTTGGGCTTCTCCTTTTCCTCAGCTAACTGTCTGAAATGACTTAACCCCTTCCCTTGCATGATTCTTGCATAAAATCCAACTGTTAAGCCTGTTGTCTACAACGCCTGGACCGTTATTCATGCACGATCTGTAAGGAAAATCGAAACAATTGGACTTAGTGATTAGGACAATTCCTGCAAAACATCACATGAGTACCCATCGCTATTGAGTGCGCCGCAATTCAACAATGCGACGGAAGGAGAAAGCATGGTGTCTGCACCACAAATCTGTATCAGATCGGGGCGTCTTTTCTTGCTTTTGTTTTTGATCACGGGAGTAACCGCAGGATTGGGATACGCGGACTGGCCGCCAACAGTGCCTATACCCGAGATATGTTCCACCGGTGGAGCGTGCTCCGATTGCCATGGCCCCTTCCATCCCTACTCCCAAGGTTGGGGGGAAACCGAGTGCAGGACATGCCACGGCAGTTCCCTTGCAGACAGACACCATCTCAGCAGCATGGGCAGACGGGGTCAGTGCCTGGCCTGCCACTGCACCGAGTCTTCCGAACTGCTGTTGACGAGGGATTGTGCTGTCTGTCACGTGCAGGGGGGCCTTCCTTGTGCGCAGAACTACGCACGCCCTTCGAACCCGGAAGGAGACGGTTACCGGCCACATCGCATCATCATGGACTATGTGCCCCAAGGTTTGGGGGTTTTCGATAAGCCCTACGCAGCATTTGTGGAAGAGGACTGCCGGGCCTGTCATGGGGATCAGCAGGAGAACGGCGACCGTCACCACGCCCTCGATCCGGCTACTCAAGGACAGTGCGGCCTCTGTCACGAGCAAGACCCCAATACCAACGAGCCGGTGAGAGACTGCCAGATGTGCCACACAGGAGACGACACGGTATACCCCTGGTTCTATGCCCTGTGGGGTAACTTGGGCGACTCTCACCATGATGATACAAACCTCTCCGATAGTGATGCGTGCACGCGATGTCATGATACGACCCTGGTGGGAGAGTTAACCCCTATCAACTATTTTTGGGAATATCCCCCCACTATTGTCACGCCCACTCCCTTTTCATGCGAGAGCTGTCACTTCTGGGATGATCCGGTCAATCCGTCTATCCACGGCCCGGGAGCGTCTGCGGATGGGATGTTTTACTTTGATCAACAGCCGCTGCATCCCTCAAAGACCGCCATGGGATTTGACATGAACAATTTACCCTCACCGGGAACCCATATGACGTTCTACGGAGGGGGGGGCTACCCCCAATGCTGGAAGTGCCATTCCGACGACCCCACCAACCCGAATTGGGATCCCTTGGAACCGGAACTCGTGAGATATTGTGAGGTCTGCCACAGCATAGGCACCCTCCATGCCATTCCGGGACATGTTCAAACGGGAAGTCAGTACACGGTAAACGGCCAGCCGGATCAAACCGTTACGGCTGCAGACAAATGTCTCGGCTGTCATGACCTGAGAAACCTGGCGATCTCTTGCGTTCCCTTGCCGGGAGACACCATTTACGATACCACGGGGGCCGACCAAGCCTTCTGCATCGAACATACGCAAGACCGCGGTTTGATATCAGCCGGTGACGCCTCACCTGGTTCGTTCGGTGCCACAAGAGATGCCATTTTGGTGAAACTGTCCTGGCACGGGTCTATTGAATGGGCAAAACGGTTGGGATCTGCAACCGATCAGACCCTCTGTTCCATCCACCAGACTTCCGACGGAGGCTATATTGGGGCAGGCACGATGAAGCCCTCCGTTGGTGGCGATACCGATGCCTGGGTCGTCAAGCTCGATTCCAGCGGCACCGTTATGTGGCAGAAACGTTACGGCGCCGGTGGAAACGAAACGGCCAAAGAGATGCAGATTACCCCAGACGGGGACTTTGTTCTTGTCGGTGACGTAGAAACAGATAATGGAAACAAGATAGATACTTGGGTACTACGGCTTGACAGCAGCGGCACCATCCTTTGGCAAAAGCAATACGGTGGCACAGGCGACGATGTGGCCCAATCGATTCAGTGCGTAGACGATGGTTTTATCGTTGGCGCGCTGACCACGTCATTTGTCTCGCCGGATCCGGCTCCCTGGGTTCTCAAGCTTGCCGCGGACGGCACCGCCGATTGGGCAAGAATGTACTTAGGGGGGGCATCGTCCCGCACCTGTGAGGTTATAAAAGGGTACGATGGCTATCTCCTAGTCACGTCCACCGAACTCTTTGGGGCCGGTGGAAGTGACGTGTGGGTGTTGAAGCTCAGCTCGGAAGGGTTCGTGGAATGGGACAAGGCCTACGGTGGGAGCTATGATGATATCCCCCACGTTGTTCGGAAAGGGCATTACTCTCGCTATGTCATTGTCGGTGAAACATGGTCTTTCGCTACCCGTGGCAAAGGCAAAGACAGCGACATTTGGGTCCTCTCAATTAACAATGAGGGAACCATTGTTAAGCAAAGAACCTACGGCGGGGCGGCCCCCGATGCAGGCTTGGATTTCGTCAGTTTTACCCAGTCATATGATGCAGCTTGTGCCATCGCGGGAAGAACGTCCTCCTTTGGCAATGGTTCTGATGATTTCTGGGTTTTGAGTCTTGACGATCAGACGGAGCTACCGAACGCTTGGTTCATGGGGTTGAGCGATGCCGTCGTCACACCCTTTTCATCTATGCATTACACGACTTCGAGTACAGCCGTCTCGCCATTGATGGCTGCTACCGATGTCTTGGGAACCGCCGAAGACGGGTCGGGAATGATTAAAGAGGCGAAGTTTGCGCCTTACATAGAATCCATCAAAGGTCCCAGCCGGGAACCGGGTACAAAAATCGCTATCAAAGGACAAAACTTTGGACCGTCTCAAGGAAGCAGTACCCTTCACATTGGGAACAAAACGCTGGATGCGACGAGCCCTAGGATCAAACTCTGGAGTGACACGAAAATCAAGGTCAAATTACCCAAATACCAATGCGAGTGGTTCAAGGGTAAGGAGCGAAGGGGAAGGAAGATTTGGGTCACCGTGGAAGGTGTCGACAGTAATGTTTCTAAGATCAAGGTAGCGAGGCCTGCAACTTGCCCATAATGGTCTGGAGCGATAGCCGGTGAGGCAGGCTATGTAATACTGCCCTTTTTATGTCTATATCTTGTAGCTCGCCCGGTCCTTCCTAGAGTGCCGATAGCTGACAGGCAACCATTTGAGATTGCATATTTTTTAGGTAATCAAAAGGTATCTCTGGAGGCTACCGCTTTTCCAGCCACCATTGACATTTTCTTCGATTTTCAATAGAAACCTATCAGCTAACCCACTGATTTCAGAGTTAATGACCACCGACCTTGTCGGTGGCTTATTGCGGCATGGCTACGGACAATGTCCTTCGCCATGCCTGATTCAGATTCTGTTTTATTTGTAGTCTTAACTCGCCAACATTGTTGGCTCATTTGTGGTATGGGGCCTCCGCCCCCATGCCCCACCACTGACAATGTCAGTGGTTTAGACCGTTAATTAAAGAACGTGCCAGGAATCTGTAATTCAACCATGCCAGACTAAACCACAATATCTTGAAGTCAAGCCTACTCTCTGCTAAGTGCAGCGAGTCACCTCCGCGAAAGCTTAGAGAATCATGCCAAAATATGGACTTAGTGGCGTGAAATGGATGTAGCCCCGTCCTGTTTTGCCATGAACGATAGGCAACTGCTCTTTGGCGGAGACCGGTTGTCGAGGAATTCTGAAGCCTGGTTCCTAATCGATTGAGGATGTCATGGATCATGTTTGAAAAGAGCGTTAGCAGTTTTGGTACGACCCGGTTCAGGAAGCTTGCCGGAACACTGCTTGTCAGCGTGGTACTCTTGTCCTATGTGATGATGTTCCAGGGGTCGCGAGGCCTCTGGGAACGTGACGAAGGTCGCTACACTAATATTGCCCTGAGAATGCTGCAGACTAAGGATTTCATTCGGCCTGCTTTCAATGATGATGTAGCTCACTTTGCCAAGCCGCCTCTTACCTATTGGGCCATCGCGGGAGGGATCACACTACTCGGCCGGAACGAATGGGGTGCGCGCCTACCCAATGCGCTGGCTTTCACCGGAACCGTGCTGTTGGTGTTCGCAATTGCAAAGAGAACAGCATGGGAAAGGGCGTGGCTGCCGCCCATCATTTACGCCACATCGCTATTTCCCTTTGGTGCGGCCAACTATGTTACTACGGACACCCTGCTCACTTTATGGGAGACCCTAGCGGTTCTGGGGTTCGTCTGTTGGTATCAGAAGAAAGATGGGCGACGGGACGATCTCTTTCTTCTCATTATGTGGGGCGGATTTGGTCTCGCCTTTCTGACCAAAGGCCCTCCGGGCCTGCTTCCCTTCACTGCAATTCTTGTCTTCGTCTTGCTTGCTGACGGTTGGAAATCAGTTCTCCAGTTGTTTTCTTTAAGGGGACTGGGGATACTGCTGGTAGTTGGCTTAGGCTGGTATCTGGTGGTTGCTGCAGCCCATCCTGGACTTACGACCTATTTCATCCGAGATGAATTCCTCAAACGGTTCGCTACAGGGTTTCACGGTCGTAACCCTGAATGGTACATGGCATTTGTGGTATATGGACCGGTGCTGCTACTCGGCCCACTGCCATGGGTATTTCCCTTTGTCCGCGCAGTGCGATCAATTCCAAAATCCATGTTCTCATTCATGTGGTGGAGAGACAAATTGAGGGAAGACCCATGGGTTGTCTTCCTTCTCCTGTGGGTTATCTTCCCGCTTACAGTATTCTTCTTCAGCCGGTCTCGGTTGCCGCTCTATGTACTACCAGTATTCGTCCCGATTGCCCTGATGGCCGGGCGTTTGACTACCCTCCCATCCAAAGGGAAGATCCATATCTGCCTCCTCGCTGCGTGGATTGTGTTCCTTGTGGCCATGAAATACGTCGGTGCACTCTTCCCGTACTCCCGGGATAGCCGTGCCATGGCACAATATATTGCAGGCATGGTTCAACCGGTGTCCTCAGAGGTTGCCTTTGTTGGCACTGAGCCATTCTGGGGTTTGAACCTTTACCTTGGATGTGAGGTTGAGCGTGTTGTTTCTTCGTCCCGTGCGGAGATGCCGACGGATGAGACACTCCGTGAAGAGCTGGAAGAGAGTGAACAACGCGTACTCTTTGTCGTGGAGCAAAGTAAGGGGGCCAAGCTGGTCGAAAGATGCTGTTCGTTGGGCCACCCTGTCCAGAAGCTCGGCCAGGTCGGTTCCTGGGTCTTCATAGCTCGACGCAACGAGTTCAATAGAACAGCGAATTTGCTGCCTGCCAACCAATCAGGAAGGTAGAGAGTCCAATGGCCACTTCTTCTTGAAGAGAATTGTTGACCCTGAATAGGCTTCTTTTGGGTTCACAAGAATGATCCTCATTCCAACTGAGTATTTCTCTCTCGCGTAAGGCGATCAACCGTAATACCTTCCTGAAGTGGCTTATTAGGCATTTGATTTGAAAGAAGCTTTAAGGGGGAGCTTATGAGAATTGATACGCACCATCCAATTCTGAGCTTGGTTGTTCCTTTTTTTGATGAAGAGGAATCCGTCCAGCAGGTATGTGAGGAACTAAGGCAGGTCTTCTCGATCGAAGGCGACCTCACCTGGGAACTCATCATGGTAAATGACGGCTCGAAGGATAGTACACCACAGCTTATAGATGAGCTTGCCAACAGATATGACAACTTCCGCGCTCTGCACCTACGACCCAACATCGGGCAATCGGCGGCATTGGAGGCCGGATTCGAGGTCGCCCTCGGCGAATTCATCGCCACCCTTGATGGGGATTGTGTGCGTAGTTTTTATGCCCAGTCATAAGTAGAATGGTGATTGCTGCTATCGATCGGCTATTTGGGAAGTCCGAAATAGTTGTGATCGCTGAATGAACCCGCACTTTCTCCTTCCCTTTAATCGCTCTCCAGGACTTTTTCGTTTCTGCTTGACAGTTTGTTGCCGAGTTGGCAATTCAGTATTTTCGTCTGTCTGTATAATTTGAAAAATACACTGAAAAGATTGATAATATGAACAACGCGATCTATGACCCCGCAAAAGGTTTTCTGTATTCTTTAGGGGGAGCACTACTGGTGTCGACGAACTTCATAACTGTGAAATATGCACTGCAAGGATTCGATCCTTACACGTTTAGCTTGGTTTGGACTTCAGCAGCGGCCATATACGCCTTCGCAGTTGCCCTAGTGGACAAAGAAAGTCGAGAGCAAATCTTTCCAAAAGGGAGCATGAAGGCAATTCTAGCAATCGGTGCGTTCACCGCCGTCGGTATGATTTTCGCCTGGAAGGGACTCTCAACATTGGATACTGCGTTTGCCTCATTCCTGTGGCGGTCTTTTCCAGCCGTTACTATTGTTAGTGGAGTACTGATTCTCAAAGAACGGCTTTCCAGGAAAGAATCTCTTGCGATGGCGATTATGCTCCTCGGTGGCCTTTGGAGTGTCGTTGGCAGATGGGAAATAGTCGGTAGCGGCGTAACTTGGACAGCACTAGCTGTTCTTGCAGGTGCTGTTCAACTCCTGATTGCCAAATCCTACGTTCACAAAGTACATCCCAATATTCTGGTTGCGTACAGAGTGGGAATCGGTTCAATATTGATAGCATTCTGGGTGTTTGGGACAGGAGTTGCTGACTTTGCCGTGGAAAGCCGCTATTGGTGTGTGACACTACTAGGCGCTTTCCTCGGACCGTGCGCCAGCTTTCTTTTCACGTTTCGCGCTTACCGCTACTGGACCCTCTCGCAGTCCAGTACAGTCCTAGCAGCGCAACCTTTGTTTGTACTGCCAATGGCCTACGTTTTTCTGGGCACATTTCCGACACCCAGAGAGCTCGTTAGCGGTTTTGTCATTCTGTTAGGAGCATTCTGGCTAGCTTTCCTCGAATTGACTAAAACAATAACAGAGCACCGCTAATGCGGTTCTAGGCGTCTCCATCGATTCCCTGGTTCGTTGTGTCCATACGCTGTGTTCTACCTCGTAAGGTATCTTTGAAAACTGCCTTCTTTCCGTCCCAGGATTGACATTTTCTTCGATCTCCATTAGAAACCTATCAGCTAACCCACTGATTTGAGAATTAAAGAACGTGGCAAGGAAGCTAAAATGGCAAGACTCAAAAACCGAATCAGTTTTGTTCTATTAGTGGGGGTTGCATTTGTTGCCGGAGGCTGCGCTTTTGATTTGGCTCACGTTTCATTTGAGCCAACTCAATTTGTTCAGCCACTTGACCACTGCAAAACATTCGTTGTCGCTAACGACGTTCCAATTGATGCTCCTTGCAACTATGATCGTTTGTTGCGTAAGGGCTCTAGCTGGAAGTTAGTAGGCACCATACCCAAGGGAGAAGTCTACAAACCTCTTGATCAGGTGCTAACTGTGGAGTGCTCCAACATATTTGAAGCCTATCTCGTGGTATCAGAAGGCCATATGGTCGGTTTCTACCTGCCGGTGGAAAAAGGGTTTGTGCCGCTGTCCAAAGGAATTGAACTACCAATGGAGTGAAGAAAGGAAAAGGTAGTATGAAAAGGACAATGTTTTTTGGAATATTCATCTTGGTTGCGAGTCTGCCGTTCGGCTGTGCGACTGGCCCACAGTTTTCAATGGTACAGCCAAACATGGTCTCGGAAAGTCCCGATGAGGGCAGAATCTTTTTCTACAGAACCTCAGCTTTAGGTGCTGCAATTAAGCCGGCTGTTATGCTAAACGGTGAGAAAGTCGGCAAGGCTATCGCTAAAGGATTCTTTTTTGTTGATCGACCAGCTGGTGACTATGAAGTAGTTACAAGCACCGAGGTGAAACGAAAAGTCAGTTTCGTCCTGGAAAAAGGGCAGACAAGGTTCATCAAGTTCAATGTCAGCATGGGCTTCTTTGCAGGGCATGTCTACGGCGAACTAGTGGATGAATCGGTGGGGATGTCAGAAATTGTCAACTGCAAATACACCGGTGGAGACACGTCGTAAGGATATTCTGATCTCCATTCTTGCAGAGGGACATGCGGTTGGTATGACCTGGAGTCTGCTAGTTTGGCGCCTCGGGAGGCATGCATGTGGTGTTCCCGGGGCTGGCGGGGCTAGGGAGGGGGCACTGCAATCCCACATCTTGTGTGTTGCTTGTTTGCCTCGATTGTGAAGTGGTCTGTCATAAATCAAAAGTTGAACAACAAGACCTCGAATTATAACTCCCTGCTGATCAGGTTGACCCGCCTGAGGCTCCGAGCGTGTTGCCATTTCTGTTTATGATCTAACCTCGGCTACTCCAGATTCTCCGGCGAATCACATGCCCAAAACGGATACATTGACACTCATCTTTAAAGAAGGTGCTTCCATTGCCGAAAGCGACGAGGACAAGCCAGGCGTGATTCCGAAGAGTTGCTCACACCAGCGGAGGAATGGCTGGATGAAAACATACACAATACACATGGCCTCTAAGGGCTCGCGCAAAAATAAGTTCGCAGAATTGGCGCTCAGATTTGGTTCAGATCTGGTCGATCCGATTGAGCAAAACCGGAGGAATAGCGAGCTATTTCGAGGAGTTTGCGAATGAGGCATCGGCCAAAGACGGGCTGAAGCTGAGATGCCAAAATGTGAAGTTATTTTTGCGCGAGCCCTATGGAAAGAGTCTCGTGCCAATACACGAATCCTCTATGACTTGGAACCAAAAGAAGGAAAAGCTCAAAGAAATCTATGAGCGTTTTGAAATCGATGCCCGTGCGTATAAACAGCATGCCATCTGCAAGGTGGGCTGCACCTACTGCTGCACGGACGTTGGAAACGTGGACATCAATACCCTGGAGGGTCTTGTCATTTACGAGCGGATAAAGAGCTTCCCACAGCCCCGGAAGGAGCAGATCCAAAAAAGGCTTGCGCAAAACAAGCGGGAAAAAGAAAAACGCAATATCGCCCCGTGCCCCTTCTTGAAAAAGGACGACACCTGTCTTATATACGATATTCGCCCTTTCAGTTGCAGGCAGCTTTACTCCATACGGGAATGCCGCGGTCGTGGACCTACGGTGCATCGACAGGCTGTGGCATTGGCAAAAAAGGCGGTCAGAGAGATGCAGCAGCTGGATGGCAGCGGATATTCCGGACACCTAAGTTTTATTCTCTATCTGATTGAAAGGCCTGAATTCAGAAGCCTCTATCTGGCCGGGGGGTTTGATCCCCAAAAGATCATGAAATTCGGCAAGGCCCACGGCATAATCATTAACCATCTTGTCAGATAGGACGGAGGCAGCATATCCCGGGAGGGAAGCAGGTAGCCGTGAAAACAGCTTTTCTCTACACTGATAAATATTTTGCCTATGACTACGGCCTAAGTCATCCCCTTAGAATCGAGCGCCTTCAGCTCACCCATGACCTTTGCAAGGCTTACGGTCTTTTTGAACTTGCTGATGCAGACCTGATCGAGACCGGGGCCGCCTCTGAATCCGAGATCCTCCGTTTTCACACGCGCGACTATGTGGAGGTCTTAAAACGGGCCGGCCGTGGCGAGATCAATATGGATTTGGCACACGGCATCGGACCCGGGGACAATCCGGTTTTTCCCGGACTCTGGGAGTGGTCGCGGCTCCATACAGGGGCGTCTCTCCAGTGTGCTCAGCTCGTATCCGAGGGCAAAGCCCGCGTCGCCTTTAACATTGCCGGGGGGCTGCATCACGCTCGTGCCGACCGGGCGTCAGGCTTCTGCTACGTCAACGACCCCGTGCTGGCCATCGACCACTTCGTGGATCAGAAAAAACGGGTCATGTATCTGGACATAGACGCCCACCATGGAGACGGTGTCCAGTGGGCTTTTTACGAGGATGCCAACGTGCTTACCATTTCCTTTCATCAGGACGGACGCACCCTTTTCCCCGGTACGGGAGGACTCAACGAGATGGGACACGGAGAGGGTACGGGTTTTGCGGTGAATGTGCCCATGCTCCCCGGCACGGACGACGACGTATTCTGGGAAGGCTTCACGTCGGTGGTTCCCGGACTCATGGAAACGTTCAAACCGGATGTGGTGGTCTCTCAGCTCGGCGTGGATACATTCCTGGATGACCCCCTGGCCGCCCTGGAACTGACCACCCATGGATTCTGCAAGGTCATCGCCTATCTGATGGAAAAGGCCCCCTGCTGGGTGGCCCTGGGGGGAGGAGGCTACAACCCGTCTAATGTTGCCAGGGCCTGGACCCTGGCATGGGCCATGATGAATGGTCTCGAGTTGCCGGACGATCTTCCCGAGGCGATGGCAAGATCCGTGCTCACAGGGGGCTCGGGGAAACAAAAACTTCGAGACTCCCGGCACGAGAGTCGCCGCAAGGATCAGTGCCGGAAACACATGGAGGGATGTGTCAGGTATTTGAACCAGAACGTTTTGGCGAAAATCTCATGACCCTTTGGCCAAGCCTTTGCAGACCCCAGTGCGGATCTCCTTCCTTTTTGTTGACCTCATGGCGCCGATTTGTTAAATATATTTAAAAGATAACAGGCCGAGGCAAGGCTGACCCTAAATATGAATCTCGCCGGAAGTCGGCACGGGAGGGCACGACTACAACATGGACGTTTGTGTCATTGATGGTCAGGGCGGGGGTATAGGAAGCGTCATCATCAAAAAACTCAAGGAGGCCTTCGGAGAATCGATAGAGATCATCGCCCTTGGGACCAATGCCATCGCCACAGCCCAGATGCTCAAGGCGAGGGCAAACCGAGGGGCTTCGGGAGAAAACGCCATTGTTCGTACGGTGGGTCAGGCTGACATTATCGTAGGGCCCGTGGGCATTGTCTTGGCCCATGCCATGATGGGAGAGGTGACACCCGCCATGGCTGAGGCTGTGGCGGCAAGTTCCGCCAGAAAGTTCCTGATTCCGATTTCACAGGAGAATGTTGAGATTGTGGGTCTAACCCCTACCCCCCTCCCGCCGCTCATCGAAACATTGATCGGAAAGCACTTGAAGGAGTTGATAGAAAAAGATGTGTGAAGCCAATGCGTACATCATCCGCGACGGCGAAGAGAAGCTTGTCATGGAGGCCGTGGACAAAATTGAGCCGGAAGACGACGGTCTTCGCCTGGTGAATGTGTTCGGCGATCAGAAGTTCTTGCGTGCCCGCATTGATGCCCTTTCTCTGGTGAATCACAAGATTTTCCTAAAAGAATAGAGTCTCTTTTGAAAATCAAGCTTGCAAAAACCGCAGGCTTCTGCATGGGTGTCCGCAGGGCTGTCGAGATTGTTCTGGACGCTGCCAACGTCCAGGACGGCCCCATCTATACCGTTGGCCCGCTGATTCACAACCCACAAGTCTTGGAGCTCCTTGAAGAAAAAGGGGTTTGTGTCCTCGACGACCCCTCAGCGGCGAAGCCTGGTCGTGCGATCATCAGGGCCCATGGAGTGCCGGCTCAGACCAAACAGGCCCTTATAGATGCCGGCTTCAGCATTATCAACGCCACCTGCCCCAGGGTGGTTAAGGTGCAGACTATCATCGCCAGGTATGCCAAACAGGGTTATGGGGTTGTCATCGTGGGCGACCGGAACCACCCTGAGGTGTTAGGCCTCCTTGGCTATGCCGAAGGCCATGGCCACGTGATCAGCGGCGAGGACGACCTTGCTGAGCTCCCCCCTTTTGAACGCGCCATCGTGGTTGCCCAGACCACACAGGACGGCAGGCTCTTTGATGGCCTTGCCCGCATCATCGAAAAGCGCTTTCCCCATTGCAAGGTATTCAACACCATCTGTGATTCGACACACAGGCGCCAGGCCGAGGTCAGACAGATGGCAAAGAGCGTGGATGCAGTGGTCGTGGTCGGAGGCCGTAACAGTGGCAACACCCAGAGATTGGCTGCGGTCGTCCGTCAAGAGGGGCTCCCAGCCTTTCATATCGAGACCGAGGAAGAGCTCAACTGCGACGCGATTGGCGCCTTGCAAACCGTCGGCATCACAGCCGGGGCGTCCACGCCGAACTGGGTCATCAAGAAAGTCTACAGGACACTGGAGAGCCTCCAAAAGAGACGATGGCGGCAAAGGGTGTTCAGAATGCAGCGCTGGCTCCTTCTGAGCAATTTATACCTGGCCTTTGGGGCGGGGTGTTTCAGTTATGCCTGTGCCCTGCTGTCAGGTATCCGGGCGAAGCTTCCGTCGGCCCTAATGGCCAGCTGTTATGTCCTTTCCATGCACATTCTGAATAACTTCATCGGCAAGGAGGCGGTCCGTTACAACGACCCGGACCGGGCTCACTTTTACGAATCCAACCGTGTGATTCTTTTAACCCTGGCGACCCTGTCCGGGGCGGTAGGGCTGTTCATGGCGTTCACTTTGGGGCTTGTTCCCTTTTTCGTCCTTTGTATCATCAGTGTCCTCGGGCTTTCGTACAAGGTCAAACTCTTACCCGGTCCTCTTAAGATAGGCCGAAAGATTGAAGGCCTCAGTGACATACCCGGTTCGAAAACCGTGTTGATCGCCCTGGCCTGGGGCGTTGTCACGGTGGTTCTCCCGCATCTTTCCATCTCGTTGCGGATGACGACGAGCATGGTTTTCGTCTCATTGTGGGCATCGGTGATGGTCTTTGTACGAACGGCTTTTTTTGATATTCTGGATATGCAGGGTGACCGGATCGTGGGACAGGAGAGCCTGCCCATTGTCTTGGGCGAAAGGAAAACGCTTCGGCTATTAAAGCGGCTTCTGGTCATCTCTTTGGCTGTTCTCCTTTTTGCCCCGGCGATGCATCTTTCCACCACCCTGGCCTATGGTATGACCCTTTCGGTATTTCACATGGCGGGGGTCGTTCAAGCCTTGGAGAAGGATTGGATGGTGCCCGGCTTCAGGTTTGAATTTTTGGTGGAAACCATCTTTGTATTCACGGCAGGGGTGGCTCTGGTGTGGAGGGTTCTTTCTTAAGGCCGATTACACATACTTGGCAGTGTTTATTAGCGTTTTCAGGTGCGAAGCGCCAGGCACAGCCCGTCTTTTTCTGGAGAATGAAAGGGGAGAAAGGAAAGCAAGTGCACGCTTTCCCACCGGGGGCTTTCAAACACAGCACGGTTAAAATCATTTGCTGCATGAAATCCCACGTTATCGATGACCATGAGACCTCCGGTCTTGAGGAGGCGATGGCAATGGGATAAAAGGGGAAGGTAACCCTCCTTGTCAATGTCCATAAAAATCAAATCGAACGGCCCTTTCATCTTGGTCGTCGCCGCCAGGGCGTCCGCCACCCTGATCTCTATGCAATGTCCCAATCCCACCTTCCGAAAATTGGCTTGGGCCCTGCCGGCCATGCCTTCATCCTTTTCCAGGGTAAGCAGTTTTCCCATTGAACCCTGGCATGCCCTGGCAAGATAGATCGCTGAATATCCGGTCGCTGTTCCCAGTTCCAGGATCCGCTTCGCTTGCATGGCCCGGGCGAGTATATATAGAAACTCTCCGACCACGGGGCCGACAATAGGGATGCCCTCCCGCTCGGCTTCCTGTTCCAGCGCCAGCAGCACGGCATCCCTGGGGGGCACAAACTGTCTGAAGGCCCCTTCCAGATCTGTGATCATCTTGGGCATGTTTTTCCTCGTTCTGCCGGTGGCCTACTTCTGCCATACCGGATCGTTGCCAAAACGTTCAACCCACCACTCTTCTTCTGAAAGGTGCTGCCTGACCTCTTCCTTGGAAAAGGAAAACTTGTAATGCTTGCAATAATCCATAATGATCTCATAGGCGGCAACAACCTTGGCAGTCATTTCAGCACATTTTTTTTCGTTTTCATCACACGTGTCTGGGTGCCATTTCTTGATGAGGTTTCTATAGTTCGTCTGAATCTCTTCCATGGTGGCCCGTTCGGACAACTCTAGTAACTTTCTCGCCTGAGCCATCTCCAGATACTTTTTCATGTGTCAGTCAGCTCGGATGATGCCTTCACAAAAAATCGATTTTGCTGAGTTCGTGTTGGCAAAAAACTATAAGGGAATCATCGGATGGCGTAAAGGGAAAAAGGGACTCCCGGTCCCGGGCTACACTGTTTTTGAAAGCGCTAAAGTGTTACGAGACTTCAAAGTCCGTTCAAAAATGATGCTTCATGTGCTATAAGCTCAGATATTCTAAAATGCCCTCGGCGCTCCAGTGTATGGCGCTGTTCGATACAAATTGATTGTGCATGGGTCCCGAATGGGGAGAAAACATTGAAAGAGTTTGTTGGATATCATTCAGAATGGAATCTGGGAAGCCCGGGCGGTTGGGACTATCAGCGCATCACCCAAATCATCGGCAAGGCTGTGTGGTTCAAGCTCAATGAGATTCGCCCCGTGACTGTGGATCTCGATTTCGACCACCCGTTGTTGTTTCCGGTCAACGGCTTTGTGGAGATGCTGGTTCAAGCCCACGGGGCTCGTGATGGCGGCAATCCGGGGCTGATTGCCGTGGTGGCCGAGGAAGAGACCCTTGAAAATGTGACGGAAAACAGAAACCTGGCCCATCGTCTGGACACCATTGATGGGATTTCCGGAGCGTTGATGGCTCCCCATGAACTGGAACTGAAGACCGGCCGGGTGTGTTGGCGGGGTCGACCGGTTTCAGTCATTTTCATGGATTTCAATACGGACGTGCTGTTGGCCCTGCACCGTAAGCACAACCTGACACCGCTCATACAGGCAGTTCGAGAAAACCGGGTCATCAATCCACGGGGCACGGAACCCATTAACGTTAAGAGCATGTATGAAGTCATCACGGGTCCCTACAGCAGCCGATTTCACACGGACATCCTGGAACGGACACCCTGGACACGACAATTCTATCCGCGCCGCACGGACGGACCAAGGAACCAAGAGATTGACGACCTGATCGAATGGACCCGCTCCCACTGGGACGACCTGGTACTCAAGCCTGAAAGAGGTTATTCAGGCAAGGGCGTGCGGGTCGGGCGGGTGAACCCGGATGCGGATGAGGCCGTTCAACTCGCCCTGCAGGAGGGAAATTACATTGTTCAGGAAAAGATTCCCCTCGACGTGTGGGCCGAGGACATTCCCACATTACATACACAAAACAATGAGATCGCCTTGGAGCGCTGCCAGACGGATTTTCGTTGCCTCTTGGGGCCCAATGGGCTTTTCGGTTTCCTGGGCCGGTATGGTTGGGTGCCCACCAACGTAGGCAGTGGGGGCGGGGTTCAACCCCTGGCCGTACTTCGTTCGGACTTGAGCGTGCGTGAGGCGGTGGATCGTATCAATGAAGCCATTTTGGACATGGCATACGGAGATGTCCTGTCAGTCGTTGACATGCAAAAAAAGATGGCCATGGAATACAAGTTTACTTACCTGCTCGGCCCCATCAAAATCGCCTTGAGGCCCAGAGTGATTACTACGCTTCAACTCGAGTGCCTTGAACGCTATTGTGCTGCCATGTGGGCCGATTGCTTGACCCTGGAAAAAATGTGGTTGGCCGGCGAGCTGGATGACATCGTCAATATAGAGGAAGAAGAACTTGAAATTGCTCGGTCACAGCCCTGGGGCGGCTCCCCGGCCATCCTGGCCTCGGACGGCCTGTTTGGCTTCGGGAGCAATCCGGAGTCGTCATCAATATGAAGGCAGATCCTGAGTGGTGGCAGAGCATGTTCGATGAGGTTTATCTCCTCACGGATGCCCGTTCGGTTTGCGATGAAAAGATCACGTGCCGTGAAGTCGACCTGGTCTGCGAACTCCTCCCTATCAGCTCAGGGCACAAGATCTTGGACCTGTGCGGCGGCCATGGTCGACACAGCCTGGAATTGTGCGCCCGGGGGTTTACAGGGTGTACGCTGCTGGACTATTCCGAGTTTCTGATTGATCATGCCAGGACAAGAGCCGCCGAGCACAATTATCCCATGACGTGTATCCGGGCCGACGCCAGAAGTACGGGGGTCTCTTCTGACAGCTTTGACCATGTGCTCATTATGGGCAATTCCCTGGGTTACATCCCGGAACCGGGGGCTGACCGGGAAATCCTGGTCGAAGCCAAGCGCGTCCTCCGGTCGGACGGCTGGCTCGTGGTTGACGTGACCGATGGCGCAGCGGTCAAGGATTCGTTTAATCCCACCGCCTGGCATGAGATCGGCACGGACACCGTGGTGTGCCGTCAACGCAGACTGGAAGGAGACACCCTTTACGCCCGCGAAATGGTTCTGAGCAAGAAGAAAGGGGTAATACGCGACTGTTCCTACGGCATTCGTCTTTATCATGCCGAAACCGTCGAAGCACTGCTTGAGGATGCCGGTTTTAAGCGGGTCAAGGTGCATACCGACTTTTCTCCGCACCGGTATGAAGGCGACTATGGCTTTATGGACCATCGCATGATCGCCGCAGGTCAAAAGCCCCAAATGCCTTGACATGCTCATGGCTGAGTGTAAAATAGTTCATCATTAAGAGACGCTCCCTCCTTGATTATCTTATTCTAAAATGAACCCTGAAGAACTCAAGGCATACATCGCAAAGAACAAGGAAAGTGACAAGGTCATCGGTGGTGGTTTTGACATCGACACTGCCTGCAGCCAGCTCCGCAGTTATGATCTTGTGAGGTGATCTATGACACTTTGACCCGCCCGCCAGCTGTGATCATGGCAGGAACAAGGGATCTTCGAACGAGGTTGACAACCCCGACATATAGTGCTTCAGCCGCCGAGTCGGCAATCCACAGCAAGCCCGGTTGGTCCACACCCTATTCATGAGTCTTTCCCACGGCCTCGACAAGCTCCTTTACTGGCAGGCTTGACGTTAAGGCCCATCTAGGCATGCCTCCCATGCATGGGCCTTGCGTCAAACATAAATGAATCTAGCCCTTTATAAGTTCGCAAAGCTGTGGTACAAATAAAGTTTAAATGGATCATGTTCGGTTGAGAACGCTTACGCTTCATTTATAGGGGAATCACTCCATGGCAACCACAAATGAGCCGGTTGAGCGAAGGAAGGACAAGCGATTACTGGTCCTGGAAGCTGCTTTTGTCTGTTTTGACGCGAATCCTGCCATGATGGCACGAATTGTAGATGTTAGCGCAGGTGGGCTTGGCTTTACTTATCGCGCATCAAAGCGGCGCACAGACGACTGGTTTACCTTAGAAATACTGTGCATCCTATATGACATCAGCTTGCAGGGAATACCTGTCAGAGCCATCTCAGATTTTGAGACAACCGTCAAAGGTGTAAGGCGATGTGATGTTCAATTTGAGCGATTGACTGAAGAACAAAAGCATGAGCTGGAGCAATTCATACACTGCTGCACTATTGGGGAGACCTAAGGGCTTGCGCAAGCATAACTTCGTAAAAGTGGCGCTCAGGTATAGGCGGCAGGATGACCTATTGCTGGCCGCTTGATGTATGAGTGCTCAGTTTTCTCAACCCGGCAAAAAGGAATCAAGTCATGGAACAGGCTAAAACACTCAAAGTGGCGATTGTGGGTGGTGGTCCCGGATGCAAGGCGGTCATGGACATGATATTCGCCGAAAAGCTGAGCCAGCTTCGGATGAAGCTTATTGGCTTGGCTTCTACCAATCCCAAGGCCGTGGGCTGTCTCTACGCCAAGGAGAAAGGGATTTACACCACAGAGGACTACCATGATCTATATAGACTGAAAGATCTCAACATGATTATCGAGTTAACGGGACGTGAAGACGTAGCCAATGAGATCTCCAAGACAAAGCCCGACCACGTCCGCTTGATGGATCATGTGGCGGCCCATCTGTTCTGGGATGTGTTTCAAATTGAAGAGCAGGGTATTGGTGAACGCCGGCGGGCAGAGGAGGCGCTGCAAAAGGCACACGACCAGTTGGAGCAACGTGTTGAAGAGCGCACCGCGATGCTGGCTAAGACAAGCGAGCAATTGAAGCTGGAACTCACGGAGAGAAAGCGGGCCGTGGGCGCTCTCCGCAAAAGCGAAGAGACCCTCCGGACCATCAACGTGGAGTTGGCCGAGGGCTTGTCAGAGGTGTTCAACGCGCTGAATGAAATATCTTCAGGAGACCCCGAAGTCAGGATACCCGAAGCCTCAGAGCTTGAGTTGATCAGCAAATTGAAACATATGGTCAACATGACCGCTGAAAACCTTGGCGAGATTGTTGATTTGTCACACGAGTTTGCCATTGGCCTTGCTGAGCATTTCGACGCATTGGACAGGGTGTCAAAAGGGGACCTGAGTGCTCGGGTATCCGGGGCTTCGAAGGTGGACCTGTTGGAATCCCTGAAAAGCGTCACCAACCATATGATTGAAAGCGTCTCCAGAGAAATCGCCGAGCGCAAGCGGGCTGAGGAGAAGTTAAGAAATGCCCAAGATGAATTGATCCGCGGAGAGAAGCTGGCCATTTTGGGACAGATGGCCGGTGGAGTAGGGCACGAACTCCGCAACCCCTTGGGGGCCATCAAGAACGCCGCCTATTTCCTCAATATGGCCCTGGAAGAACCAGAGCCGGAGGTCAAGGAGACGCTGGACATCCTGGAAAAAGAAGTACTGACATCCGAGAGGATCATCAGCAGTCTCCTCGGCTTTGCTCGTTGCAAGCCCCCTGTCCGACGAAAGGTGGGCCTTAAGGATTGCGTCCAAGAGGCGCTATCTCGTGTCGTTGTGCCTGACAAGGTTGATGTGGTGAGTCAACTGGATGAAAGGTTGCCTACGATTTTGGCCGACCCTGACCAACTCCTTCAAGTCTTCGGAAACATCATCCTCAATGCCATCCAGGCAATGCCTGAGGGCGGCAAGTTGGTCCTTGGAGCCGAGGTCCAAAGCCAGGGTTTAATCGCTCTTTCGTTTTCAGATACAGGGATTGGCATCCCGAAGGAGAATCTGGCTAAGCTCTTCGAGCCCCTATTTACGACCAAGGCCAAGGGAATTGGCCTGGGCATGGCGATCACCAAAACCCTGGTTGAGGGCAATGGAGGCACCATTGAAGTGCATAGCGAAGTTGGAAAAGGTAGTACCTTCACAGTGAAGTTGCCCGTGTTAAGAGAGGAAGAAAAGCGACATGAAGGAAAAATCCAGCATCCTGATAGTTGATGACAATATCAGCCTGTGCAAGACGCTGTCCTTTGTCCTGAAGAGAAAAGGCTACGCCGTCACTACTGCCAAGGACGGGCACGAGGCCGTCGAAAGGGTCAAGGAGAGGCCTTTCGACATGATCTTTATGGATATCAAGATGCCCCTTATGGATGGTGTGGAGACTTACAGAAGGATTATCAAGATCAGGCCTGAAGCTGTGGTGACCATGATGACCGCCTACGCGGTTGATGACCTGGTTGCCGATGCCCTTAAAGAAGGAGCCCACTCGATCATTTACAAGCCCCTGGACATTGACAAGGCGATAGGGCTCATTGAAGAGGCAAAGCAGCGCAGGCAGGGAGCGCTCGTCTTAGTGGTTGACGATGACCCGGGGACCTGCAAAACCTTGAGAAATATACTGATCAAAAAGGGTTACGAGGTAGACATCGCTTATGCCGGCGAGGAGGCCATTACCCTGGTGCAAAGGAAGGCCTGCGACATCGTCTTTATCGACATGAAGCTGCCGACCATCAATGGCCTGGAGACATATCTGGCTATCAAAGAGATCAACCCGGAAACCGTGGCCATCATGATAACGGCCTACCGCCAAGAGGTGGACGGCCTGATGGAACAGGCTCTTTGCAATAGTGCTTACACCTTTCTTTACAAGCCCCTTGACATGGCACAGGTGCTCAAGCTGGTCGATGAGATCTGGCAGAGACAACGGAAGGCCGGATGACTGAAGGCGAAGGGGATGAATCGGAAAGAGAGCATCTTGATTGTTGATGACGATGAGAGCAGCTACAGAAGCCTCACGCTCATATTCGGAAGGAAAGGCTATGGGACAGAGACGGCCAGAACCGGGCGAGAGGCTATCGAGAAAGCCCAAAGGAGATTCTTTAACCTGGCCCTGCTGGACATCAAGCTGCCCGACATGGACGGGGTGGAGCTGTTGGCGCCCTTGAAGCACCTGCATCCTGATATGGTTGTGATCATGGTCACCGCCTATGCCTCTACGAAAACCGCGATCCAGGCCCTGAACGAGGGGGCACTAGCCTATATCACCAAGCCCTTGGATATGGATGAGGTCTTGGCTACCGTGCAGCAGGCCCTTGAAAACCAGGCCCTCGTTGAGGAAAAACGGCTGGCGCAAGAAGCGCTTCAAGAAGCCCGTCAAGAGCTGGAACGACGCGTTGAAGAGCGCACCGCTGAGCTGGCTAGGGCCACCGAACAATTAAAGCTGGAACTGGCCGAGCGCAAGCAAGCCGAGGAGGCACTGAGTCTTGCACACATGGAGCTCAAGAAAAAGGCTGCTGACCTTGAACTGGCTAACGAGGAGCTTTCTCAGTACAATTTCGTCGTAGCCCACATCCTCAAAGCGCCGCTGCGAGCTATTCGCAACTACGCTGACTTTTTGCGGGAAGACTTACGAGCCATCCTTCATGGGGATCAGGAAACGTATCTAGAGGGTCTGGACCGAGCGGTCGCCCAAGGTGTGGAACTGGTCGATGATCTACTGGAGTTTTCTCGCGTCGGCAGATCGAGCGTGCCGACTCAGACAATCGATCTTGGAATACTTCTGCAGGAGCTGATCGCATCGCTTGCTTTGTCCCCGGATGTGGAAGTTGTAATGGGCCATGACTGGCCCACTCTTGACACGGACCCCACCCTTTTAAGGCAGATCTTGCAGATCCTCATCAGAAACGCGATCAAATTCAATCATTCTTCACGCAAACGCGTCGAAATCGCCTGGCTCCCGGCGGGCGAGCAATCCTATGAACTGTTCGTACGTGACAATGGCATTGGGATTGACCCTCGCTACCATGAAATAATATTCGGCGTGTTCGAGCGGCTCCATGCCCGTGAGGAGTATGAGGGCACCGGCCTCGGTCTTGCCATTGTCAAGAAAGCGGCAAGTAAACTGGGCGGCTCGGTCCGTGTGGAATCGAGAATCGGTGAGGGCAGCACGTTCTTTGTTGCTCTTCCCAAGACACAAAGGGAGACATGAAGATGACCCGCGAACCTTTCACAGTCCTCATGGCTGAGGACGATGAGCACGACGTAGCGGCCACCCAACGGGCATGGAAGAGACACCGCATCAGCAACCCACTTTATATCGTTAACGACGGCGAGGAGTGTTTGGACTTTCTTCACCAACGGGGAAGATACAGCGAACCCGGGACCGCCCCCCGGCCCGGCATCGTTCTACTCGACATCAGAATGCCGAAAATGGACGGTCTTACCGTTCTGAAGCACATCAGAGAGGACGGGCAGCTCCGCCGACTGCCGGTGATCATCCTCACCACATCAAGGGCCGAAGAAGATCGGATAAGGAGCTATGATCTTGGCGTCAACGCCTACATCGTGAAGCCAGTAGGGTTCGATAACTTTTCAGATGCGGTGAGGACCATCAATCTTTTCTGGCAACTGGTTGACCTTCCTGGAAAAGAGAATGAACTCAAGTAATACCTCATCACGGCTGCGTATCCCGCCGGTTGATGACGACGAGCACGACCGGCTGACCTTATCGAACCTTCAATGAGAGTCAATCCTTGTGACGCCGCCAGAGTCGTGAAAAGTGTTTTACGAGTCTATCAACCTTCGGCGTATAGAACTTTTACCCACTGCTGCTTGCCAGATCAATCAACACATGATGATTCAAGACGTGCGGCACGCTCTTTGATCAGGAAATGGTAAATGAGGTCGCAGTACCTATCCATCTTTACCTTATCAGGACCTGAAACAGAATATCTCCACAGTCCGTAGAGCTTGGTCAGTTTTATCAGACGTTCACTGTACGACCTCCAATTGAAATGTTCATGGACTCTCTTAATACCGCTCTTGGAAATCCTTGCCCAGCATTCCTTATCTTTACCACACATGTCAAAAAAAGCCTCGAGGCCTTCTGCTATCAGTTTTGGTTTGCTCGTGTTAAGCAAGAAGCCACTGACTCCCTCTTCAATCGTCTCAACGGGACCGCCAAAAATAGGGCCAAAGGTGGGCAGTCCCGAAGCCATGGCTTCCAGTATGGTCAATCCGAAAGCTTCGAAAAGTGCCGGCTGAACAAATACACCTCCGTGATCGGCTATGATTCTGTAAACCTCGCCTGTTTCTGGCTTGGGAATACTGGGCAACCAACGAATCCGCTCACCAAGTTCATATTGCTCAATGAGTGCATAGGACCTTTCGATCTCTTCCCGCTCTTCAGCGTCTTCTGACTCCTCAATGTGGACTGTGCCTGCTGCGAACAGGAGATTACACCTCTTCTGTAGGTTTCTGCTCATACCGAAAGCCTCTAAGAGTCCTGTAATATTTTTTATCTTGTCGAGCCGTGCCATCGTAAAGATGGGAATCTTATCGGGCGATTTTAGCGATCCAAAAATATCATCCGCCTCTTGGTGAAAAAGTCTATTTTCCCATTGCCTGGTTTGGCTTTCAATCCGCCTCCCCTGTTGATCATAGGGGAAATAGAGATTCTCATCAACCCCAGGTGGTATGACATTGAACTTCGGGGCAGACAGATTAATGCCACTTTTTACTTGAAATAGGCCCGGCATCGAAAAAAACTGGTAGGACTCATACTGCCCTATGGTGCTCCCTGTTCCCACGATCTCCTGGCGCGTGCTGGTAATGATGAAATCCGATTTGTTCATGGACAGTAAGTCGGCAGTAAATTGGAGTGAGAAATTGTATTCCTTCTCCATATCTTTCCAATACAGATCCGAAAAGAGGTACTTTGTTTTTTCCAGGGCGTGCGCTACTGTGCATTGAATGACGTCCAGCTTATCGGATAGGAGCGATGCAACCAGATTTCCGTCGGAGTAGTTTCCGATAATAAGGTCGGGCCGGCCCAAAAACTCACTCTGCAGTTCAGTAGCAGCGTCATCAGCAAATCTTTCCAGATACGGCCATACATGAAATCTCGATATCCACTGTTTAACAACACTGGCTGATCTATCTTTGAAAGGTACTCGCAGGATCCAGCCATTTTCCGTTTGAAATATCTTCTCCTTTTTCTGATCGCACGTTGTATTGCCCGCTTCTGGGATAAGTCTTGTCACCACAACTATTTTTGGTTGAACATTCAGGCCTGTTGCTTTGATCTCCTCCGCGAGCTGCTTCTCCAAGGCCTTTACCTGGTCCAAGATGTATATGACCTGGCCTCCCGTATCCGGCCTACCGAGGACGTTCTCCTGGCCGAACCACCCGTGGGGTGAGATAATTGCAACTTTCGAAATAAGCGGCATGGGCACCCTGGATATGAATTCTTCTACTTGTGTCGCGTTCGGCTCATTTATCAGGTCCTTAAGAAGCTGCATGGTCTCGACGATCCTGCCTGCAGTATCCCCCCATCCCGCCTCAAAGCCCGCCTTCTTCATAGTTTTTTTAACCGAAGCATACTGCCTTTCAGAAGCTATTTTCTTCATTAAGGCAAGCATGTTCTCAAGTCCGTCAAAGAAAGCGGTGAAACTGTCAAACATCGAGCCATCGATCAGTAATTGTCGACCGTCCACTTTGTGCAGTTTCAAAAAGCTAAATAGTTTCTCATTCCACTTATCCGGATTTTGGAAGATATCACTACACAGATACCGATTCATAAAACGAATACCATTGCCAATGGTCCCTGTGTCTCGCATGGACGGATAGAAATTATAGAACGGCACCAGGTCGATATGCAGGTGTGCACTAGATTGCTGCCCGTTTAACGCCAGGCAGTCCCTCAGATCGAGAAACTCACTCAAGCCGATTTCCTCCAGCTGCCTTCCATGATTGCGCAGCATGTAAAACCGGTATTTTGCAACGGCATCTCGATACATCATCACCATGGTATCCCTGCGTATGAAGAGCTCCTGAATCTTACCAAAGAACCTTGCGATTGACGATTTCTCTCTAAATGCTCTTTTTTTCTTAGTGGCATGACAATACACTTCAAATGCAAGCATTATCTCATTTCTGAGAAGAAACGGCTTCTCCTTATCCACAAGAAATGAAGTGAACTCTCTAAGGTCGGCAACGTCATTGTCACTGATGATGGTTCGAACAAGATCTCCCATAATGATCCCTCTCAACCTTGCGCCCTGGAAATAAGATCGTAGTATTGAAGCCCTTCGACAATTCCACCTGCAAACTCACGTTTGGCGAAGTAGATATTTTTCAGCCCCCGCAGCTTCTCAAGCTCGCTGCTGTAATTACCCACTATGACCCCACGCGGCTCTCCCCGGAGCATTTCTTCATCATTCCCCGAGTCCCCGCAGACCAGCATATTCTCAAGAGGTATCTCCCACTTGTAACTCAAGTACCGTAAGGCCTTTCCCTTGGAAGCCCGAAAGGGAAGGATATCCAAAAACTGCTGGTGCGAATAGATGAGATTATAGCTGCACTTCCTTGCTGCCAAAAGGCTGTGGATTACCGCAAGCCGGTCCTTGCCTGGTTCCATATAGTAGCTTATTTTGAACGGTCTTTGTGTTTCGCCCTCCTGATATGACAAGAACTCTACGCTATCTAGGATGCTCTTAACCTTATCCCGGTTCCATTTGCTGGAAATATGTGTGTTCCATCCCTGATCATAGTGACGGCCTTCGCCATAATAAATCTCCGTGCCTACCGAAGAAATGATAATGTCGGGAGTAGGTACTTCGTATTTCTCCAGAAAGCTAACGGCTGAATCAACTGTTCTGCCTGTGGAGATGGCAAAGCCAACATGCTCATGATTGTGCTCAAGTAACTCGGTCAGCATATTGAGATCGTCGTCATCTCCACCAATAAGGGTATTGTCTACATCGGTTATGAGAAAATATTTCAACTTGGCGAGGCGTTTTCCAATAGCACTGACAGGTCGGCCAGTTCCAAATTCTGCATTACTCGTATGGGTCACCAGATGCCTCAATTGCTTCAGGTATTTTTCGGTATGAGCGGCCCAGGTATAATACTTCTCTATATTGACCGTACCTTCTTGGGAGAACTCCTTCCATTTCGCATTATCTGCAATTATCTTTTTGATGGCACCAGCTACCTTGCGGGGGTTTGACGGGTCGACCAGTATGCCGTTTCGGAGGTTCCTCACAATATCTTTGGGCCCACCGTCATTTGTTGCAACAATTGGAAGGCCGCATGCCGACGCTTCAATCAGGGTCAAGCCAAACGGCTCAGTTAATGCTACATTGACGAAAACGCCCTTTGTCTTTGCAGCTATGCGGTATAATGCTGGGACCTCATGTTCAAAATCGTGTTTCTTGGGGATTGCCATGTTTCCATAAAGATCATACTTGTCCATGAGCAGGAGCATTTCCGTTAGAACATCTCGCGTATCTTCCTCCTTGTCTGATATATCTTTGCGAATGCCTGCAAAGACCGCCAAATTGGCCATGACTTGAAGCTCAAGGTCTTCGCCATAGGCTTTAACCAGCCCGGAAATATTCTTTTTCTTGTCTGGCCGGCAGAGGGTGAGTATGAGTGGTTTTTCAGGTTGCTTGAAGAAACGATTTAATTCCTGCAATATTGAAGCCTGGGCATACCATTCTGTTTCGTCCGTATTCGTTTCGGGCAGCATATCGTGGTAAAAGGGGTAGAACTTATCCGAATCTACCCCTGGAGGAATAACAGAAAACTTGGGATAAGCGCGATTCTCGTACATGCCATACTGTTGTTTGATTTCCTGGTTTGTACTCGTGATAACCAGATTGGCTTGTCTCAATACCCTCTCCTCAATGTTAATTCTATGGTCAATCTTATATCTCTTGACAATATCTTGTTCTCGCATGCCATCTTCGAGCAGCTTCTGATATTTCGTTCTTCCCAGAGAGTGTGCGGTAAAAACCAAAGGGATACCAAACAATTCTGATAGTTGTAGCGACACGTAGCCAGCATCGGCATAATGACCATGAACAATGTCAGGAATGGCCCCTTCCCGTTTGATAAACTTAATGGTCTTATCAATGTATTCATCGAGATGAGGCCACAAAAGCTCCTTTCTTATGTATTTTCTCCCTCCACACTGAATTCTGACGATACGAAAACTGGGGGTAACCTGTTCGATTGGCTGAAGGTAATCGTCTGACACGGTTTTATCCGCAATCACCCTGGTGAAGAGATCAACCTTGTTGACCATCTCATGATTGCTCAGTTCTTTCGCAAATTCAACAACGTACTTGATCTGTCCCCCGGTATCAGCGTCACGACCCAGTTCCATACTTTCAGAACGCAGGAGCCCATGCACGCTGAACATCATGATGTGCAACTTATGTCTTTTCATTGTACTTGCCTTGGATTTTACGTTGAAAGTCCCCATAAAACTGCCAGTCTGATGGAAAGGCACCTTTTATCTCGCAGATTCGGCTGGCAAATTCAGTTGCCACCTCCAGGATCTTTTCAGGTTGCCAGTTTTGGAGATATCCGATCGCAAGAATCGCAGCATATCCATCACCAGCCCCGACCGTGTCGACAACCTTGACATCTCTGTGCGTTTCAGCCTGGTAGCGTCCCTGTTTAGTGTGCAGCGAGCTACCTGCATCTCCTTTTGTAACGGATACCATGTCTAAGTCATAATCCCTCAGTAAGGCTTCGATAAACGTTTCGGCATCCAGGTTAGAGTGAAGCAACTTCTTGATAACCGACAGCTCTTCGTCATTCAATTTAACCACATTGGCCTTCTCTAACGATGTCCTAATGACTAATTCATTGTAACAGTCTGGCCGGAGGTTTACATCGTACAAGCACTTCGTAGTCTCGCCTTTTCCACCAGCCATCGCCTGGAGGGTCTGAAAGCCGTATTCACTCCTTTGGACGAGGGAACCAAAGTAAAGCAGTTCGGCTTTATTCAAGATCAGTTCAATTGAGCGATCACATTGAATGTGGTCGTAAGCAACGTCCGGCAAGATATTGAATCGTGCATTTCCATTTGTTTCGAGTCTGATCAGGACTTCCCCCGTCCTGTGGATTTTATCGATCTGAATGTAGTCAGTGTGAAATTGTTCTTTCTGAAGGAGCTCCAGTATGGTCCTGCCATTTTCGTCATTGCCGATTCGGCTGATGAAACGCACTTCATATCCCAAGGATTTCAGGTGATAGGCAAGGTTAAAAGGTGCCCCACCTATTCTCTGGTAGTCGGGGAACTTGTCAAAAAGTATCTCACCAACTGCTACTATCATGGCTATGATGTCTCCCAACTGTAAAACGAGTCAGGTGAGATTCGGAGGCATTTGTGAGTGCGGACATTTGAAGCTCCCTATAGCAAGCTGCGGGGAGCTTCAATCTCCTGATGTTCTGGGAAAACTTCATATCATTTGGACATCTCATACATTATCCTGTTCCAAACTGTCAAGGGCAACTTCGGGACGTCTTTAAGAAACAAAATACCTTGCAATACGATTTCATTTATGACATACAGTTTGGCATGCCAAGATTAGCTCGCTTAGACGCCCCCGGTGTCTTACACCATGTTATTATCCGGGGTATCGAACGTAAAAAGATATTCAGGGATAAGGCCGACCAAGATAACCTTATCGACCGACTGTCCCGGCTCATACCGGAGACACAAACCGCCTGTTATGCCTGGGCGCTGATGACCAATCACGCCCACTTTTTGTTTTGCTCCGGCCCCGGAGGGCTGGCTGCTTTAATGCGACGATTATTGACCGGCTATGCCGTTAGTTTTAATCGAAGGCACAAACGCCACGGCCAGCTTTTTCAAAACAGATACAAGTCGTTCATCTGCCAAGAAGATGCCTATCTTAAAGAACTGGTCAGATATGTTCATCTTAACCCTATCAGGGCAAGCTTGGTCAAAGATCTACAGGCACTGAGCCTTTATCCTTACAGTGGCCACAGCGTATTGACCGGCCACAGGCGCAGGCCATGGCAGGATGATCATTATGTACTGAAATATTTTGCAAAGACTACCAAGGTAGCCCGCAAACGCTATGTCGCTTATGTCAAAGACGGCATGAATCAGGGCCGACGCCCCGATCTTGTGGGCGGGGGCCTGATTCGCAGCCTGGGCGGGTGGTCTGAAGTAAAAAAAATACGTTTAAAGGGCATGGATCGACTCAAAGGCGATGAGCGCATACTGGGTGACCCTGAATTTGTCCGGTCCGTATTAACCCAGGCCGATGATAATTTTGAGCGCTACTATGAATTGCGGCGTTTGGGATATGATCTAAATTCGGTGGCCGACAGAGTCGCCTGCATCTATGACATCGAGCCTGATGAGATATTCCGCCAGGGCCGGCAGAGGATGCGGGTGACAGCCCGGAGCCTTTTTTGTTATTGGGCAGCCCGCGAGTTGAAAATACCCCTGAGCGCTCTGGCAAGAAAGCTTGGCATGACGGCTGCCGGCGTTGGCTATGCCGTTTACAGAGGCGAAGCGATTTCCCTTGAGGATGATTATCAGTTGATCGATTAGGTTGATTAGTTAATTAAAGACGTCCCTAAATTGTTCTAGACAGAAGGTTTTTGCCATGTTCGATAAGCCAAGCTATGAGGAACTCGCACAGAGGGTGAAGGGGTTGGAAGAGGATGCCGCTAAGCGCAATGTGCCTGAGCAAGCATTAGTAAACGCCAGTGAGAATCTTAAGACGATTCTGGCCAGGTCACCTTTTGGTGTCGTTGTCATAGGAAAAGACAGAAAAATCAGATGGGCCAATGAAGCTGTCCGTAAGATGGCCGGGGTCGGGAGCCATCTTGAGCTGTTGAACAAAAATTGCGGCGTGTATCTCTGCCCTGCCCAGCAAACCGAGTGCCCGATACTGGACAAGGGGCAAACGGTTGACAACTCCGAAAGGATATTCCGGCGTAAAGACGGTGTGGAGATACCAATCATCAAGACGATCACAGAGATCAACATGGATGGTGAGAATGTCCTTCTTGAAACATTTGTTGATATCACCGAACGCAAGCAAGCCGAGCAAGAAGCCATTAGGGCCAGTGAGAATCTTAAGACGATTCTGGCCAAGTCACCTTTTGGTGTCGTTGTCATAGGAAAAGACAGAAAAATCAGATGGGCCAATGAAGCTGTCCGTAAGATGGCCGGGGTCGGGAGCCATCTTGAGCTGTTGAACAAAAATTGCGGCGTGTATCTCTGCCCTGCCCAGCAAACCGAGTGCCCGATACTGGACAAGGGGCAAACGGTTGACAACTCCGAAAGGATATTCCGGCGTAAAGACGGTGTGGAGATACCAATCATCAAGACGATCACAGAGATCAACATGGATGGTGAGAATGTCCTTCTTGAAACATTTGTTGATATCACCGAACGCAAGAAAGCCGAGCAAGCACTTCGTGCGAGCGAGGAGAAATACCGTGCTTTGAGCACTGAATTATCCTTGGGATTGTCTGACGTTTTTGAAGCGTTGAAGCAGATTTCTGCAGGAGACCCGGAGGTCAGGATCCCCGAGACTTCGCGGCTCGAGCTGATTGGTAAGCTTAAGCGCACAGTCAACATGACTGCCGAGAACCTGGCAGAGATAGTTAATCTGTCTCATGAGTTTGCCATGGGCCTTGCCGAGCATTTCGATACCTTGGACCGAGTCTCAAGAGGAGACCTCGCTGCAAGGGTCATGGGCAAATCAGAGGTAGAGCTAATAGAATCCCTCAAGACAGTGACCAACAAAATGATCGAGAGCGTGGCACAAGAGATCACCGAGCGCAAGCGGGCGGAGATGGTCCTGCAGAAATCGGAGAGGGAGCTTCGGCATCTGTCTTCCAGGCTCCTTGCAGCCCAGGAAGAGGAAAGAAAACGGATTGCCCTTGAACTTCATGATAGCCTTGGACAATCTTTGTGTGCCATCCAATGTTCTCTGGCGGCTTCCCTTGAACAGACAGGTGAAAAAGAGCACTCGACAGGTGTCAAATTATTAAAGCGCAGCATTTCTATACTTGAAGGAGTCGTTGAAGAAGTCCATAGAGTCTCAATGGATTTGCGGCCGTCGATGTTGGATGACTTGGGGCTCTTACCAACCATAGAATCGGCTTGCGCACAATTTGAATCTGTTCATTCTGAGATTCACCTGGAGAAACAAATCGATATACAGGAACATGATCTGCTCGATCCTTTAAAAATTGTCATCTACCGGGTACTGCAGGAAGCCTTGAATAATATAGCTAAACACAGCCACGCAGACCTTGTACGCTTGTACTTAAGAAAAACGGACGGCAAGATAGCATTGGTTATTTCCGACAATGGCAGGGGATTCGACCTGGAACATGTGCTCTCTGTAAAGAAATCCCGCAGAGGGCTTGGCCTTACCAGCATGAAGGAGCGAGCTGAGCTTTCAGGGGGGACATTTTCAATCGAGTCCAGCAAAGGATCAGGAACCACCCTCTTGGCCTCATGGAAAGATTAAGAGACAAATGTTATTACCCTTTGATTGCTGCCATGGAGCCATGCAAAATGAAAAGGCCAAAAAGTCGTAATATGCAAATCAGATCTTTTACTGACCCGCTCAAGCAGCCTGCTTTGATTTTGGCAAACCAAGCTCCAACGCCTCAGCCAGCGCAGAGACCTCAACAGTTTGCGGTCCAAGCGCTCTGGATAGTGTCCTCGGCAACACCTCTCACCCAAATTCCAATCAATAGATCTTTGGGTTCGGCTTAGGCCAGCCTGTTTCCAGCCTTTTGATAGCCCCTGTTTGAACCATCTATAGCTTTGTGTAACCCACCTGCAGTGAGCGTCAACATGTTGACAAATCAGATGCATCTAGATCACCTCCCTGTAATCCCGGGGCTCTGAACACAGGAGCACAGAATGTACAACTATTTGTATTTATACAATATAAATGACTTCTAATATTCCGGCACGATTCGTGCTTCCCGACACAATAGCCGAAGTGTTCAGCTCTTTTGATGATGGCCCGATGAATGGGCGGCGACTTGACCCTATACCGAGCGAGGTGGCCATGAAACTGAATTCGAATCCCCTTCACAAGCGGGGCAACAGAAACATCTTTTGCCCTTACTATGAAGCGTGTCTGGATCATGCGGTGGAACAGCGCTGGAGGTATTGGAATTGTTCTGAGTGTCGACACAAATTGAAGAAACAACCGCTGATGGACATGCCGGCCATTCGCGACGCCGATCCTTCCTATCGGTTGCCGTCGAGGATCTACCAACAGGTCCTTTACAGTGTCATGGACTCGAAAGGTTCCCATCATGAGGCTTAAAAGTCACAGAAACACATCAGGCACATTAAGCCCGGCTCATGACGACCGTGTGGCCGAGGATTATGTGTGGGCAACAAACGAAAAGACCAAACTCCGCGCCTTGTCTCTATACCTCATCCGGTCGATTGTGGAGAGACACGGAGGAAGCATTGATGTGGATTTGGCAACGGACACCATCAACATAGACGTGCCCGAACGGGAAAAGGCTGCCTGCGCTCAGGAGATTGAGGAACAGGTAGGCGCCATGTGCTGCTAACAGGCTTCCCGTGTTTGTTGAACCGGCGTTCAACTCGTCCGAGGGAAAAAGCATGTCCAAAGAAGAGAGAAGAAAACATCCCCGAGTCAATTCCCTCAACCTGCTGGCCTATGTTTGTATGAACGAAAACAGCGAAGCAGTCAGGCAGGGCATGGCTAGGACCTTGGATGTGAGTGAAGGCGGCATGCTGATGGAAACACATGTTCCCATTGATCCACAATATACGGTTTCGCTCACCCTTGGCCTCAAAGATGAACTCACGGATGTGAGGGGCAAGGTTGTTCATTTCAGGCGAGATGGAAACGGGAAGTTTCAGTCTGGGATTCGGTTCATGCAAACTGATGAGCCAACATCGCGTATCTTAAACAAGTTCACAGAAGCATTCAGGAACCAGTATGGAGATCTTAGTAAAACCGTTCAACCATCCGGGAAACCCACTGTCACCGCTCGGCTCATGGAATTGATCTCCAATATATCTGAAGATCATCAGCGAGCCCTCTTGAGCCAGTTGGAGGCCTACCAACCCGGAGATCGAAGGGAGCACCCGAGGACATCATGCCTGATCCCGGTAGATTACGCCTCTCAGGATCAGGTTTTCAAAGACTTCATTCTGGACATCGGCGCCGGGGGCGTGTTTATCAGAACCAATACTTCCTTTTCGGTTGGAGAGGAGATTACACTCACTTTTTCACCTCCGAACTACAATGAGCCGATCAAGATCAACGGTGAAATCGTCAGGAGCGACCAGCTGGGCATCGGCGTGAAATTCAAGACAGGCAACAAAACCTTCGAGTCATGCTCCTGGCTGGACTGCCGCACAAAGACCAGCGAGGTGAGGAAGGAAAAAAGGAAAGACCCACGGGTTGACTTCCATTGCCTGGTTATCATAGAGGGTTTTCACGGTGAAAAAAGAATCACGGACATCAGCCTCGGAGGGGTGTTTGTCGAATGCGAATCCGAGTTGATACGGGGATTTCACATCGGTCAAGAACTAAGATTATTGATAAAGCTGCCCGCCGAAGATGACTTGCTCAAGGTCAATGCTCAGATCGTAAACGTGACCGAGCGAGGCATCGGCTGCAAGTTTAAGAACCTGGGTCGAAAGTGTGAGGATGCCATCCAGCAAACCTTCAATCTCGCCAGGCACACGCTGCCCATCCTATAGATCATGAAGGCAGGTCTCGATCTGCTTTCCTGCCGTTCTAATTTTAATTGTTGATTGAGAAAAACGATGGTATACATGCCCGAGAACGCACACGGGGGGGGAAACAACATGTTGAATCAGGCGGATTTTCTAGACAAAAGCGAAAAGATTGGCGTCATGGGTCTTGGCTATGTTGGCCTGCCTTTGGCGGCGCTGCTCGCCAAGGAATACAATGTTCTTGGCTTTGATATAAATGCCGCCAGAATTAAGGAGCTAAAAGAAAACAGAGACCGAACCAACGAAGTAGATTCCGAAACCCTTAAACACTCTCATATCGAATTTACCGATGATCCTGAAAAGATTTCAGGGTGTAAACTCATTGTCGTCACGGTTCCAACCCCTATCGATGGATATAGAATGCCTGACCTGCGGCCTGTTGAAACAGCAACCGAGATCATTGGAAGGTATCTGGGGAAAGACGCCGTGGTTGTATATGAATCCACGGTATACCCGGGTGTTACCGAAGATGTTTGTGTGCCGATTCTGGAAAGAGAGAGCGGGCTTTCTTGGAAAAAAGATTTTCATGTGGGTTATTCGCCTGAGAGGATCAACCCTGGCGATAAGGAGCACACTATTAACAAGATCACCAAGGTCGTCTCTGGTGACACACCGGAAATTGCGAACTTTCTGGCTGAGATCTACGGCCATGTGATTACGGCCGGTGTTCATCTGGCTCCCGACATTAAGACGGCTGAAGCCGCGAAGGTCATTGAAAACACACAGCGAGATCTAAATATCGCCCTGATGAACGAACTTTCCCTCATCTTCAACAAGCTTGGGATAGGGACTAAAGACGTCTTGGAGGCTGCTGGAACGAAGTGGAACTTTTTGAGATTTGAGCCCGGCCTCGTTGGCGGTCATTGTATCGGGGTCGACCCTTATTATTTGACTTTTAAGGCGGAAAGCATCGGTTATCATCCCCAGATTATCTTGGCCGGTCGCAGAATCAACGACAACATGGGCAAATACGTTGCAGAAAACACGGTGAAGATGCTGATCAAGGCCGGAAAGGCCGTCAAGGGGAGCAAGGTGTTAATCCTGGGGCTTACCTTTAAGGAGGGCATCAGCGATATACGCAATACCAGGGTCATCGATATCTATGATGAATTAAGAGAATATGACGTGGATGTCAGTGTTCACGACCCCTATGCTCATAAGGAAGAGGTCAGGCAGGCATACCATATTGACCTCGCGGACAACGTGGAAGACCATAAGCCCTATGATGCCGTCATACTCGCCGTAAAACACCGGCCTTACATTGAAGGGCTTGGCCTGGAAGGAGTCAGGAAAATAAGCAGCGACGGCATGCCTATTCTGATAGACGTCAAGGCGGTTTACTCCAAGGAAGAGGCTCATCGGGCCGGTCTTATATATTGGCGGTTATGACATCATTCGTATTCATCTGCGGAGCAAGAAATAGGCTCCACTTGCCGGCCTCATCCCCGGCAAGCCCCGTCCTTGCAGGCGCGGTCAAGGCGTACTTTTGGGCACACCGAGTTTATTCAGGATGCTTTCCATCAGACACCATTTCGTGAAGGCGGATTGCAGGAGGTTTAGACCGACGAACGCAGTGAAAAGGTGCCAATATGGGTGATGGATATAACCCAGTACCAAGGATATCAAGACAAAACCACCCGCAATCGCCCGTATGTATTGTTCCATTGTCATCGTGATTGCTCCCCTTCCTTGAAGACAAAATCCTCCTCGAAGAGATAAGGATCGTCAAAGATACTGGAGTCTGGCACCTCAGGTCTCTATCATGATCAGATCTGAGTCTCAACTCATGAAGAGCGCGAAAAAGTTCTTGACAGGCACAATGCGAGCCACTATATTACCAAGATAGAATATAGTTCAGGAGGCCACAGTGAAACATTTTGTCAGGGTCATGAAGGCCCTTTCCGACCCCAATCGGGTGAAGATCATCAAGATGTTACAGCGCAAGGTGATGTGCGTGTGCGAGATGCAGGCCGCCCTCCGGATAGCCCAGCCCAGTGTGTCTAAGCACCTGAAGATTCTTGAAGATGCCGGCCTGGTGACTTCGTATAAAGACGGCATGTGGGTCAACTACCAACTGGCAGATGGAAGCGCCAGCCCGTATGCGTCAAGCCTTCTGGGCGCCCTAAGACACTGGCTTGAAGGCGATTCAGAAGTTGCTGAAATTGTGGGACAAATTGACGCCATTCGAAGAGAAAACATTTGCAGGAAGTGATATTTTTTTGTCCTTAATTTATAGCTAAATAGGCATACCGCTATTGACTCTAGGAATGATCAAGTACCTGTTGACGAACAGGCGCTCGCCGGATTGTAAGGCACCCTGATAAAGGAGGAACAGTGAAACGGATCGACGATGGTTCATGTGCGTGTGTCGCAGCCGCCAGGGGGAACGTATCGGGTCGCAAGAGAGGAATGGCCCTTTATTTGGGCCTCGGCACCCTCGCCCTTTATGTGTGGTGGTTTACCTACGGCAAGCTGGGCCTTCTTTCTTCATTCGTCACCTACTCCATCCTGCAAATTGAACGGGAAACCCACCTCGCTTCAGCCCTGGAATTCTTTTTCTATGATACCCCCAAGGTCATGATGCTCCTGGTCCTGGTCATTTTCGGCGTAGGAGTTGTCCGCAGCTTTTTTACACCGGAAAAGACCAGGGACATCTTATCCGGGAAAACGGAGTTTGTAGGCAATATTTTGGCCGCCCTGCTCGGCATTGTCACGCCCTTCTGCTCCTGCTCGGCCGTGCCTCTATTCATCGGATTTGTCACCGCGGGGGTGCCCTTGGGGGTGACATTTTCCTTCCTCATCTCTGCCCCCATGGTCAATGAAATCGCGCTGGGCCTGCTGTATGGACTCCTTGGATGGGAGGTAGCGGCCCTTTATATGGGCACGGGCCTTACGATCGCGATCATTTCAGGCTGGGTGATCGGCCGCCTGCACATGGAAAAACACATTGAAGACTGGGTCGGGGGGTTGAACGGTGGGGCCGGGCCGGTTCAGGAGGAAAAGCTCACATGGCATGACCGGATTGTTTATGGCTGGGATGCAGTAAAGGAGATTGTCGGTCGGGTCTGGATTTATGTCATGCTGGGCATTGCGGTGGGTGCTGGCATACACGGTTATGTCCCAGAGAGCTTCATGGCCTCTATCATGGGCAAAGGGGTCTGGTGGTCCGTGCCGCTTGCAGTTGTTATTGGGGTACCGATGTATTCAAATGCCGCCGGTATCATCCCTGTAGTGGAGGCCCTTCTTGGTAAGGGGGCCGCCCTTGGCACCGTACTGGCCTTTATGATGAGCGTGATCGCCCTTTCCTTGCCTGAAATGGTGATCCTGCGAAAAGTCCTGAAACCTCGACTCATCGGTGCGTTTATCGGTGTGGTCGGATGCGGGATCTTGCTGGTAGGTTATCTATTTAATCTGGTTGTCTAAGGAAAAACTATGTCCCAGGACGATGTGACACAGATTAGAATCGATCAGCAATCAGTCGGCTTGATCGGCCTGAAACAAGTCATGGAAGAGATGGCACAAGAATATGCGGATAAGCTGGATCATGAAATCCGGGCGGAGCTTGTAAGCAGAGTCTCCAGGCAGAACTACATTCCGGACCATGCCAAGGAGGCTTATGCACAAGCCCTTCTGCGGGAGTTCAACAAATTCCTCGGAAGGCCGTACGAAGAAGAGACCCCCGAAGGGCTGGAGATTAAAATCCTGGGGCCTGGATGCACCCGGTGCGATAACTTGGAGAGAGAAGTGATGGAGGTCATGGCCGAGATGAAGCTAGCGGGAGCCGTAGAGCACGTGAAAGACATTAAAGAAATTGCGAGCTACGGCGTGATGGGAACGCCGGCCTTGGTCATGAACGGAAAGATCGTGTCCGTGGGCACGGTTCCAAGCAAGGCAAAGATCAGAGAGTGGCTGAGTGAATTCGCATAACGTTACGACAAGTAAGGAGGACGAAATGGAAATCAAGGTATTGGGCCCAGGTTGCCCGAAATGCAAGCACGTGGAGAAGGTGGTGCGTGAGGCGGTGGAAGAATCTGCGGCCGATGCACACGTTGAAAAGGTCTCTGACATGCTGGAAGTCGCCAAGTACGGCGTCTTCGGCACCCCGGCAGTAGTGATTGATGGTGAGGTAAGATGCGTGGGAAAGGTGCCGAAAAAAGAGGAAGTGTTGAATTGGATCAAGCAATAGCTTCAATGGCCGCCGTCTTGGTGACAACCAGGATTTGAATCCTGATAGAGAAAAAACAGGAAAAGGAGGAGTCATCATGGAAGAATTTCAGCAGGTTTTCGATACAGCACTCAAGTTTCACGGGCACAAATGTCCTGCAATGCCCATGGGCCTGAGGGCCGGGCTGGCTGCCATGAAGACCCTGGGCGTCGAGCGCTCCCAGGACAAAGAACTCATGGTGGAAGCCGAGACCGGGAAGGGACATGCTGCGGGATGTTTCCTTGACGGCCTCATGAGTGCAACCGGATGCACGTATGGAAAATCCAATATCAAGAAACTCTATTACAACAAAATGGCCTTTACCCTGATTGAGCAGAAAACGGGCCGTGCTGTGCGCATTTCCATCAAGCCTGGTTTCTTCGAAAAGGCCCTCAATTCCCCTTTTGTTCAAAAGCGCAAAGCAGGGGTCCCGCCCCAGGACATTGAGCCTGAGATTACAGATCCTTTGGTAGAAAGAATCTTGTCACTGCCCGGTGAAGAGTTTCTGGATGTGGGTCCCATCCATGAAGTGACCGTAAAGAAAGGAAAGGGTCTGTTCGAGGCAAAACCATGTCAAAAATGTGGCGAGCTGACCTTTGTGAACAAACTGAGAGTCGGAAGAGACGGAGAACTCCTTTGCATTCCGTGCTCAGGATACGGTGATTAACTTGCTCGAATGAGATTAGGCGATTCGTTTTCTTGGGGTGCTTCCCCCAGTGGCAAGGGAGTATATATACATGATACTGGCATCAGTCACGTCGGTCATATTTTTGTTGGCCTTTATTTTTTCCATGCTTGGTCTCGGCGGAGCCATGCTTTACATTCCGGTGTTTCACTGGTTTGGATTTGATTTCAAGTCCGTGGCCATTCCTACGGGGCTTCTACTAAACGGGTTCACCGCGCTTTCTGCCGCCGCCTATTACCTGCGGGCAAAGATGGTGGATATCAAAGGCTCTCTGCCCCTCATCATCACATCTTTTGTGGGCGCACCTGTGGGGGCCTATTTTACCAGGTTTTTCCCCACCCGGACCCTGATTCTTCTCTTTGCCCTGGCCATGGTCTTTGCCGGAGGGCGCATGCTGGTGACCTCCGGCCGTGCAGACAAAGAACAGATGATGTCTTACAAGTGGCGCTTGCTTCTTATGGGCATCGGCGGATTCTTTATCGGTTTTATCGCCGGACTGCTGGGTGTCGGGGGCGGTTTTCTGTTTGTGCCCATGATGCTGATCATCGGCTATAAGACCAAACAGGCCGCAGCTACGAGTTCTTTTGTGGTCATATTTTCTTCTTTTTCCGGATTTGCCGGGCACATCGCAGAAGGCCACTTTCACTGGCCGCTTATGGTGGCTACAACCATAGCGGTCATTATCGGCTCTCAAATCGGAGCCAAGGTCATGAAAGAAAAAATGAAGGCTCGCTGGATCAAGCAGATGTTTGCAGTGGTCTTACTAGCAGTTGCCGTGAAGCTGCTCTGGAAGTTGTTTATGTAGGTAAGGGATGTGGAGAATGTTACTCAGAACCTATACGAAAGGAATTTTCAGGCTCGAATGTAACCCGAAATTCGAGTCGTTGCACTGTATTGCCCATCTGGATCAGGACATCAGCGAGGCGCTGCCGTATCTCAACGCGGTGCTTGGAGGATTTGAATACCTGAAAGACCCTCCGGCGGTGACCTTCAAAGTCTATGGCCGGCTCATCACCGTTCAACCAAGGCAAATCGCGATCAATGCCCTTCAAGATGAAGAAGAAGCGGACAGGATCCTTGAATGGCTGAGGAGAGAAATTAATGATGCCTGGGAAAACCGAGAAGAGATCACGCCCAGCCATGAAGGAGCTCCGAAACCCAATGTATTGGAAATCCTTAAACTGCTGCCGAAGACAAACTGCCGGGCATGCGGGTCGGAGACCTGCATGGTTTTCGCATTAAGCATCTGCCAAGGGGCCAAAGTGCCCACTCAGTGCCCGGCTTTGTCGGAGGAGGTCGTCGGAAGCTGAAAGCGTGTCTGGGCCAGTTTTCGTTCGCCTGACGCTGAAATGGTATCGTCGCAATAATAAAGGGGGCACTGCCCGGCGAAGATGAAAAACGCATATGTCAATGGAAATCGGAGGCTTGATAGATGAAGAAAGCGGTTGGTCTGGTTGTTGTATGGGCGGTTTTACTAGGATGGGGAATTATGGCCTGCGCTGAAGGAGCAAAAGAAAAACAGGATAAGATCCCCGAAACGGGCATGGTGACCATGGTAGATCTGGGCGCCCATAAGTGTATCCCCTGTAAGATGATGGTGCCCATTTTGGAAAAACTGGAAAAGCAATACAAAGGAAAGGCTGCTATCGTGTTCATTGACGTGTGGCAAGATCGAAGTCAGGCGAGGCGTTTCGGCATTCGGGCCATCCCGACTCAGATATTTTATAACAGCAAGGGTCATGAAGTGTATCGCCACGTCGGCTTTATGGCCGAGGACGCCATTGTCCGGCAATTGGAAAAGATGGGAGTCAGCCAGCCCGGCAAGGGTTAGCAGTTCGGGGTCAAACGGATTGAGAGAATGCTGCAGGAATTATTTGTTACGGTAAATCAATGGATTGTCGGAGGAACGGCTTTTGCCGCTTTGGGCAGCATGGTGTGGGGCATGGTGAGTGTGGCCTTGAGTCCATGCCATATGGCCTCTATCCCGCTAGTCATTGCGTATGTTGGCGGCCAAAAGAAGGTTTTGAAGCCGCGTGAGGCAAGTTACTATGCGGTGGCCTTCAGCTCAGGCCTTTTTTTTAGCATTGCCCTGGTAGGCATAGCCTGCGCCTTGTTGGGGCGGATACTGGGCGATGTGGGCGCCTATTGGCAAGTACTGGTGGGCCTTATTTTGATCTGGGTCGCTTTAGGGATGTTTGGCGTGGAGAAATGTTCGATATCCGGCAGCCTGCTACAACGACTAAAGGTAAGAGGCATGTTCGGAGCCCTAATTTTGGGCCTGGCGTACGGCGTGCTGTCTGGTTCCTGCACCTTCGGTTTTATTGCCCCTATTTTGGCGATCATCACAATTCAGCAAAAGGTGGCTACCGGAATTCTGTTAATCCTGCTGTTTGCCACCGGTCATTGCCTGCCTATCGTCGTGGCCGGCAGTTCGGGGGCTGCTGTCAGGGGGTTGCTTGAAAGCAGCGGGTGGCAGGGCGCGGGCAATTTGTTCCGAAAAGGAGCAGGTGCTGTTATCGCAATGCTGGCCATGTATTTTATTCTTAACCCTTTCTTTGTGAACTGACGTTTGAAATAAGTCAAACCTTTTCGGCAAGGAGGAAAGTCATGTCCGAGGCAACAGGCAAGCGTCTGTCCTTTCTGGATCGCTTTTTGACACTGTGGATCTTCCTGGCCATGTTTGTGGGGGTAGGCGGTGGTTATCTTTACCCCCGCATTCGACAAGTGATCAACTATTTCCAGGTGGGAACGACCAACATCCCGATTGCCATCGGCCTGATCCTGATGATGTACCCGCCCCTGGCCAAGGTCAAGTATGAGGAAATGGGTCCGGTCTTTCGTAACGTGAAGGTCCTGGTCCTTTCGCTCATTCAAAACTGGGTCATCGGTCCGATCCTGATGTTTGCCCTGGCTGTTGTCTTCCTTTCCGGGCATCACGAATACATGGTTGGGCTGATCATGATCGGCCTGGCCCGGTGTATCGCCATGGTCATCGTCTGGAACGACCTGGCCGCGGGAGATACGGAATACTGTGCCGGGCTGGTGGCCTTTAATTCGGTCTTTCAGGTACTTTTTTACTCCATCTATGCCTATGTCTTTATCACGGTGGTTCCTCAGTGGCTGGGGTTAAAAGGCGTGGTGGTAGATATATCCATCGGCCAGATCGCAGAGAGTGTCTTTATCTACCTCGGCATTCCCTTTATCGGTGGCATCATCACACGTGCGATCGGCCTGAAGACCAAAGGACGCAAATGGTATGAAGAAAAGTTTATTCCCAAGATCAGCCCGATCACGCTCATCGCCCTGCTGTTTACCATCCTGGTCATGTTTTCGCTCAAGGGGGAATTGATTGTCCAGCTTCCCATGGATGTCATTCGTGTGGCGATCCCGCTTACGGTCTACTTTGTGATCATGTTCTTTGTTTCGTTCTATATGTCAAAGAAGGTGGGCGCCACATACGAGCAATCCACCACCTTGAGTTTCACGGCCGCTTCAAACAATTTTGAGCTGGCCATCGCCGTAGCGGTTGCTGTTTTCGGCATCGACTCGGGTCAGGCCTTTGCGGCGGTCATTGGACCTTTGGTGGAGGTGCCCGTTCTAATTAGCTTGGTCAATATGGCCTTATGGTTTAAAAAGACATACTTTCCCTATGCCTTGGAAACACCTGTGGGGATCTGCCATGTGACCTGCAAACCGTGAGGACAAGAGGTTGAAAACGTGATACTTAGCCTGGGAAGGAAATGAGCCGCGATCTGGCTCGGATCCCTAATCGTTTGAAAATATAAAGCTCGTCCAAACCTGGATATGAGGCTCTGGACGTAGTGAAGAAGAGGAGAAAATGGAAACAGACAGTCCAATGATCCTGGTGGCAGTGGATTTTTCGGAGTGTTCCAGGCTGGCCCTCCGAAAGGCCCGTGCATTGATTGCCGGACAGCCTGGCCGCATTATAGCCCTTCACGTGATCGACCGTGATTTCGTGGGGCAGTGCATTCGCCACCGCTTGGGCGATGAGGGCATCATCAAGAAGAAACTATTCATGGAAGCAAAGGCCCGGCTTCTGAAGCTCCTGGGTGAGGAAGGCATGACTGGAGATGAGGTGGAAGTGGTGATCTGTGAAGGGATTCCTTTCATCGAGATCAACACGAAGGCGGTCGAAAATCAGGCTGATATGATTATCATGGGTAGCTGCGGGAATGCTGGCGATATGAACACCATCTTTTTCGGCAGTACCGCGGAGAAGGTCCTGAGATTCATCACCCGGCCGGTACTCTGTGTTCCCCCTGGAAGGAAATAATTCACGCGTTAGAAAGGAAAAGTGACGTGGCTCAATATGAAGGTCTTGTCGCAAGCCTTGCTACGGACGGCAAGGCCGAGGTCGTGATCAGACCAGGCACACCAGGCATTGTAGGGGCACCTGAGCTGACCGGTAAGGTCTGTCACTGCGCAAGCGATGGCTCTTCCGTAACAGTCGACGCGCTGAACGGGGTTGGGGCGGGCGTGGGCGATGTGGTATCAGTCACTCGCACGTCCGGTCGGCCGATGAGAAATGCCGCCTTGCTCTTAGGCATTCCAGTGCTCGGCGGAGTCTCAGGATTCGCTATAGGACTCATGCTTTTTGCCGCTTTTGCTGCCGGCATAACGGCAGCGGTTTTAGCAACTGCGCTCGGACTGGTTCTTGGCATTGTCATCGGTGGGCGGTTCTATAGGCGGGTATCGGAGAACAACCAATTTGTAGTCACGAAAATCGTTAGGACCCGATCGGAAATGGCCAGCCTGTCTGCTAAGAGTCAATCTGCGCTACAGGGTAAGAATGTAAGCTGCGACGGGTGCTCCGAGCGTTGCTTGTGAGTTGGGGGCCGAGGAGAATATCAACGAGGCGTCACGGTCTTGTTGATTGTCAACTTGCAGCTTTTGGCTTACCGAGCCTTACAAGAAAGCGTTAAGCTTGTAAGAAAGGAATACGTCATGTTCGAGCATTTTATTCATCATTTCCCGGTTTCAGGGGTAGACACCTATCTCTTCCTGCCTCCCTTGGTCATGTTCGTGATTTCTTCTTTGACCTCCATGGGCGGTGTTTCGGGCGCTTTTATCCTTCTTCCATTCCAGATGAGTGTTCTTGGGTACACAGCGCCGGGGGTAAGTGCCACCAACTTCGTTTACAACATTGTTTCTATTCCTTTGGGGGTCTACCGGCATTTGAAAGAACGCCGTCTCTCCTGGGCCCTCTTTATTGTTCTTGTCCTGGGCACGCTTCCCGGTGTCTTTCTGGGTTACTATATTCGCATCATCTACCTGCCGGCGCCTCATCGTTTTCGTTTTTTCGTGGGGCTGGTCCTCGCCTATCTCGGGGGCAGGACACTGCAGGCTGCCTATCGTGACCTCACGAATGCCTCTTCTGGAAAAACGTCCAAGGGTCCGCATAAGAGAGTGATTTTGCGAGAAAAGGTCAGCCTGCTTAAAACCACGATCCAATTCGAGAACAAGGAATACACATTTTCCACTCTGCCCGTGTTTTCTCTTTCAATGCTGGTCGGCATCATTGGCGGGGCCTACGGCATCGGCGGTGGAGCCATTATGGCCCCTTTTTGCATTTCGGTCTTGAACCTGCCGGTCTTTGTCGTTTCCGGAGCCGCGCTCTTTTCCACGTGGGTAACCTCTGTTGTAGCGGCGCTTTTCTACGCCTTTATCCCGATTGGAACGACGGTCGATGCGGCACCCGACTGGTTTTTGGGAATGCTCTTTGGTCTGGGAGGCATGGGAGGAATTTACCTGGGAGCACGGCTGCAAAAGTGGGTGCCGGCCGTGATTATCAAGATCATTCTAGGTGTCGCGATAGCCTTCATTGCCATTCGGTATCTGTGGCCCGGCTTGCAACAGCTGTTAGGCGTATGAGAAAGCTATAAGGCGATGGATCTAATCTTATTTTACCCCGCCCGTTTTTTTATGATTGCCTTCATATTTTTTTGACCTTTCCTTCTTGATGAAGACAAAGGAACCACGTCATGTCGGAGAAAATCTGTTACTGTTTTGACTATACTGAAGATGACATCGTAAAAGACGTCCAGGAAAACGGCACGTCCACCATCATGGAACGAATCAAGGCTGAGAAGAAGCAAGGGGCGTGTCAGTGTGCTACCCGCAATCCAAAGGGCCGGTGATGCATGGCCGATGTCCGCCGGGTGGTGGACAACGTTACTAAGGAGGCTGCAGGATGAGCGCATGTCTCTGCCAGCTCGGTCCCTGACAAAGAAGCAGCGTCCATAGACGCATTCCTTGCGCTTATGGAATCCCCTGGCCGATGAGATCTTGTGTTTCGTAACGTCCGAGATCAAGGTCAACACAGATGTGAAACGCTTGAGCGGCAGCAGCATCCGCGCCGCCGCAGGCGCGAACGTGCTTATCAGGGCAAACAGATGGCAAACAGATGGGGTCGCATCTTAATTTTTAATTATCGCCAAATCAGCATTTCCCCTAATCATTCAGCCACCCGGCCGTTTCCAGTCGTCTGTTGCGTTTCTCAGCGGTCATTGCAATTCAATATCACAAGCGAATAGTTAAGAATTAAGATGCGACCCCGTTACACGTCCAAAAAACCGCCCCGCAATAGCCCGGTCCAGCTCCAGCGTGTCGTTGGGCTTCGTTCGTAACTCATTCATCCATACTTGATAAACGCCAAGTTCCCCCTAATTTCATGTGTGACTTGCATTTCCATGTCATTGAATGCGGATAAGAGTTCATCGGAACTTCGGGAAATGAGCGCTCCTGATCCGGCAAGCATATTCAAATAGCGGTTGCTCCAACGGTTGCTTTGAATTAGCGTGGTAAGTGCTGAATTCCCACGAAGCGTCAATACACGTTTTATTTCTCTCAGCACCGTTTTTACGTCATCAAGACAATGCAAGAGATTGAGCGATATAACGGTCTGAAAACTATTTTCTTTGAATGGCAACTGAAGCGCATCTGCGTGCAAAAAGAACATGTTTTCACATATATTCCCCTTTAGTTTCTCCAATCGAGATTTGCCTTTTGCCAACAACTTTAGTGACTGATCCAGAAATACTACAGGTCGATTCGAACAATTTGCATAAATTTCTGCCGTAAATGCCAGGGAGCCGCATGCGAGATCCAGGACCCAACCCCCAGACGACGCAGCAAGGGAATCTTCACATAAGGTGGCATAATTTTTTATGGAGTACCCCCACATTAGCCAGTTATAAAACCGATTGCAGGCTATCACGTCGTAAATCGTAGACGCACCAATGCTGTCATAAGAGCCCGGTGAGTCACCAATTGAATAGACGGAATAAATATCCGGTTCAATGAGATTTAGGCTTACATCTTCGGATATTATTGCTGACAGTATGTGAGGGTCTGTCATTTTATTGCTTCTCCATGGGCAAGTCCGCCTCACATCAGCGGCGGCGACTTGTGTCGAGGCATTACAGGGTGTCTTTCACTTCTTCAAAAAGCTTACCAGACATCAAAAGCCTTGCGGCTTTTGATGTCTGGTAAGCGTCAAGTTAGCAAACCCATCTTAACTATATCGAATACGAGTCAAACAACCTGGGTTCCATTTCTCCTTCAATTTTGGCAATTACCTCTACGAATGGTTTTATGGGTGAATATCTCAACTTGTTCTTTAACAATTCATCAATCTGGAAGATCCCGGCAGAATTAGTTAGCTTAATTTCAATGCATACCGGTTTGTTTTCACCTTTTTTAATATTTACATCCTCTACTGCCCGTGCAGACACAGAATGGATATTCACTTTCCCAGCTTCAAAAGGAATCCGGGAACGTCCTTGGGTCATATCTGTTGCATCGGCTATTTTCAGGACGCCAGCTTCGATAGTGAGACATTTCTCGTTTGCATCATGAGCAACAACTGCATGCAATATTTCGGATACCATCGTTGTCAGATCCGGTTCATCATATATCCCTTCTAATAACTCACGTGCCTTTCGAAATGCTATAAATAGACTGTATCTTTCATGATGATCCCGGTGCACCGAAATTCCCGTGTCGTGCAGGCAGGCTGCCAGCACTACAATCAACTCTGCATCTTCGCTGGTCAGCCCATGATGTGTAACTACACTTGGCTCAATGGCCCCCTTGACGAGCAATCGGATAATACGCAAGGCGGCATTAGCCACAATACGAATATGAACCTCGCCATGATCACTAATGCCTGAACGATCAACAGCATTGACATTGGCGCATTTCCAAATTTGAAACAACTCTTGGTCCGCATTGATTCGATTCATCAAAGCTTGCAGTTTCTTATTCTTACGCAACGGTATGTTAAATTTCATGGATGTTCCTTATTATAGGTTGCCAACGGTTTACTCAGCCGCGCCGGTACTCATGACGACGCGCTAAGAGAATAACTATCGGTTCAACTTGAAACCTTGCAATGGCCCAACTTACTCGCGTTGGCTGGAGTGACTTGTTAGATCCTCTCGGTTAGCCTTTTGGATTTTTACTATAAAAGGTCGCCTTCACCCAATTCCAATTAAAAATTAAATGCAGCAGGGCTGCGAACGAAAATGAAATTCCTCCGCCTTCATGAAAAATTTCATATGCTTCCTTTGGGATCGCATCATGAAAAACGCCCGTCAAGATCTGATTCAACAAAAGAATAACGAGAACAGGATTCAGAACCTTCAAAATGGAGTTGCGTTTCATAAGTCTATTCCTTCCTTGTTAATACTTGATCTAATGGCGAACGGAGCCTTGCTCCGGGCAACTCGCCATTCGCGCCGCGAAGCGGCGCGGCTTTTTGCGTCGGCTGAATTTGTCTTGTTAGCCGATCTTACCTTTTCTTTTCTCTTTCAATCAATTCATATAGCCGAATAAAAAATTCATTTCGTATCTTTTCAATATGCAACGCCTCCTTGAAATCAACCACTGCTGTGTCGTAATGCTTAAACCTGTCTGGTTCCACTTGCAACGCATAAGAATTAATCTGTCTTTTCCAGAACCATTCTGCACAACAGAATTGGACGTTTTCCGGATCGATAGCCGTGATTTCCTTAAAAGACTCAAATAGCTCTCTTCCCAAATGACTATTCTCAATACAAAAGGCAATGTAGGCGATCCTGTACTCTACCTTGTCAATGGGTCCTTTTACTGGTAGGGGCTCAAGGCTATGAGTATCTTTTTGACCGTTGTAAACAAAATGGCCATAACAGCTTTGCAGAGTAAAACAATAAGGTAATTTGTTATACCCGTTGATGAGGTCTATGATAGGCATGTCAATCATGTCATCAGTCAAATCGCTAAGAGTTTTCTGTTTTTGCACTTGATAATGCGGATTTTTCGCTAATTCTTTCAGTTCAGTGAAGGTTTCCAACTTTGCTATCCCTGCCTATACGATGATAATTCTATATTCGTCGGCTAAGCGGCGGCCTAAAGGCCGTCCGATTTAAGCCCCTTGTTGGCCATCCGCTTTGAAACCTTCGTGAAAAATGACTGCGCCCTGTGGAATATGCCCATCGAAAGACAGCACGAAGAAGACCTCATGTGGCACTCCCTCATGTATAAGTCCGGACATGTTCTTAAAACCTAATTTCTTGTAATAATCCGGATGCCCCACAAGACAGCAACCTTGGGCACTCAGCTCTTTCAGTTGTGATAGCCCTTCCTTTATAAGAGATTTGCCAATCCCTTTCCGCTGGTATTGCGGCAATACTGAAACAGGGCCAAGCCCGTACCAGTTTTGGGTGCCATCAGAAATTTTCACAGGAGAGAACGCAATATGCCCTATCACATGGCCATCCACTTCTGCGACCAACGACACCGTAAGGGCTTTGGCGGCACGTAGCGCCTCGATGATAAACTGTTCCGTGTGGTTGCTGATCTCCAAGGTCTCAAACGCTGCAACGGTGACTTCGGTTATCGCGCCAATATCGGCATCCGTCTCGCTCCTGATAACGATCCTCGTATTCATCTATCTATTGCTCCTCTTACTCGCTGGCTAATGGCGAGTTGACCGGAGTTTTTTCGGGTATAACGGGCCGGGAACCGGACTGGTTATGCCTGAAAAAAGTTCCGGTCGAACGTTTGGTTCGAGCCGCGAAGCGGTGCGGGCCAAACGGGCGAACGGAGCCTTGCTCCTCTTACTCGCTGTTAGCCGCAATTGTTTCACGGCCATCAAATTGCTATCTGCGTCTCCAACCGCTCCAAACTGGAAAACCGCTTGTATCTCGAAGCACCAACACGTCGTCGCCCTTCTTTACCTGTGCAGCGATCAGGGCGGGTTTGTCCTCAAATGTGATTCGTGAACCTTTAACTTCGATCTTGTCCTTGGGCGCTATTTTCACGTCCTGGTTTTCAATATACCAACCAGGACCAAGATGCACAGAGATCGTTTCTTTGTCTGTCTTAAGGACAAGATGCACACCGTAGCACATGCCTTTCATAGGCGTGATCTTATCAACTGAAACAACCTCGCCGCTGATCGTCTCAACGGTCTGTGGGTTGTACATCCTGCCGTAGGGTGTTCCTGCTCCCCAACCCCCACTGCCTTTCTGTGCCATTCCTCGTTGTGCCAATGCTTCGGTGGTAAAAATGAAGCCTAGCACAGTCACCACAGCCATTAACGTAATGAATTTTTTCATGTCTTGCCCTCCTTTTTCGTTGTTGGCGGCATAACGGCACGCCTCACAGGCCGCGAGGTACGAGCGGTCCTTGTGCAGGCGCTTGTTCGCTCTAGCGATAAACGTCTTTTCGGTGACCAACCTTCACGACCCAAACAGTAAGTTCATCATCTTGGATTGAATAAACAATCCGGTATCGTCCCTGTCGCAGGCGATACC
>CAZCXI010000009.1:0-49667 GCA_964502635.1 uncultured Desulfobacterales bacterium
CCAATAGAAACCTGTCAGCTAACCCACTGATTTCTAAACTAACGAACTTGGCAAGGAAGCTGTTTTCCGCCTGAATCAAAAATCTTGGTAAGTCATCTGCAGCCCAGTCAGACAGCCCTTTTGTCCTCGTTATCATTTGGAGATGTAACCGTTCTGGGACGCGATTTTCAAACCCCTCTCTGTTGTTATCTGTAGAATCTAGGGGCAGGTGTGTTGAAAGGCGCTAGGTGGGTGGACGCTCCACGGCATGGCTGAACTATCGTTTGACAAACGGCTTATGTTGTCGTACCGTTTTTAAAAAATGTTTTCAATTCAACTAGATGTTACCCTAGGTATCAGGGGAATTGTGATGCAGTCGGCGTTCCTGTTTAAATCCTCAGATTGGCCTGCCGGGTTTCAAGCCCTCTTCGACGGTCTTTAGAGAACACCCTTCTTGCATTAATGAACGCCTCTAACGCATGAGAAAGGAGCTGGTTTTGTCATGTGTACTATCTGCGGACACTTTGTTCAAGATGGAGAGATTCCGTCGACAGACATCTATGACATGTTGATGAAGATGGCCCACAGGGGCCCGGACACGCACGGGATCTGTCTAGATGGCGACATCTATCGAGGCGACGAGATCGCTGATTTCAAGAACGTGGTATCCACCGAAAGCCATGTCGCTCTCGGTCATTCAAGGCTCAGGATCGTGGGCAACCAAAAACACACGCAGCCTTATGCTTCCTGTGATGGGAAACTCGTTTTGATCCACAATGGGGAGATCTATAATTACCAGAAACTCAGAAGTCTCCTTTTCAAAAACCACGACATCAAGACGACAAGTGACAGTGAGGTGATTGTGCATTTGCTTGAAGAGACCTATCATGGAGACCTTATAGAGGCGATGCGCAAGGTACTAGGGCTTCTAGATGGCATGTATACGATTGCCGTCACGGATGGCACGTCTCTTGTTGTGGCCAGAGATCCTATCGGGAAGAAACCCCTATATTATCTCCAGAATGGTAAAACCACCTACTTCGCTTCAGAGAAGAAGGCTTTGTGGAATGGTCAAAAAAACCCAAACAGGTTGTACCCAGGAGATATTCTTTGTGTTGATCAGTCTGGCTTAAAAGTAGAAGAAGGGTTTCATTTACAATTCCCGCAAATTGATATTGTTGACTTCCGCGAAGCGGTAGAGCTTTATAAAGAAACGCTCATTGCGGCCGTCAGAAAAAGGTTAACAGGACTTACGGAATCCTATATAGGGGTGATTTTCTCCGGAGGCATTGATTCCGTGCTTGTGTCAAAGCTATTGCAGAGAGAGGGCAAGAACCTCATTTGTTATTGTACCGGAACCAAAGACTCTGGCGACATTGTGGCCGCGCGTTCTGTTGCCAAAGATCTTGGACTTGAGTTAAAGACCACGATCATTGACGAATCCATGGTCCAGCAAATTCTCCCTGAGATCATTCAAAATGTTGAAGAAAGCGGTCTACTCCAAGTCGAAGTAGCTATTCCCATGTATCTGGCTGCCAAACTGGCTGCAGACGATGACATCAGGGTGATGTTTACAGGACAGGCCGCAGACGAACTCTTCGCTGGCTACCCTTGGTACAACGACGTATTAGACGAGTTTGGCTACCTGAGGCTTCATGAGAAGCTCTGGGAAGATCTTACATATCTATACACAGATACGCTGGAAAGAGAGGACAAACTGACCATGGCTCACTCAATAGAACTCAGGGCGCCGTATCTGGATAGAGATGTGATTCAAACCGCTATGCGCATTTCGCCCAGGTTGAAACTTGAGGGGAAAGGGGATAGGCTCCGCAAAAGAGTCCACCGCCAAGCTGCCGTAGAGCTGGGGGTTCCCCCGTATCTCGCTTTCCGTGTAAAGGATCCGGCTCAGTCGGGATCTGGCATTCATGGCATAATACAAAAAGTCGCCAAGACGCATATTGAGACAATCGATCAGCAACTGGTCGATGAGAACATAGAAAGAGACAAGGGAAGCCTTTATCGCTACGGAGAAGACTTATACGGCGAGGATGGCCCGCGTTTCTATTTGCAACAGATCGAAGAAGAAGTGAAGAACAAATACATACCACCATTCTTGGCATCTGAGATGAGACAAGGCACGCTCCACTAAACCTGTTTGGTGGTGACCGGGCTGCCTCCTGGTCTTCCACCAATGCTTGTGGATACGTTCAAATATTTGTTTGCGTTTCTGGATTGAGTGCCCAAAAAACCGGCAAGAGGATGATACATGGGTAGAAACAAATCAAGAAAAAAGATATGTGTGGCTCAGATAAACTTCAATGCCAGGAACATTCAAACACATCTTTCAAAGATTGAGTCTGTCATTCAAGCGCATAAATCATTTGATCTCATCGTCTTTCCCGAGTTGATTCTTCATGGCCACCCTTCCATGGAAAAACCTGAGGGATTCCTATACAGGAGAATGAAGACGGTTCACAGGTCTATCTCCAAAGATCTCTACCAACTTGTCCAAGACGTTGACGCACGGGTCATCATTGGTGAGTCTAAGAGATGGGGAGAACGATATTACAACATGGCAACATATATCGACAGAAATACCATTCAGAGTTACATAAAAACCCATGTTCATTGGACCGAACAATTCGTGCCCGGCAGACAGCTGAAGATTTTTGACACCCCTCTTGGCAAAATTGGGATTACGATCTGTTTTGATGGTGCCTTTTCAGAAGTCTGGAGGGTGTTGGCGCTCAAAGGTGCTGACGTGGTTGTGAATATTTCCGCGGTTCCCAAAGAGTTCCCCGTCAGTTATATGCGGCGGCGTCTTTCAGGAGCAGCCATATTTAATGAGGTCTACGTGATCTATGCCAATAGACCCGGGCCAATTTTCTCGGGTCACAGCGCGGTATTTAACCCCAAAGGAGAAACCATCAGCAAGGCTGGTCGAAGAGAGACAATCCTTGAAGCAGACATAGATTTGGCAGAGGTTGGCAGATGGCAGGAGCAAGAACCCATCTTTCCGTATAGGCGCCCCCTCCTTTATCGTGAGATTACGAACCGACACAGAGCCGAATCCGTGGTCACGGAAAGCCAGATTCGAGAAACTGAGACCTTCAGTCGTAGGGGAGAGGACCGGACAAGGGTCGCATGAATTGGAGGCCCCTCACGAAAACGATTCGCCTGTTCATCCTTCTGGCTATAGTTTTCCTTAGTGTGCCCTCACGGGCTTCAGAGCCTCAGACCATCGTCTTCCTCATGTGGAAGCCGAATCAACCTGAAGTCCGGGAACGTCTCATTGAACGTTTTCATGAGACACACCCGAATATCCGGGTCCAGGTCCAGATTGGCCCCCATTCATCCACCGAATTTCATGCCATCGTGACCCAGCGGCTAAAAAACAAAGACACGTCCGTGGATGTCTTCCTCATGGACGTCATTTGGCCAGCAGAGTTTGCCAGTGCTGGATGGGCCGTGGACCTCACATCGAGATTCTCAAAGAAAGCACAAAAAGCATTCCTGCCTGCCACCATTGCTGCCAATACTTACCATGGCAGAATATATGGCGTTCCATATTTTCTGGACGCAGGTCTTTTCTACTACCGAAAAGACTTGCTGGATAAATACAGCTTTGATCCTCCGAAATCCTGGCATGACATGCTTGCTCAAGGAAAAGCTATACTCAAAGGAGAAGCCGATCCAACTCTGCACATATTCTCAGCACAGTTTAAGCAGTACGAGGGTTTGGTATGTGACATGCTGGAGTTCATCTGGTCTCATGGTGGCCGTATCATCGATCAGCGTACTGGCAAGGTTCTGGTGGCCGAGCCTCCGTCCATCCAAGCGGTCACCTTTGTTCGTGATCAAATCATTGGGAAAGCCGCTCCTCAAGGTGTTATCAACTACGAAGAGCCGGAATCGTTGGAAGTCTTTCTTCAAGGCAAGGCCGTATTCCACAGAAACTGGCCCCATGCCTGGACTGTAGCCAATGATCCTGAGAGGTCCAAGGTGGCCGGCAGAGTGGGTGTGGGAACCCTTCCAGCCTTCCCAGGGCATCGTCCGGCGGCAGCCCTTGGAGGATGGCAGTTCGGAATAAGCCGATGGTCAGAGCATGTCGAGGAGGCCTGGGAATTCGTCGAATTCATGACTTCATTCGACAGCCAAGAAATCCTGGCGATACAGGCTGGATTAGCTCCCACGCGGGTTGCAGTATACAAGGACCCAGTGGTGCAGGACAAAATGCCTCATTTGAAAGACTTTCTCCCCGCTTTCAAGAGCGCGAGGCCTCGACCGGTTTCTCCTTTATACCCCATGATCAGTCAGGAACTGCAGCGTTTTTTCAGCCGGGCTATTGCAGAGAGTAAAACGGATGTCCAAAACCTGGCCCAGGCGACTTCAGCCAGGATCAGAAGGGTGGTCCAAATGGAGGCAGCGGTTCGGCGGTGATTCCTAAGGACCGCAAACTCTACCTGGCCCTCCTTGCCCCGACCCTACTGGTGCTCCTTGTCTTTATCGTAGCACCTATCACCCAGTCGATCATTTCTAGCTTTCATCGGATCATCATAGGGCTCCCCCAGCTCAACTCCCCTTTTATTGGCCTCGAGAACTACCAGGAACTCTTTCACGATTCAGTCGCGCGCCATTCGTTTTGGGTGACATTGTTGTTTGTCTCCACCACTACGTTTTTCGAGCTTCTTCTGGGTCTCCTTCTTGCCCTGTTAATCCACCATCGATTTCCCGGCCGTGGGAGCCTTCGTGCATGTGTGCTCATTCCCTGGGCAATCCCTACAGTGGTTTCCGCGCAGATGTGGCGATTCCTATTCAACGACGCCTACGGTATGATCAATTATGCCATCTTCGGTCATGGCGTAGCTCACTATATCCCCTGGCTGGCCAAGCCGGGTACGGCTCTATTCGCCATTATTCTGGCAGACATCTGGAAGACCTCGTCTTTTGCAGCCCTGTTGATACTGGCTGGTCTCCAGATCATTCCTGAGGAACTATATCAGGCGGCGAAAGTAGACGGGGCAAGCATGTGGCGGCGGTTTTGGCACGTCACCTGGCCTCTGATCCGTCCGGCAATCCTCGTGGCTCTTCTATTCCGGACCATTGATGCCTTCCGGGTCTTTGATCTGGCTTTTGTGATGACCCAGGGAGGGCCGGCAGATGCAACCAACGTGCTCCAACTTTACGGATATAAGAAAATGTTCGTTGAGGGATGGATGGGATACGGTTCGACCATATCGGTGAGTGTTTTCGTCATTGTTTTGGTCCTCGCTGTTGTTTACGTGCGCATGGTAGGGCGACGCCTATTGGAGGCGAGTCTATGAAGAAAGGCTGGTTAAAAAAGGGAGCTCTTGTCGTAGGTGTTCTCATGGCCATTTTTTTCTCCCTAGTTCCTTTCTTGCTGTTCGTGTCATCGGCTTTCAAGACTCAGACCCAGGTGACTGCCATACCGCCACAGCTGTGGCCCTCCTTTGACATAGACTTTTTTCGTTCAGCCATTGTTCGCTATGATATCTTAGGCTATCTAGTCAATTCCATCGTTGTGGCAGGTTCCACAACATTGGTCACCATCTTGTTGGGCACGCTGGCGGGTTACGCACTGGCCAGACTGCCTCGGCCATGGGCACATTTCAGCCTTATGTTGATCTTGGCTTGCGCCATGTTTCCGCAGATTGCCATCGTGGGGCCCGTTTGGCAGTTACTCCGGTGGCTGGGTTGGCTCAACACCTACCAAGGATTGGTGCTGCCGTATGTGGCCCTCACACTACCTTTGACTGTTTGGATTTTGGCCCTTTTTTTTCGAGAGATGCCCGAGGAGCTCGAGGCTGCAGCATTGGTGGATGGTTGTTCCAGAATTGAGGCTCTCGTAAAAGTGATCGTACCGCTATCGGCTCCGGGACTATTTACGGCTGCCATCTTAACATTCATCTATGCATGGAATGAGTTTTTTCTTGCTCTCCTGATTGTCACGGATCCTGCAAGACAGACGATGCCTGTGGGTATTGCCCTTTTTCAAGGAGAACACACGGTGCCATGGGGAGAGATTGCCGCGGCCTCGTTGATTACGACTGCCCCTCTGGTTGTCTTGGTCTTGCTCTTTCAGCAGCGCATTGTCACCGGCCTTTCTGCCGGAGCTATTAAGGGATGAGCACATGGCCTCTTTGAATCTAGATGGCGTTAGCAGGCGATTTGGAAACGTAACCGCATTATCCGACGTGAGTCTGCATGTAGATGATGGAGAGTTCTGCGTCCTTCTCGGTCCATCGGGCTGTGGTAAAAGCACTCTCTTACAAATCGTGGCCGGGCTGGATCGTCAGGATAAGGGCTCTGTCTTGCTCGATGGCAAAGTGGTGGATGAACTTGCGCCACGAGAGCGGGATGTAGCCATGGTCTTTCAAAGCTACGCGCTTTATCCTCACATGACCGTATCTCAAAATTTGGGTTTCGGGCTTCGGATGCGAGGCATAGCCGAGCAGAAAATACAACACAAGGTTCAAGAGACGGCCCGCCTGCTTGGCATTGAACACCTCCTAGCCCGCAAACCCCGGCAGCTTTCGGGCGGGCAACGGCAAAGGGTGGCAATGGGCCGCGCCCTCGTCCGGCGTCCCAGACTATTTCTTCTTGACGAACCCCTGAGCAACTTAGATGCTCAGCTGCGGATCAACGTTCGTTTGGAGTTGAAAAGACTCCACAGACAGATCAATACGACCACCATCTATGTCACCCATGATCAGGTAGAGGCGATGACGTTGGGTGACAAGGTTGTCGTCATGCGACAGGGACGCGTCCACCAAATCGGCACACCTGCGATGATCTATGATCAGCCGGCAGACACCTTTGTGGCCAGCTTCGTGGGGTCGCCTATGATGAATCTGTTCGAGGGAGAAGTCATCCGAGAAGGCAAGTATCTTAGGTTTCGATGTGACGATTTTTCAGTCGATGTCAGAAAGCTTCCCAAAGATCTGATGGGAAAAACAGTGGAGATTGGGGTGCGTCCCGAAGACATAGAATTTCGAACGAATCAGGAAGCTAATCTTTCGGCGCGGGTGGAGATGCTAAGCAACGCGGGCGCTGAAAAATATGTCCATGCACGGTTAGGAAGGAAACCGATCACGGTTAGAGCTTCAAAAGATGCCACATACAGCGCGGGGCAGGTGATTTCTCTTTTTATTCATCCAGACAAGTTACACGTCTTTCACGAAGGTCAAAGGATCTGAGAGCTCAAGCCCCCGGGTTACCCTTGCCGTGCTTCTGGTGTATGAACTGATTGGAAATGAAAACAGGTCGGGCATGATCTTTCGATTGTGCGGCCCTGCTGTGAAGCTTGTGATGTCCACGGTTTTCATTGGAAGAAATAAGGCATGTTATGGCCAAGGTGCTAATCATTGATGACAACACCGCCTTTTGTGGCATGCTCCAACAGGTGGCACAGCGGATGGAGCACGATGTAACGAGTGCCCACCTCCTTCACAAAGGGCTCAGAGTCGCTCGTTCCGAAAGCTTTGATGTCGTATTTCTCAGCGCACGGATGCCCGATGGCCATGGGTTGGATGTTTTGCCGCAGATTGTTGAAACGCCGTCTTCCCCCGAAGTCATTGTCATCAGTGATTCCGGCGATCCTGACGAAGCCGAGGTGGCAATCAAAAGGGGCGCCTGGGACTATGTTGAGCGCCCGTTGTCAGAGAAGGCGATCGCCCTACCACTGGTTCGCGCCCTACAATACCAGGCGAGAAAAGTATCCCCAAAGCCCTCTGTCAGTTTAAAGAAGGAGACTTTTGAGGGGATCATAGGAAATAGCCCAGCCATAAGGGCTTGCCTGAAAGTCGTGGCCCAGGCTGCCGACAGTGACGCCAGTGTCCTGATCGCAGGGGAAACCGGTACCGGCAAAGAACTCTTTGCATGGGCTATTCACAATAACAGTGCCCGCGCTGAAAAGAACTTTGTGGTCGTTGACTGTGCCGCCTTGCCCGAAACCCTTGTGGAGAGCACACTTTTTGGCCATGAGAGGGGAGCTTATACTGGAGCAGAAAAAGCCCGTGGCGGCCTCATCTTGCAGGCCAATGGGGGCACGCTGTTCCTGGACGAGGTGGGGGAGCTACCCTTTCCTCTTCAGAAAACGTTTCTCAGGGTACTTGAGGAACACCGTTTCCGACCCGTCGGTCGTAAGCAAGAGATAGAGAGCGATTTTAGACTCATTGCAGCCTCTAACCGGGGTCTTGACGACATGGTGCAGCGTAAGCTGTTCCGTAGGGATCTCCTCTTTCGCATCCGGTCCTTGACGATTGAGTTGCCCCCACTAAAGAAGCGTACCGAAGATATAAGAGATTTGGTTGAGCACCACGTAGCGCAATTGTGTGAAGAATACGGGATAGAGAAAAAGGAGTTTTCTCCTGAATTCTTTCCCGCACTGGCTAGCTACGACTGGCCTGGCAATGTCCGAGAACTAGTCAAAGCCTTGGAGAGTGCTATCGTATCAGCGCGACACGAACCGATGGTTTTCCCAATACACCTTCCGACCGAGATTCGTGCGAAGATGGCCCGGACCTCAGTCGGTGATGAACATGTTGGAACACGAAAACGTCAAACAATTACTAACCGTAAGCAAACACTCCCCAGGCTGGTGGCATTGCGAGAAGCGGCTGTTGCTGAAGTGGAAAAAAACTACCTGGAAGACCTCATGTCGCTAACCGGAGGCAAGATAAAGGAGGCTTGTAGGATATCCGGTCTGTCTCGATCCCGCCTGTACGACCTTCTCAAAAAGCATCACGTGCCCACATCGGGTTAATCTCCTTTCTTACAATCCCACGCTTAGGCGTCCTGTTTCATCGGATTTTTTCCTGTTTCATCGGATTTTTTCCTGTGCCGCCGGACAATTTGAGTCCTCCCCGCCATCTTCTGGCCTGCCCCTTTAGTGACACAAGTATACAGGATAACGACTTAAAATGGATGTTTTAGGGTGCTGGCATATATTTTGTGTACGCATTCCGTAATGGCGGGCAACATACGGTTACCTCATGGCGGCAACCGATCTCTAAAGGAGACACAGAGGATGAAGGTGCTTCTATACACAACGGCCCCAGAAGGCATTGTAGAACGGGCAAAGACCGTGCTCCAATCGTCGGTGTCAGACGGCGTCATCGAAGTCTACCAAACGATCAACGACCTTTCTCTGAGACTGCGAGGGGCCAAGGATATGGCTATCGTCATACTCCTTGTTGGAAACCGAGAAGATTTTTTGGATCTTCTGGCTATTCGCCATCTGTTTAGAAACATTCGCATTATCGTAGTTGTGCCAGACACAGAGCATGAGACCATCGCCATGGCTCATCGTCTGCGGCCACGCTACTTGACATATATCGATGGCAATTTTCTGGGGCTATCTGCTGTGGTGAACAAGATGTGTGAAGGTTATGCCCCACCCTAGACGCTAAGAGTGTCGTTTGAACCAAGTGACCACCCTTATAACGCGCTCATAGGAGATACACATGATGCAGGCAGGAAATGGCGACACGGTAAAGGTACACTACACAGCCAGACTGGAAAACGGGAGGGTGATTAGCACCACACAAGGTCGACCACCCCTTGAAATTGAGATTGGAAGTGGAAAGCGTATCTTGGGTCTTGAACAGGGGATTATTGGTATGGAAATCGGTGAGATAAGAACCATAACAGTTCCGCCTGAGGAAGGATTTGGACCAAAGTGGGAAGAACTAATGCTGGAGGTAGACAAGAGCGAACTTCCGGACAGCGTCACGCCTACTGTTGGGAAAAGGCTACAGGTGCGCAAAGAAGGCGGCAGCCTTGTGGATGTGACCATTGCAGACATAAACGAAGAAACTGTAACCCTTGATGCAAACCACCCACTGGCAGGAGAAACGTTGACCTTTGACGTTGAATTGGTTGGGCTGACTTAAGGCTTATTCCTTAGTCCCCACTAAGGCCTCAGTATATGCAACAGGATTTAATCGGAAGTTGGGGCGCGCTATTCTGCTGAGGCCATGATGGTAAAGACGGTGGAAGCATTAAGCGAGAGGAAGCGCGATGCCAAAGATTTTGATTGTAGATGACCAAACTTGCATTCAGGAACTTATTGCCAAAAATTTGCTTCTCGAGGGATACGAGGTTGCCACGGCAGGGGACCTCGACTCCGCTAAAGTGCATCTTTATCCTTCTCCGCCCGATTTAGTGCTTCTTGATCTGTATCTTGACGGACCAGAGGGATTCCGTCTTTTTCAAGACATAAAACGACAATATTCCCACCTGCCCGTTATCATCCTGACTGCTTATGACAGCTATCGGGAAGATGCGAGGTTATCCAAAGCAGATGGCTATGTGGTCAAAAGTACAGACTTTCATGAACTTAAGAAAAAGATAGTCGAGGCACTAATATCCCGAAAAACTTGTCGGCTGAGAGTCGACTCAGAGGCTCATCGCCAGGAAGTCCGCGTAGCTCATTGCTCATGACGTCGTCTTTTCAAAGTCCATGTAAGTACTGTTTGGTCCGGCCAAGAGTCAGTGTGCAGGAAATGGTTGTACCTAAAGCCATGCGCAAGATGCCTAAACCCATATTGGCCTTACTTGCCAGCCTTATTGCCTTATTGCTCCTAGGCGGTGTTGCCTCTGCACAGGAAGAAAGACTCTACCTGGCTTTCGATCAAGGCAGGATGACGGCCAATATTAAGAATACCCCCCTTACGGCTGTTCTGGATAGGATTAAGCAGCAAAGAAAGATATATTTTGACAAGGGCTTTATGGGAGACCCATCTCTGCTGGATAATGATATCTCCTTACAATTCACAAATCTGCCCGTTCAAGACGGTCTTGAACGAATCCTTTCGGGCATAAATCATAGTCTTATTTTGAAGGGGGATAGCGTGGAGGGCGTGATGCTTTTTGGCGAGCCTGGCAAGAGAACCTATAGGCCATCGAGGCGGACTGTACGAAGAAGAACTCCCCGACGGTCTTCCAGGCGCAGGTAAGAAGTTTACAAAAAGATGCCCAGCAGACATCTTTTGTCTTTGATCGTTTGGGAGACGGTAAACCCTTAGTACAAGGAACGCAATATGGTTTTCACGTTGACGAGGCGTTCCAACGTTTTCTCAGTTTGGGATGCAGGAGTAAGTGGATATGGTGACATTCTCGGTGCAAATAGACCTAGAAGTGCAGGCAGATTCGCTCGACTATGTGGAGGAAATGACGGCTGAATTGGAACAAGTGATCTCCTCACATTTTGATGAGGATGGATTGCTTGAGTTCGACTATGACATCGTGCAACGAGAACAAGATGAAGAAACTCGTGAGGATTATGAAGATTAGCGCCGCTGTATTTTCGCTTCTGCACAGAGACGCTAACAAAGAAACAATGAGGATCCGCGCACAAAAAAGGGCTGATTTGCAATATTTCCTAACCTTGAAGCCCTTTAGTCGTCAAAATCGTGCTGAACTGTCATGAATAAACACGTGCGGCAAGAATCGACAGTAGAGAACAGAATGGTCAAGGTTGAAGGTTTGGCCGTTTTCCACAAGGATCGGGGAGGAGCGCCATGAGTTTAAGCGGGAAAACTACCGACGAGCTAGTGAAAATAGCCAGGGCAGGCGGCGGACTTGTGTTGGAAGGCGGGAAAAGGACTGCGGATGAGCTAGCCAAAATCGCAGCCGCAGCCAAACGCTCTGGTTCCACCGTAATATTCAGGAACACGGCATTGAGAAAAACCGAAGCTCTTACGAGAATAGCAGCTGCAGGCAAAGGTCATGTTATCTTTGAATGATGTTTTTAAACACAGCTGCATCTTGGGCGGCAGAACCCCAGCCTTGCATAGAGAGGCAATATGACGCCAATTGGCATTGTTACCATTGCTGGTGGGTCGGGCGAAGAGTTTGAATTCCTCGCCTATTCTTGGGACGCAGACTTTGCCCCCGTTGGCGCGGTATATATGATAACAAAATGCATATCTAAACCAGACGGAAGTCTTGAGCATGCACCAATCTATGTGGGTCAGACGAATGACTTGTCAACTCATTTCGACAGCCATTACAAAACTGAATGCCTTGCCAGGTACGGAGGCAACTGCGTTTGCGTATTGACCATCGGCGATGAAGAACTCAGGTTACAGGTGGCATCTGACATCACGGGTGCCTATCAGCCTGTTTGCAATGATTAGCCTTGAGGCCTGCTTGCCTCGTATAGGTGTAAAATGCCTCTGACAAGGGTATCTGGATTTAAGGGGTAGCTTCCCAGCATGAATGTACATCCAGAAAGGGTAGAGAAAAGCATATGAACCTTTTCACCAATAAACACCTTGGCAAACTGATAGATGAATACGCTTCCCCCTGCGTTTCCATCTTCTTGCCAACACACCGGGGCAGAGCAGAAACCCAACAGGATCAGATCAGGTTTAAGAATTTGCTCCGTGAAGCCGAGCAAGGTTTGACAACGAGTTGGCTTCGTTCTCCTCAGTTGGAAGGATTTCTTGAAAGGCCCCGAGCACTCTTACAGAACAGCCCATTTTGGGGGCATCAGAGTGACGGACTCGCCATATTTCTCTCCCCGCACACATTTTCTTATTACCGTGTTCCGATCGATTTCAAGGAGTTGGTAGTGGTTGCCAACCGTTTCCATATTAAGCCTCTCCTTCCCCTGATCAGTGGGGATGGACGTTTCTATGTGTTGGCTCTCAGCCAAAACCAATGCAGGCTATTTCATGGATCCCGTTACAGCGTTGTTGACGTCGACTTTGAAGCTGTTCCTGGAAGACTGGCTGATGTGTTTATGGCCAAAGGCCTTGAGAAACAGTTCCACGTCCATAGTGGGAGACCAGGAACGAAAGGCGAACGAGCAACCATTTTTCATGGCCACGGCACTGACACCACAGATAACAAGGAGAACATCTTACATTACTTCCGTGAGGTTGATAGAGGGCTACATGAGGTGCTCAGAGATGAACAAGCACCTTTGGTGCTGGCAGGAGTTGAATTCCTTCTTCCGATTTACAGACAGGCGAACACCTATCCGTATTTGGTCGAAGGAGGCGTTACAGGCAACCCCGAAGCGCTGAGTGCGGAGGAGCTCCATGACGATGCCTGGAGAATTGTACAGCCTCACTTTCGGAAGGATCGTGACGAAGCCATAGCCCAATATAGGCAGATCGCAGGTAGGGACAAATCGTCCTGCGATGTTAAGGCAATTGTTCGGTCTGCCTACTATGGAAGAGTCGAATTACTGTTTGCTGCTATTGGCCTTCAAAGCTGGGGCACATTTGATCTGGCGACCAATACAGTTCACCTCCGCGACGGAGCAGAGCCGGGCGACTCGGATCTCTTGGATTTTGCGGCGATTCACACGTTGTTAAATGGAGGGACTGTCTATGGAGTTGAACCTGATGAGGTCCCTGCTGATGCGCCACTTGCTGCGGTATTCCGTTATTGATGTGACTTATCTGGGTCTTTGGCAAAAGTCTGGCTTTCGCCCAAAATGGATGAGAGATGGATGGCTATTGAAAAAATTAAGGCCCATATTGAACGTGCCAGGTTCGAGCTGAGATGGACCTATAGTCAAAGCAGAAAAACTTGGCGGAGTCATGACGGCCCAACCGGGTCATTGGGTTGGTGGAGGTTGCCCAAAAGCATCCGAAGCACCCTAGGAAAACCTACTCTGGCAAACTTGTTCGGGATAAGCCAAGGTAACACTTGTTTACAAAGGTCGCTTGGCCATTTGTGGACGGTGTCTATGTAAGAAATGGATCTTCCCTAGACAAAATAGAAAAGGAGACCACGCGGTGTCAGAGAATGGCCGAGACAAAGTCGTTTCTATCAGAGACAAGCTAGAAGCGACGCCGAATAATCAATCTACCAAGATTGGCATTTTGAGTCTCACCACATTTGAAGGCGTAACTCAACAAGAAACCAAGGCAGATGTCTGTTATATCGGTGTCATTTATACGATGCCGGCTGAAGACTACCACGACACACTGGACGCCTGTGACATGAAGGCGAAAAGTCTCTTTAAGACTCTGAGGCGTGACGGCCGGGATCTTATTCCTGTGCCTGGTGGACAAATTGAGCGTTATGACGTTTTTGACGCAAATAAAGAGAGTGTGCACATAATGTATCGTTTCCCTTACATGCCCAAGCCAATTAAGGTGAGTTAATCGTAGCATTGACTGTCAGTGCATGGCACACGCGACACGCCAACGATCTGTTTGGTAACGATTTCACCAGGCCATCTCCGGCTGAGTCAATTGTTTTATGTTTGAGGATAATGTGAAAGACAAGAATAAAACAAAGGATCAACTGATTGAAGAATTGGACGGACTCCGTCAGCAGGTTGCCTGGCTGGAAAAGGCTGCTATGGAACGCGATTACGCACAGGAGGAATCGAGTGTTCTTTTCGATGCATTGGAGTCATCAGTCAATGCCGTCCTCATAACCAACCTTGAGGGACGCATTGTGTACGTCAATCCTGCCTTTCTGAGTATGTTTGAATATGGAGAAAAAGCAGAACTCTTAGGCAGGAATGCAGCCAACCTATTCGATTCAGAGCAAATAACCAGATTCACCGATGTCAAAGCTGTCATTGACAAAGCAAAAGGGGAGACGGAGGAGTTCACTGTTCGGCGGAAGGGTGGGGTGGCACGACATTGCTGGTGTAGGCTTCTTCTTCGAATGTTACGGACATGGAGGGAAATACCATCGGCAAAATGGCCTCGTTGGTAGATATCACGGAGTATAAGTAGGCCCAGGGAGCCCTGAAAAAGTGCGAGACATGGTGACGCTATGAGACGGATTGTTCTATTTGCAGTTCTTTGTCTTGTGGTCTTTGCTGGAGAGGCGAATGCGAAGCGGCTTGCTGTGAGGGTGGAGAGGGCCAACGTACGCTCTGGTCCTGGGACAAATCATGACATTCTTTGGTCTGTGTAGGGAAGAACTATCCGTTTGATGTTCTAAAGAAGTCAGGCAGGTGGTACAGGATCCGGGACTTTGAGGGTGATGTGGGTTGGATGCATGGCACTTTGCTAAAGCAGATCCCAGCGGTCATTGTCAAAGCGCAACTGGTCAATGTTCGGGAGAAGCCGGGAACGAATTACAAGATATTATTTCAGGCGAAAAGAGGAGTGTGTTTCAAGCGTCTCGGCCAAAAAGGCAAATGGCTCAAAGTCCAGCATGCAGACGGGGAGGTGGGCTGGATTCATAAGTCTCTTGTCTGGTGACATCAAAAGCCCAAGAAAAAACGGTGAGATAGACCCATTGCAGGAAGTATAGAATCTGAACTAGGACAAGGCCGTGTCGAATAGCTAGATGGAACAGATAGCCGCAAGAAACCTAATAATGTCTATCGACACGTTCAATAACGCCGTTGTGGATATAGATAGCGTAGCTGGTGTGCTTCGTATCCTTGCCCGGCTTGATTTTGCAGCCTCTATCTCCGGCACGGCAGCGTTTGTGGTACCAAACAGTTTCTCTCACATCGTATATGCTTCCATCGAAAAAACCGTGGCCCTCACCCCAATGTTCGATCAGTTCTTGCCTGGGGCAGCCCACATAAGGAAACCAAGCCCCTTTCTGGGTGGTAGCGCAAGCCGCAAAGACTGTTAAAAAGACTGTTAAAAGGATGACACCAGCAAGTTTGATTTTCATCGCCCTATTTGTCTAGCGGAATCGACACATTTGTCAAGAGGGGTCGGGTGGTTTCGTCAACTCTCAGCGGTTAAGGCAGAGCCAAAGTGGACCCCGAACTTCAACGATTAGAGATCACATCCAAAAATTGACGACGTACTCCAAAAGCGTGCCATAAGAGATACCATGCCGCGTTGCCGTTCTCGACCGACCTAGCCGAAGTAAAACTCTCTTTTGAAGAGCCTCACCGGTAGACTGGATGCCTAGAATACAGCTATCTGGCATGTATACGTCCTCCAAGAGAGGTCTAGGTACCATATCTTTCTGTTATGTATCTGCCCCAAAACACTGGCCAAAAAGCATACGTATTTGCCAAAACAGAATCTTAGGAAACCTTAGTCTAATAAGGTTCCTCAATGAAATCACGCAAGCAACTTTGCCTGAAAGCGACCCTGAACCAGGGTCAGGTGCGCTTTCAGGCATGATTTCTTTAACAGCTTGATATTACACAAAACGAGTCAAAAAGCCGCGTTGGATGGCCCACTTTTCCGCAAAAGCGAGAACGTGATATCAGGTACTTACATAAAGGTCTTTTACTAGTGAGGATTGAGTGGGATACAAATAGGATACAAAAAACTAAAAAAGCACAAAAAAGGCGGAAAAGCTAATCGCTAACCCACCGATTTTACTCTAAATTGGTCGGGGCGAGAGGATTTGAACCTCCGACCCCCTGAACCCCATTCAGGTGCGCTTCCAGACTGCGCCACGCCCCGCCAACCATGCAAGAATTTTCTAGCACCTTGCCTCCCTTCTGTCAACATGCATCCTCTCAGGTCTTTGGCCAGATCAGAAATCAGGGGTACGAGCGATTGACGAATCAATGTTATAGTGCTAAAAATCCATGGCCCATCCTGGCGTGATGGGCTGATTTTTGTTGGAACCTGTGTCCTTGCAGGCAGTAGAGAGCGGGGTGGTGCCCTGGATCTGCGGCACAGCGACGCTTGCAACGTCAGAGGACATAGCATAGAGGAACATAGTGGCTGGTAAGAACCTTATCGAAAAGATCCTGGAGGCCCATGGGGTCACCCCCGTGCCTCCTCCGGGGGAGCCCATAGCGCTTCGCATCGATCAGACGCTCACGCAGGACGCTACGGGCACGATGGCCTGTTTACAGTTTGAGGCCCTTGGCGTGCCCCGTGTACGCACCAAGCGATCGGTCAGTTACGTGGATCACAATACCTTCCAGTCCGGTCCCCAAAACAGTGATGACCATCGGTTTCTTCAGTCTTTTGCAGCCAGGTACGGCATCACGTTTTCAGGGCCTGGCCACGGCATCTGTCATCAGGTTCACCTGGAGCGATTTGCAGTGCCAGGGGAGACCCTTCTGGGTTCAGACAGTCACACGGCCACAGCCGGCGGTATGGGGATGCTGGCCATAGGGGCCGGGGGCCTGGATGTCGCCATGGCCATGGCGGGGGAACCCTTCCGCCTGCGGTCTCCGGAAGTCGTCCTGGTCGAACTGGAGGGGGTCCTTTCGCCCTGGGTGACGGCCAAGGATATTATTCTGGAATTGTTGGGCCGTGTTTCGGTCCAAGGGGGCGTCGGCAGGGTCTTTGAATATGGCGGGCCGGGGGTGGCCACCCTCTCCGTACCCGAACGGGGCACTATTGCAAACATGGGTGCTGAGACAGGGGCAACGACATCCATCTTCCCGAGTGACGAGGCGACCTTGTCTTTCATGAAGTCGCAGCAGAGAGAGACGGACTTCAAGCCCCTGGCAGCAGATCCGGAGGCCTCTTATGCAGAAGTCATCACCATGGACCTCACAGAATTGGAGCCCCTCGTAGCCCAGCCCCATATGCCGGATCTTATTCGTCCTGTGAGGCAGATCGCAGGGCTCAAATTGGATCAAGTGGCCATCGGCAGCTGTACCAACGCCTCCTATAAAAACCTGGCAACGGCGGCTGCCATTCTGAAAGGACATGTTGTCCATCCACGCACTAGCCTGGTCATATCACCTGGCTCCCGGCAGGTTCTGGCGCTGTTGGCCGAAACCGGGGGCTTGAAAGACATGATCGAGGCGGGGGCCCGAATCCTGGAGTGTGCCTGCGGGCCCTGCATCGGCATCGGGCAATCTCCGCCGAGTGATGGCGTGAGCCTCAGGACCTTTAACAGAAACTTCAAAGGCCGCAGCGGCACCTTGAGTGCGAAGCTCTATCTGTGCAGTCCGGAGGTAGCCGCTGTTTCTGCTCTAAAGGGTGAGCTCACCGATCCCAGGACCTTTGGTGAGGCCATCGAGGTCGCCATGCCCATGGTCTTCCCGGCCATGGATCATTTTTTTTTGGAACCTCCGGAGCATCCTGAGGCCGTAGAGGTGTTGCGGGGGAACAATATCAAACCGCTGCCCCGGGGCCAGGCCATGACGGAGACATTGCAGGGAGAAGTCCTGCTTCGCCTGGGGGATGACGTGACCACGGATGACATCCTGCCCGGCGGGGCCCACATCATGTCGCTGCGGTCCAACATCCCGGCTATTTCCCAATGTGTATTTTCCAATTGTGCCCAGGGGTTTGCACAAGAGGCTCAAGACAAGGGCGGCGGCTTCATCGTGGCCGGCAACAACTACGGTCAGGGTTCGAGCCGGGAGCATGCAGCCCTGGCGCCCATGTTCCTGGGAATCAAAGGGGTCATCGCCATTTCCTTCGCCCGCATTCACCGTGCCAACCTCATCAACTTCGGGATGCTTCCCATGCGCTTCGTAAGACCTGAAGACCTGGAACACGTCCAGCCCTGCGACCGCCTCACCATGGAGGGTGTGGCCAGTGCGCTCAAGGAGGGCAAGACGACTCTGAGCGTTTTGAACGAGACCCAGGGCCGCATGTTTGAAGTATGCATTGACCTGGATGAGAGAGAAAGGGAGTTTGTGCTGGCAGGCGGACGGCTCAATCATTTTAGACTTGGCAGGTCTTAGCCTATTGAAGCTCCCTGTAGCAAGCTACAGGGAATCTTCGACCGTTCGGTTCAAAAAACCTGCACAATGAAGCATACGGGCAATCCGATTCTAAAGCGAGGCACTGTTTGAGCGGGTTAGTGAGCGTTAAGAAAGAGCAGCAAGATGCGGAGATTTTCCACGGGTTGAATAATATCCACAGGTCATCGACGCTATTTGTAAGTCTCACTCCCTGTTCTTTACGGTCACTTACACGCGAGTTTGACCGGCCTGCTTCCCGCAAGCCCCGACCTCTGGTCGGGGTCAAGGGAAGCTATATGAAAATGGCCTGATACCTTTCCGGGAAGCCCCGACCTTTGGTCGTGGAGCTTCACACGGTTTAGAATCGGATTGCCCGTATGCAATAACATTTTCCAGGGGCTAAAATGTGTGGACCTGGAAGCCATTAGCCTAACCATACGGAGGTTGCGATGCTCAGCTTAATGAGAAAACACGCTGGGTCCTGGCTGATCAAGGTGGTCCTCGGGGTCATTGTCGTGGTGTTCATATTCTGGGGTGTCGGCAGTTATCGGGCCCAGCGACAAAACCGCGTGGCGGTGGTCAACGGTGCAACGATTAATGTGGAGGCGTACCTCAGTGCCTACAATCAGTTGAAGGAGCAATACCAAAAACAGTTCGGCAACGCCTTGGATGAAAAGCTCCTCAAGACCCTTGATCTCAAGAGGCAGGCGGTGAATCAACTCATCAATGGGCGGCTTGTCCTCCAAGAGGCGGGGCGTCTTGGCCTGCACGCGACCAAGGAGGATTTGGTCCGGGCCATTCAGAACATGGCTCCCTTTCAACGTAATGGCCGGTTTGATTCTCGACTGTATCAACGCATGCTGTCCCTCAACCGGATGACCCCGGAGATGTTTGAAGAACGCATGAAAGAGGAGCTACTCGCAGACAAGATGCACGGACTGATCCTCGGGGGCATTAAGGTATCAGATGCCGAGGCGCTGGAAACATTTAGGTGGCGTGAAGAAAAGGTGAGCCTGCAATATGTGGCTTTCCAGCCATCATCTTACAAGGATGTGAAGGTGACCCCCCAAGAGCTCGAAACCTATTTTTCCAAGCACCAAAAGGACTATGAAATACCCCCTAAAGTCAAGGTGCGGTATCTGCGTCTTGGTTTCAAGCAATTCGAATCTCAGGTCAATGTCTCAGAAGAAGAGGTCGGCCAGTATTTTGAACTCAACAAGGAAAGATATGCCTCACCCAAGAAGGTCCGGGCCCGCCATATTCTTTTCAAGGTAGATCCGGGGGCGACACAGGAACAAAGCGAGATGGCGCGCAAGAAAGCCCTAAAGGTTCTGGAAGAGGTAAAGGCCGGGACGGACTTTGCCAAGCTGGCCGAGAAATACTCTGATGATCCGGGCAGCAAGACCAAGGGGGGTGATCTCGGCTTCTTCACCAAGGATCGGATGGTAAAGCCCTTTTCCGATGCGGCCTTTACCATGAAAACCGGGGAGATCAGCAAGCCCGTGAGGACACGCTTCGGCTGGCATCTGATTAAGGTCGAGGCGGTCCAGAAAGCCAAAGAGCCGGTTCTGGCTGAAGTGCAAGACCAGATTCGCAGTCAATTGGTCAAGGAAGCGGCCAGGACCATGGCCTATGATCAGGCCCAGGATATAGCTGATGCTTGTTATGGGACGGGCCACATCGAAGAAGTGGCAAGGGCCCGCGGGCTGAAGACGATTGAAACCGACTTTTTTGCCCGTAGCGACCGTGTGACGGAGATCCCTGGGGCAGAAGAATTCACCAAAGTCGCTTTTGACCTGGATGACGACGAGGTGAGCGAACCTCTTGAGCTGACCGACGGATACTATATCCTTGAAGTCAAGGAAAGGAAACCGGCCGAAATTCCCAAACTGGGCGTGGTGGAAAAAAGAGTGAGCAAAGACCTGATCGCCGTCAGACAAGACGAGCTGGCCAGTAAGGACGCAGAGGCGTTTTTGAAGGCCGTTCAGGGAAGCAAGGCATTTCAAAAAGAGGCCGCCAAGCGTAAACTGGATACAAAAAGCACAGACTTTTTCAAGCGGTTTGGGTCGATCCCAGGTATTGGGGCTGAACAAGACGCCATGGATGCTGCTTTTTCATTAACCCCGACAGACCCTCTGCCGGAGGGGGTGATCAAGGGAAGGCAAGGCTATTTTGTGATGCGTTTGAAAGAGCGACAGGCCGCCGACCCCAAAGACTTCGAGGCTAAGAAATCAGAAACGAAATCCGGCATGATGTTTCAGAAACGCCAGAAGGTTATGGATGAATGGCTCGCCCAGTTGCGACAGAAGGCTGAGATTACGATCGAGGAGGGATTCCTGGAATAATGCATGAAGTCTCCATCGCCCAAGGTCTGCTTAAGATCCTTGAAGACGAAGCCAAGAAACATGAGGTCTCCCGCGTCACCCGTGTGCATGTTCGAATCGGCGAGCTTTCCACCATCGTCCCCGACGCCCTGACGTTTGCCTTTGAGGTGGTGTCCGAAGGTACGCTCGCTGATGGAGCGGAGTTGAACATTGAAATCGTCCCTGCCAAGGGACGGTGCGACAAGTGTGACATCCAATTTGATGTGGATAGCACCATGTTTCTGTGTCCTCAATGTGGTGGCGTCGCAGCAGAGATTGTCTCGGGAAAAGAGCTGGACGTCACCGATATTGAGGCCGAATAAGGGCGCGAGATGTTTCTCGCTATCGCACCTATTTCCCAAGATTGAGCTTGATTTCTCCAGAGAGTGCAACCCTTGAAAGGGAGCCTTGATCGGACCGCATGAACGGGTTTTACGGCCGGATTCTCACGGCGGACCTGACAGACCAGAGCTTCTGGATTGAAAGAATCGAAGAGGATGTTCTTCAGAGGTTTCTGGGCGGTAAAGGCCTTGCATCGTATCTCCTGGCCAAGCTGAACCCTCCCGGAGTCGATCCGTCCGGCCCGGAAAATCACTTGATCTTTGCCACAGGGCCTGTGTGCGGGAGCCTCGTCTGGGGGTCTTCCCGGTACGGCGTTTTCACCAAGTCTCCGCAAACCGGCTTTTATTCCGAGTCTTATGCCGGCGGCCGGGTCCCCGAAGCCATGGATGCCGCGGGATACGACGGCATCATCATCCAGGGGCAAAGCAAGAAACCCACGGTCCTGGCGGTTTATCCCAAGGGGGTAGAATTCCATGAGGCGGGTGATTTATGGGGCATGGATACCCACCATGCCGAGGACGAGGTCGTCAGAAGGTACAACCGCAAAGACCCGAGAACGGTTCGAACAGGGGCCGTGGTCATCGGCCCGGCCGGAGAGAACCAGGTCTGTTTTTCCGTCATAGAAAATGACCACTGGCGTTCGGCGGGCCGGACAGGTGCGGGCTGTGTCATGGGGAGCAAGAGGCTGAAGGCCATCGTGTTTCAGGGAGACAGTCGTCGCAAGCCGGCTAACCGGAAAGCCGTAGGGATAATGGCAAGACACCTGGCCCAGGAAGCCAAAGACCACCCGCAGGTAGCCGCCTACAAAAGCAAGGGAACGCCCATGATGGTCCAAGTCATGAACGAGGCAGGAGGCTTTCCCACCCGCTACTGGTCAGAAGGGAGCTATGAAAAGTGGCCGTCCATCAGTGCCGAGGCCCTTCACAGCCGGTGTCAGGTCAAGCCCCACGCCTGTCTTAAGTGTTTCATGGCTTGCGGCCGCATGACCACCGTGAGGCATGGACGTCATGCCGGCCTCAAGCTCGAAGGACCGGAATATGAGACGATTTACGCCTTTGGCGGACTTTGCGCCATCGACAGCATCGAAGAGATCATCTACTTAAATGACATCTGTGACCGGCTTGGCCTGGACACGATCACAGCCGGCAATCTTTGCGGACTTGCCATTGAGGCGGCCCGTCGTGGAAAAATTGACGCCTCCATCGATTATGGACAGGTGGATGCCATTGCCGAGCTTTTGAGAAAGATCGCCTTTCGCGAGGGCATCGGTGATTTGTTGGCCCAGGGCATCAGGACCGCTGCTAAAGAGTGGGGCCTGGAAGAGCTTGCGATTCACGTCAAGGGCCTGGAACCTGCGGGCTATGACCCGAGGGTCCTCAAAGGCGTGGGGCTGGGGTATGCCACCTCCGACAGGGGCGCCTGCCACCTGAGGGCCACGTTTTACAAACCCGAACTCGCCGGCATGATTGAACCTGCTGCCATCAAGGGCAAGGCCGCGATGTTTGTGGACTTTGAGGACCGCCTCACCCTTTTTGATACCTTGATCCTGTGCCGTTTTTATCGGGACCTGTACCCCTGGGAATCCTTGTGCGAGATGGTGGAGGGCGTCACAGGCCTAAAAGCAGACCGTGCGATCCTGGCGCGGATCAGCGCTGATGTCTCGAATACGGTTCGCCGATTCAATATTCAGGAAGGATTAAAACGGGAAGATGACAGGCTTCCTGCGCGTCTCTACAAGGAGTCGCTCAAGAGCGGGCACCGGATACGCGAGGCTGAACTCGAAGAGATGCTTTCTGACTACTATCGCCTCCGGGGCTGGGATGAAGAGGGGCGCCCTCGTCATTCTTGAACCGCGAAAGCGAGCGCATTCCCCGCTGCTTGCGGCGGGGTTAGCGAGCGAATCTGAAAATGAAAAACTTCCTTACGGTGAAGATTCCCCTTGGCTTGCCGCGGGGAGGCTTCAATCCATTACTCATGATCCAGTATGCCCCTGATCTTTTTTGAGAGCTGTTTCAGAGAAAAGGGCTTCTGAATAAAGCCATCGCAACCCCGCGCCAGAGTCCGTCGTGCCTCAGCCTCTGCACTGTATCCGCTTGCTACCAGGATCTTGCCGTCTGGGTTGATCTCTTTCATTCTGTCGCAGGCTTGAGCGCCACCCATGTCCGGCATGATCATGTCAAGGAGCACCATGTCTATGCTGTCCTGATGTTTTGCATAAATCTCCACGGCCTCCTGGCCGGTTCTTGCCACCATCACCTGGTAGCCCAAGGCTTCGAGCATCTGCCGGCCAATATCAATGATCATATCTTCATCATCTACCAAAAGAACCGTCTCGGTCCCCCGCAACAGGTCCCTGGACCGCTCTTGTTCTCTTTGAAGCTTATTCTCATTCGAATAGGGCACGGCGAGCTGGTCTTGGCTGCTACCGGCAGCATCCAGGAATTGCTTGGTCACCTTTGCCCCCTGTTGGATCATCCCCTCTATGTGCTTAAGATGTCCAAAATGAGGATCACGGGCGTCCGTATCCAGAAGCATCAAGGAGACGCGTCCCTGAATGCCGGCAAAGACGTTGTTCAATTCGTGAGAGGCCTGGCCTGTGTGGCTTTGAGCCGTTCTAGGGGCTTCGGTGTTGCCTTGTGGCTCAAGGCCGGCAGCAGGCTCGAGCCTCCGTTTCTGGTCAACGCGCGTCTTTGAACGCCTTTCTTCAAGCCCTGCGGCCCCTTGGTCTTTCACCGCGGGTTGGTTCTCGCCCTTTGTCACCTGAGTCCCCTGCGCCCGAAAGACGCTTCGTAGTGCAGGCGCGAGGCGAGAGATCTTGGGCGAAGTTTTTTTATCCCACCACAGCTCGTATTCGCAGTAGGGACCGCCTTCAAAGAAGCACGTCCTTTCCCATAATCTTGCGGGGGAGAGCTGAAATCCGGTCGGTATCGCCTGGTAGATGCCTTTGGCGAACAGACAGAAATCACGGGTCAGGGGAAGCTCCTTGGACCAGTGCACACGGATCAGGGCATGTGTATCGGAGACCGAGAGGATCTCAATGCTCTGGCCACCGAAAAGCTTGCCGTTCCTTTCTTGGACTCTGCGAATGGCACGCCTCGGGCCGGCCAAGGCCCGGGGCCATCTTGGTTGAGTGCCGCCGTGTTTCGTTTGCCTTCCATGTTCAAAGGCGGCTTTATACACAGCCATGTCGTCGGAGGTGGCCTTTTTGGCTTGCTCCATGATGTCCCGGCACACCTCGATGCTGACACGATTCTTCGGGTTGCTCAAGAAACCCTCGGGATCTTCTCCGTCTGCGAGTCTCCCCTTCAAGGGGGCCCAGAGGAGGTGCAGATTCTCAGGGCGTTTGGCTCTCACGTAGTGGATGAGGGCGCGGGTATTGAAACAGCTTGTTTCACCTTTCATGCGAAGGCATTTCCCCTGAAAAGGATATGCGATGAACCAAAGGGACCGTTCGGGCTCCCACTTCATCCATATGTTGATTGTCGACCGTCCATGTTCATGTGCCCCATTGGCAGGGGACACCTTATAAAGCTTCTTGACCATTCTGCCATAGACCGCTATCAAATACAACACAGACTTGGCTCATGATTGACACTTTGGGACAATGTCCGTTTTCTTGGCTCTACGAGTGTTCTCAAGCCCTTATCCCTCCAGGTGGTCAGCGTCGATCACATGAGGCGGTGCACGGCTTCATCACCCAGCAAGAGGCCTTTGTATGGAAAAAATCATTGTTGAAGGGGGCCACCGTTTACAAGGAACGGTGACCATAAGCGGAGCAAAGAATGCGGCCTTGCCTATACTGGTCTCGGCCCTTCTTGCTGAGGGATGGAGTGTCTATCAAAACGTCCCGGATCTGAGAGATATCAGGACCATAAAGAGCCTACTGACCGACCTCGGGGTCCAGGTAAACACTCAAGGCAGTACCGTCAAAGTCAATGCCGGTACTCTCCGGAGCCATGAAGCCCCTTATGACCTGGTTAAGACCATGCGTGCTTCCGTGCTGGTTCTGGGGCCCTTGCTCGCTCGTCTGGGTCGGGCTCGGGTCTCGCTGCCGGGAGGATGTGCCATCGGTGCGCGCCCCATCAATTTACACCTCAAGGGGCTGGAGCAAATGGGGGCTCACATTTCTCTTGAGCATGGCTACATCGATGCCGAGGTGCCATCCCTCAAAGGAGCGGATATCTATCTCGACACAGTGACCGTAACCGGCACGGAAAACCTCATGATGGCGGCGGCCATGGCCGACGGCGTGACTATCCTGAGAAATGCGGCCCGTGAGCCCGAGGTGGTGGCCCTGGCCACGGCCCTCAATCAGATGGGTGCTCAAATAACAGGGGCCGGGACCCCGGTCGTCACCATTAACGGCGTTGACAGCCTGAAGCCCACGTCCGTTACCATCATACCGGACCGGATCGAAGCCGGCACCTTCATGATCGCAGCGGGTGTGACCCATGGGAATATCAAGATTATCGGGGCTCAACCGGGTCACCTGGCCGCGGTGATCCATAAAGTGCGACAAGCAGGCATCACCGTTGAGCAGGAACCTGATGGGCTGCGTGTCGTCTGCGAGCAAACCCTTTCCAGCGTTGACGTCAAGACCCTGCCCTATCCGGGGTTCCCGACCGATATGCAGGCCCAGTTTATGGTGCTCATGTGCTTGGCCCCGGGCCTGAGCGTTATTTCTGAAACCATCTTTGAAAACCGGTTTATTCACGTGAGCGAACTCCAGCGGATGGGCGTAGACATCAAGGTCTCGGGCCACACGGCCGTGGTCCAGGGCGGCCGACCCATGACCGGGGCCCCTGTCATGGCCACGGACCTGAGGGCCAGCGCCTCATTGATCCTGGCGGCCCTGGCAGCGGAAGGGACGACTGAGATTTCCCGAGTCTATCACATAGACCGGGGCTATGAAGCCATCGAAAAGAAGCTGGCTCAATTGGGCGCCAGGCTGTGGCGGACAGGGGGATCAGCGTCGCCCAAGTGATTGGTAACGTTCAAAAGTTGAGGCAGACCCCATCAGCATGCAGTTAAAGGGATAGGGAGGATCGCTGAACGTAGGCATACAGCCATTGCCACCTACACGAATGGCATAGCTGTTTAAAGGCATTGGATGCCGAAGAGAAGCGATTGTCCCTATCCCGGAGTTGGTCATACACAAACACACGATGCCACAACTTTTGAACGTTACCAAATGAGTTGTTCAAAGTCTCTGTCAATGACCTTGACGTAACATCGCGCCTGATGCACGCCGGCGATCCTCCACAGGTCTATGCCAGGCCCCTGATCCCCGTCCTTCTGGCCTTCATGGGCGGCATCACGATGGGCCTTTATTTGCCCGCACTCCGAGGCGTGTGTTGGGCAGTCTCGGGTGCCTTCCTCTCTGGCGTTTTCCTGGCCTGGAAGGGTCGAAAGGTTCGCCTGCTTCCCCTTGTTCTCTTCTTTCTTCTTGGCTACTGGAGCCTTCAGGGTTGGATCGCACCCCGTCTGCCAACCAACCATGTGTCCCGCTTTATTGACGACCATCCCTGGCATATCATTGGTCGCTTGGATGGCCGTCCTCAGTGCATGCCGGACCGCACACGCTTCACCCTCAGGGCAGAATCCCTTACCAGAAAACGGGCGTGTTATCCGGTCACCGGCGCCATACGTGTCACCGTTCGCGGAACGGTCAACCAGCTTCATTCAGGCGACAGGATCGCCTGTCTGGCAAAGATCAAGGAGATCAGAAACTTCAACAACCCAGGGGGCTTTGACTACCAGCGATACATGGCCTTTCGAGGCATCAGGGCCTCGGCATTCATCTCCAAGCAAGAGTTCTTGATCAGACTCCATGCCGCTGGAACCGGCCGGCTTTATGAACGCCTTCAGCGCGCCAGGGAGGCCGTATCCCGCTTGATCGAAAAGGTTCCGCCGCAGGATGCCAGAGGCCTGCTGAAAGCGCTCATCATTGGAGATCGAAGTGAAGTTTCTCCAGAAACTCGGGCGGTTTTCAATCGGGTTGGGATTTCACACCTGCTGGCTATTTCAGGACTCCACATCGGCATGGTGGCCGTCCTTGCCTTTTTTGCCTTCCGCTATCTGCTGGCGCGATCCCACAGGATCCTTTTGGGGACCTGGGTCACTCGCGGGGCCGCCTTGATGAGTGGCTTGCCGGTGCTCTTTTACGGTCTGCTGGCCGGCATGTCCCCTCCCACTCAGCGGGCGGTAATTATGGTGATGGCCTTTCTCGTCGCCCTGCTGTTGGAACGCGAACATGATATGATCAACACCTTGGCTTTTGCCGCCCTTGCCATTCTGATCATCAACCCTACAGCCCTTTTTGAAGTATCCTTTCAGCTCTCTTTTGTCGCCGTGTTTGCCATTTTGTACACGCTGAAAAAACTTCCCTTTGTGTTGAAACTGAGGAAAGGCCCGTTGACCACGCTGAAGAGATTGGCCCTCTTTTTACTCGTTTCCGCGGCAGCCATTTTGGGGACCTTGCCCATCACGCTGTATTACTTCAACCAGACATCCCTCATCGGGCTCTTGACCAACTGTCTCATGGGACCCCTGGTGGGGTTCGTGGTCGTGCCCCTGGGACTTTTGGCCGTTCTTATTTTGCCGGTCGCCCCCAGCGGGTCTCTTTGGATCATGAAAATGGCGGTTGCCGTGATGCAAGGCGGCTTGAGCCTGGCCGCCATGTTTTCAAAATGCCCTTTTGCTGCGGTGAAGACCGTTACCCCCAGTTTTCTTGAGATCGGGCTTTACTATGTCCTTGCATGGACGCTTTTTAGGTTGAGGCAAAGCCGCCTGGCAAAGGCCCTGCTCTTGGGCATCGCACTCGTTGCCTTGGCAGATGGCGCCTATTGGGCCGAACAACGATTCGGCAATCATGATTTAAGGACGACCTTCATCGATGTTGCACAGGGAAACGCAGCCCTCCTGGAACTCCCCGGGGGGTCGTGCATGCTGGTGGACGGCGGGGGATTTTATGACAATCGCTTTGACGTGGGGTCAAGGATCGTGGCACCCTTGCTGTGGCACAAAAAGATTGCTACCGTGGAGACCCTGGTGCTTTCTCATCCCAACTCGGACCACCTGAATGGGCTTCTGTTTATTGCCAGGCACTTCCATGTGCAGACAGTCTGGATGAACCGAGAGGATGTAGCCAATGAGCAGTACCAAGAGTTGCTCCACATTATTTCAGAAAAAGACATCCGCATCGTGGGATTAGAAGAGCTGTCGAGGCCACGAACCATCAACGGAGTGCGATTCCAAGTCCTTTATCCTCCTGAAGACTTTTTGGAACGCAAAGCCCAAGACCCTTGGCGCACGCCAAATAACAACTCCCTCGTCTTGAAGGTCACCTTTGACCAAGTTTCATTCCTCCTGCCAGGAGACATTGAAGCCGAGGCAGAAAAGGAGCTCACTGCCTTGGCAGGCAGGGCCCTCAAGAGTGACATCCTTCTGGCTCCTCACCACGGGAGCAAGAGCTCCAGCACACCAGGCTTTCTCAATTTCGTGCATCCTGACATAGCTGTTATTTCAGCCGGTTGGAAGAATATGTTCGGATTTCCTCATCAGGAGGTTCTTAAGCGTTATCAGCTTCAGGGTTGTCAGATATTTCGTACGGATCACGGGGGTGCCATTACCATCACCACAGACGGCAGCCACCTGCGTGTCAAACCTTTCTTATCCGGCCGTGCACAACCATACCCTTCCGAAGCATGAGATCACCCCAACGTTGCAAATGGCTTGCGCAAAGCCTTGCTATCTGGATATCATTCGGCAACAATGTGAGTGGTTGGATTCTGCACTGTAAGATGTTCAAAAAGAGTAACATTTTAGCCCTTTGAAAATGCTATCCGCATGCGGACGACTGGAGAGCGAGGTAAACATCCTTCGTGAGCAGCCATAAAAAAATAACCCTCTGGATCATGGCAAGCCTGGGAACCTTTTTCATCTTCCTGGTAGTCCTCATGGCTCTCCTGCCCACGTTAGTCAACCTTGAACCGATCAGAGAAAAAATCCTGGCCAATATTTCCAGGACCGTTGGCGGCCCAGTGGAATGCGAGCGGCTTGATCTCTCATTTTTGCCCCGTCCTCGGGTGGTCATTGACCGGGTTGGTCTATCCATCCCCGAACAAGTGACCGCCAATCTGGGGTCCGTCACCATCTATCCCAAGATCCTACCCCTCCTCAAGGGAAAACTGCGCCTCGCCGAAGTAAAACTGGCAGCGCCCGTTTTCACCGTGAAGGGCAGGAAAAAAGGGCAGGAAAAAGCCAGGGAGCAACCGAAACGGTTTTCTCTTGCGTCTATTCAGGAAACAATCGCTCCTGCATTGGCTGTTCTGGCATCGAAGGCCCCGGGCCTGGTCGTACAGGTGGAAAACGGCCGGCTGAATCTTGGCGAAGCAAACCAGGCTGTTTTTCGGTTCCAGGATATTCGCACCACCATGGATCCCCCCGCCAACCCACTCAAGATGGATATCACGGGCTTCAGTGTCGAGAAGGCCGACCCGAGGGATTCGCACGCCAGGGCGGCAGAATCTCCGACCCCTTTGGGCCTTCATCCGCCAAAGGGAAAATGGGTCATCAAGGGCCAGAGCCTGAAGGCCGCTCTTCATGTGGATGGGGATAAGATGACGGTGTCTCTTGCCGAACTCAATCTCGATCAGCCCCAGATCAATGCCACCGGAACATTTTTTTTGGATCAAACGCCTCCGCGAGTCACCTTGGAACTTGAAGGCAGCGAGGTAGACGTCCCCTCGGTTCGGGACACAGCCCTCACCCTGGCAGGAGATATCCCCGTCACCGGAAAGATCTTTCACGTCGTCAAGGGAGGCCAGGTCCGCCGGATCCGTCTCACGAGTCATGGACGTTCGCTGCACGAGTTGGGCAAGTTGGAAAACATGGTTATTGAAGGCGACATGCTCAAGGGGAAGATCTGCGTACCGAAAGTGCGCTTGGATCTGGACGACGTCAATGGGGCTGTCGTCATTTCTGACGGCATCCTTCACGGGAAAAATCTTGAAGCACGGACCGGCAATACCCGGGGAAGCGAAGGGACCTTGAAACTGGGCCTTCACGGGAAAAAGGCGCCCTTTCACCTGGATCTGCTGGTCCAGGCGGACCTGGCTCAACTGCCTGCCTTTCTGAAACAGGTGGTTGGAAACCAGTCTTTTGCCAAAGAGATGGCCCTTGTCGAAGACCTTAAGGGCCATGGGACCGGGAGGTTGGTTCTGGGCGAAACCACCGGGTCCATCAAAACGCGTGTGGATGTTTCGACATTCAATCTGTCCGGCCATTACCGGCGAATCCCCTATCCTCTGGAAATCATCGGCAAGGGTTTCTCCTATGATGAGAGGACCGTCCAGGCAAAGCAGTTGAAGGGCAAGGTGGGACAGTCCAGCTTTTCCGGCCTTTCCGTCGGGTTTGATTGGAGACAAGAGCCCCGCCTGGAGCTTCAATCCGGGCGGTCCGAGATCGTTTTGGGGCAGCTCTATCCATGGCTTGCCTCGTTGGACAGTATGAGCGTCCATCTGAAGACCTTGAAACGGGCGGAAGGTGTGGTCGCATTCTCTGGACTGCGTTTCAAAGGACCCTTGTTCAAGCCTGCAGACTGGCACTGGCAAGTCCGGGGGGAGATCGGGCGTCTCGCCGTGGAAACGAGCCTGTTGCCGGGGCCCGCACAGGTGACTGGAGGAGACTTTGATGCCACTGAGCAGGCGTTTTCTTTTAGAAACGCCCAGGTCTCCATGCTGGATGCCTCGTCCAACATGTCAGGCGTTCTGGACGACTACCTGAAAGGCCTGAACAGAGTGGATATGACGCTTCAAGGAGATATGGGACCGGAGGCCACCCAATGGGTTTCACACACTATCCGCCTGCCACGCCAGTACTACATCCGCCCCCCCCTGTCTGTGTCGCAGGGTCACCTGGTGTGGCACAGGGGCGCCAAAACCTCTTTTGCTGGCGACCTGGTTGTCCAGCATGGCCCCGAAGTTTCTCTAGATATTCTTCGAAGTCCCGAAGCACTGATGATCAGGGACCTCACGGTCCGAGACGCGGATTCTAGCGCTTCCTTGAAACTGGGCCTTGAAGCGAGGGAGTTCAGTCTGGAATATGCCGGCCACTTGACCAAGACAACCATGGATAACCTTCTGGCTGGAAATCAATGCTGTCATGGATGGATACAAGGAGAGCTCATCGCACGCATTCTCCTGGATCAACCCGCGAAATCCACGGTTCAGGGAAAACTCAAGGGCGAAGATTTTATACTCCCCTTGAATCTGAAACCGCCGGTCAGCATGGACAGCTTTTCTGTGAATGCCGCAACGGACCATGCCCAGGTGGAATCGGCTATTTTCACGTGGGCAGACCAGCGCATGGTCCTTGGAGGAAGTGCCAAGGTCTCCCCGGACGGCGTGGTGCTGGATATGGATCTTTCAGCCGACGCTCTTGAATGGGATAAGGTGGAAGGACTCATGGGGCACGGGCATGGAAACAAAGATATGCCCCAGGACCAAGCGTCATGGAACCTGCCCGTGCGAGGGGCCCTCAGATTGCAAACCAAACAGTTTACATATCATCAGTTTACGTGGAGCCCGTTTCACGCTGACCTCTCTTTTGCCGCCCATGGCGTCCATGTTGCAGTCACCGAGGCGAACTTGTGCGGCATTGCTACGCCGGGAACCCTGAATATATCCCCCGGGGAGCTGCTCCTGGATTTCAAACCGGTATCCAAGAACCAGGACTTGGCCCCAACGCTCACCTGCCTGGGGGAAAAGAAGGGTGTGGTGACGGGCAAATTCGACTTGGACGGCCAAGTCATGGCACAGGGAAGGGGTCAAGGGATTCTCAAATCCGTCCATGGAAACTTGGAGTTCCTTGCCAATAATGGACGCATTTACCGCTATGGGGTGCTGGCCAAGGTTTTCGCTTTTCTCAATCTCACCGAGGTGTTCACGGGACAGTTCCCTGACCTGACCAAGGAAGGATTTGCCTACCATTCCATGACGGCCAAAGGAACGCTTCAAAAGGGCAAACTCGTGCTGAAGGATGCTATGATAGATGGCCCTTCCATGAGCATCGGCTGGGAGGGTGATATTGATCTCGCCGACAAGAAGCTGGACATCAGGGTGCTGGTGGCCCCCCTGAAAACTGTGGATCTCATTGTTGGCAAGATTCCGCTGGTCAAGGATGTGCTCAACGGGACCCTGGTTTCCATTCCCGTGAAGGTAACGGGCGATTGGTCGGATCCAAAGATTACCCCCCTCTCCCCTTCAGCGGTTGGATCCGGATTACTAGGAATGATGAAGAGAACCCTCCAGCTTCCTCTCAAGATCATACAACCTGCGGCCCCGGATAAGAATTGATGCTGGTGTCGTGCAAGGCGGTTTATCCCTCCAGGTTCCCAAAACTGGCATCACTTTTCTCAATATATAACCTTATTTACCCAACATGCCGAATGCAGTTTTCCGCCTCGCCTAATATAACTGCTCGGAAACAAAAGATAAAATACTTCATCTCATGCCTTGGCACGATGCTTTCATACAACCTACGCAGTGGGTTGCCAGTGGATGGAGGTGTGGCGTTTACATATGGGTGTGGCGTTGAATGCGACTTTCTTTGTAGATGTGACTGTATTCGTATTTTTTGTATCTTCTTTCTGCTGTTTGATTTCGGGAGGATGCCTGTTTTTGCTTCGCAGCATTGACAGAATGTTATGACCTCAAGGACAGTAGGGCTTCAACTTGGCTCTGCCTTTATCCTAAGCCCTTGAAGCCAGCGCCTGTCGCCACCGACCAAGATTTGGTTTGCTTGGTTTCAGGGGCTTCACCCAAGGCACGAAGCGAGGTTTTCTCCTTCGTGTGAAACCTCCTTTTTAGGGCCCCGGTGTTATGGAACACACCCGGGGCCTTCTTTGTCCGGGAAGACTCACGCCCGTCTCTTTTCCCGTACCCGGGCTTTCCCCCGTGCTCGACTTCAGGGCCGTCTTCCCTTTGCATAATTATTGCATATTATCATTTTATGATTATGTTGGACAAGAGAAGTGAGGCTCCCAGACCAAAGGTCGGGGCTTGCAGGAAGCAGGCCGGTCAGCCTTAACAATGAGGAGGAACGATGTTTGAAGTTTCAGAAAAAGCAAGAAAGATGGTCAAAGAATTCCTGAAAGGCAGGCCCATGTCGCCCGTCAGAATTCTGGCTTCCATCGGTGGATGAGGAACACCTTCGCTGGCGATGGCTCTGGATGAGTCTCAGGAAGGTGATGAAGTTTTTGATGAGGACGGTTTGTCCTTTGTGGTAGACAGGCAATTGTTTGAAATGGCCAAGCCTATCCGTGTCGATTTTACCATCACGTACAAGGGCGGTGAATTCGCCATTTCTTCTACCATTTTTGAGAACACGTGTTTCCTGGCCGAGGATATTCATTCCTGTCAGAGTTCTTGCAGTCTTTGACGATCACGGGGCAGATGCCGATGGATCCAAGAATGGCGTTGCCCCTGTTTATCTGCCGCCGTCCGCTAACCCGTCTTGGCATTGTGTCCCGTCCCAGTATCGATGGTTTCGTAAAAAGTCGATTTTGCTCACTGCGTGAACAAAAGACTTTTTCGAGTTCATCTTTATTGACGAGGCCCCCCATTCTTGATATCAAGCCAGATGATGAAGCGTGTTGTGTCGATCATGCTTGTGTTTGCTTTGGTTGGGTGTGGTGGAGTGGTACTAAAACGCCAACTCGATCGCGTTGAATTGGGAATGTCCCAAGACGACGTCTTACAGATCCTTGGCGAACCGTACAGAGAGACGGGTCAGGACGTGGCTGATCGTGGGAGCCCTATGGTATGGGAATACAAGAAAGTTGGCATATCCATATCAACGGACGACGATGCCCCCACCCCGGAGGACAAGAAAGCGGAAAGGTATGACATCCATTTTATCAATGGCAAGGTCACCAAAATCACCAGGGCTGTTGATGGAAAAATGGTGGAGTGATCTTGAGGACCGCATCCGCCGATGGTCAAAGCATCAAGGCGCCCAAAGCGCATCGCGCAGGCCGGACCTCCGCTCAATGCGACGGGAGGTGGCGGCGCGAAACACCGCCTCGTCTCCCCATATCTCAACACGCTCCTTGGCGCGAGTGATCCCCGTATAGATGAGTTCCCGCGTCAATATGGGAACATCCCTGTCAGGCAAAAGAAGGAGCACCCGGCCGAACTCGGATCCCTGGCTCTTGTGAACGGTCATGGCATAGACGGTTTCGTGTTCAGGCAACCTGAGGGGATGGAATTTTCGCACCGCACCATCCGGGGCCAAGAAAAAAGCGCGAAGCTCATCATTGGCTCGAGTATCCGGCAGAATGATTCCTACATCTCCGTTGAACAGGCGCAGATGGTAGTCATTGCTGGTAATCAAGACAGGACGGCCGGCATACCATCTTCTCTGTCTTTCTATGAGCTTTTCCCTCTCAAGGATTTGCTCCACCAATGCGTTTAGAGCCATCACGCCGTAGGGCCCTTGTCTGATCGCACATAGAATCCGAAATCTATCGAATCGCTGAAAAACCTCCAGGGTATCCGGGGTGTCACGACCTTCCAGGTACGCTTTAAAGCCTCCCAAGATCTTGTCCTTGAGGATGTGTGGCAACCCATCAGGCCCGGGCAGGTTCCTCCACTTGATATCTCTATATCGGCCGCCCATCAGCAGTGTGATCGAGCGATCAGCGTCGCCTGCATTGACCGCCTGGCTGACCATACGGATACCGCTCTCACTGCCAAAGCGAAAGGTCTTCCGGAGTTGAACAATACAGTCCTCGATGCCGGAACCCTCTTCTCCATCGGACTGTACGAGGATCTCGTATCCCGTGACCTCTTTGAGATGGTTTCGGAAAGACCTTGAAAATCCGTGGACATGACCCGTATCACAAATATCGCCGAGAACGGCCCCCGCCTCCACTGAGGCGAGCTGATCCTTATCCCCCAAGAGGATCAACCGGGCCTGCGGGGCAAGAGCCTGGGTCAGCTTGGATACCAAGGCCAGGTCAACCATGGAGGCCTCATCCACGACAGCTACATCAACAGGCAAGAAGTTCCTGGCGTGATGACGAAAATAGGGGGAGCCGGGAATGCTTCCAAGCAGACGATGCAGCGTCGAAGCCTCTTCGGGTATAGCCTCCTTGATCCTGTCCGAACAATGCAGCCCTGGCTTGCCACGCTTGATTGCTTCCTGCAACTTGGCGGCAGCCTTTCCCGTGGGAGCGGCAAGGGCTATTCGAAGCTTTCTTGAGTGGGGTTGTTCTAAGATCAAGGCCAGGATTCTGACAACCGTTGTGGTTTTACCTGTTCCAGGGCCTCCGGAAATCACACAGAATCTCTTCATCAATGCGGTAAAGGCGGCCACTTGCTGCCAGTCTATGGCTTCACCTTGGCCTGTGGGCCGCGAAATGAAGGTGGCGCCAAAAATCCGTCCCAAACCCTCCCTGAGGCGTGTCAGGTCGATATCTTCTTCATCCTCGAGAACCCGCCTCCTGATCCAATCGGCCAGTTTTTCCTGATAGTCCCAGTAACGGTACAAATACAGCCGGGATCTGTCGTCAAGAATGAGCGGGGCATACTCGCCCGGTTTTCCGACCACAGCACTTTTTCTGAGCTTGTTGCACCAGTCATTCAATCGGGGGCAAACAACACGGTCCTTCCCGTCCTGTCCACCCAATAACCGGTTTCCGTCCACGCTCGTCAGATCAAGACAGATGTGGCCCTGGCTCGTGTAGTGGCTCACCATGGCCGCTGCAAGCCACAGCTCTGGGCTACGGCTACCAGCCAGTCGCCCCATAAAGCCGGCAAAATGGATGTCCAGGGGAGAGAATAGTCCCCCATGGTAAAGCCGGTTTAGATCTTCCTGTTTCATCGCTTCATGACTGACGGCAAAACCCGTTTGGTTCTTCTCCCGATTAGTTGATGGAAAGGGTTCGAGGGGTCAAGGGTTCAAGGGGTCGAGTGTTTCATTTCTAACGATTTCACACTTCCTTATTTGCGATCCAAGCGCGTATCCTTCATCAGGGAATCTTCTTGTTGTTTTGTAAATTGCTAAACATGATGGTTTCGTAAAAAGTCGATTTTACTCACTCCGTGAACATTTTGGGGGCCCTTAAGATGTTCAGCTAAAATGCTAAGACTCGGGCCAACGCCCTCAGACAGTTAGCATTTCTTAACGCTGAAGATCTTAAGTGCCTTTCTCCCAAAATGCTCAATATCGTTCGCAAAATACTTTTTACGAGTCTGTCAAACATAGCTGAGAGGACATTTGCCAAACCTTTAATCGTCTATAATGCTTAAGCATTTTACTCGAACCCTTGAACCCTCGAATCCTTATGATTCTATCAACTCTTTCGGAGATGATCCCAAAATAACTATAAATCATTTGACTTTGTTGAAAGAATCAGGTTATCATATTAGCAATCAATAAAGGGCCGTCTTGATTGGCGGTCCGGTTTCGCTCTCAGGGAAGATCCATTTGTCAAGCGTGGCAACCTGAAGTCTGGAACTATGAGAATTTCTTTGAAAGGAGGGTGTCACAATGGCCGATGGAACTGTGAAGTGGTTTAATGACCAAAAAGGCTACGGCTTTATTGAGCAGGAAGATGGCCCGGATGTATTTGTTCATCATTCAGGGATCAATGCAGCGGGTTTCAAATCTCTCAATGAAGGCGACAGGGTGACCTTTGATATCGAGCAGGGCACAAAAGGTCCGTCCGCAGTGAACGTCACTGCCGTTTAGGTCGTTTTTCAAAGCCGAAACAGGGCATTTCATCGATTCAGATGGAGTGCCCTTTTTTTATCCATAGCCGGATTTCAGGGAACGCCGAATCGTATCCATTCGGGCGGTTCGTAACATGTTACATCTTTCAAACACCGCTCGCGCAAAACGTGGACCAGTCACGAGCAGACGGCAAGGGTTCGCCCATTGCACTGCATCCGCGTCTTGTGCAGTAGATGCCTCGGTTCTACCCATTTTCTGGACACTAGGGCCGAGGGATATCGTTCCTGCCCGTGCGCATCACTCGGGCAACTCGGTGCGGTAATGAATCAACCAGCCCGACGCTCCGATTTCAGCGCGTTCGATGCGGAAAATATTCTGTTTGGCATGAGGATCAACACGGAGCATGTACGAGAGATGCATGTTTTTCTCTTCTCTCATCATGTTCGGCCTGGGGTCCTCGATGAAGGTTTTTCTCTCTTCCACCGTCATTTCCGGGTCTCCTTGCTTTGAAGACAATGAAGCTTTGTTCGTCCCTGCTACGACTGAAACATCATTTTTCGCACCTTGTTACGAGTCCATCAAACTTTTACGCCACAAGTAGTTTACAGATTTCGGACAAAATATCAAACTTCTTTATGCTATCGGCCCTATTTCGTCATGATGCTACGTCTGCCCCATGCCTTGAAAGAAAAGTCAGGAAGAACGCAATCTGAGTTCATCCCTCGGACATGTCACGATCAATGAGGGTTGCAGATAATTCGCTGATCAATTTTCCGGATGGCCTGTCCCTAAAAATACCGAACCCCGGCCCCCTGTCAGGGTCCACGCCGCGCAGGAAGATGTAGTAGACAGCCCCGAAATCTGTCTCATAGTCGTAGCCGGGCAGTCGAACCTGCAGGTACTGGTTCAGGGCAATAGCGTAGATATGATACTGAAGGATGTAAAACGCCTCTCCCATGGCCGCAGCCAGTCCTTCCTGGCCATAATCTTCCACGCTGGTGCCGAGAAGATTTGACTTCCAGTCCACGAGATAGAACCGACCCTCAAATTGAAAGACCATATCCATGAATCCCTTCATAAAGCCCCTGACAGGTGAAAAATGCAACCGTTCAATACGTCCAGGGAAGTCGCCAGGGATCTCCGGCCCGCCACATTTTCTAAACACGTCTTTCAACTCTTTCGGTGATATCGATTTCAAGGGAAAATAAAACCCCAATTCGTTGAGCCGAGCTCCAGTGCTTATGCGCGACAGAGTAAAGGTGTCCCGGGACGGTTCTAGGGAAACGGACAAGACATTGTCGATCATATGGCACAGGGTTTCCTGCCATTGGAGTTCAAACCCATATGTTCTGAGCTTATCGGCCACCAGTTGTTCCCTTGGAGACGGGTCTGCTTGCGAAAAATCCAAGTGCTCGAATATGTCGTGCATGAGTATCCCCGCCCTTGTCCCGCCGGGAAAGGCAAAAATCCCTGAAGGCTCTTCGGGGATGGCTATGCCTTCAGTCACCTCTTGATCATAGGGCTCGGACAAGGCCATGGCATCGTGGTCAGCCAGGCCTGCGGTGTGAGGCTCGCGGGTTGTCAGAGATGAAAAACTTGAAATCTTCCAGGAACGGTCAATGCTTCCTGAAAATTTTCGGCAGACCAGCTGCATCGTCTCACCACGAGCCGGCGAACAGGCCTTTGCGGCCTCCGTCGGCATATCGGACAATCCGATAGCCCCATCAGCCTTGGCCTGGATCGATTCCAGTTCTGCCAGTACCTCTTCATCACTTAAAGCCCTGAACCTTTCCCCCAGAGCGCTGAGCACATCTCGTCCTTTCCATGACCGCGGTTGATGGAAGAGGTAAGCCGGGGCCGATGTCTCAGCCTCATTGAAACGGCCCCAGACGAGGTAACACCGGTTTCTTGCCCGGGTCAAGGCAACATACAGTAACCTCAGATTTTCTGCTAGTTGCTCCTTTTCAGCCAGCACACGGTTCCCATCCATGCCTTCAGAGCCAAGATCAAGCGTTAACAGCATGTGCTCCCTTTCATCGTGAAACGTGAAAGGGTCTCTTGGTTTTCTGAGCCTGGAGCCGTCCCATGCAAAGGGGCAAAAGACAATCGGATACTCGAGGCCCTTGCTCTTATGGATGGTCACAAGTTTTACGGCCTTCTCATCGCTTTCCAGGCGCAGCTGGTGTTCCTCCAACCGCTGAGCATTTGGATCTCTTTGTTCCGAAAGCCATTTCAAGAGTCCGGCCATGCCCAGATTTCTTTCAACCGATGCCCGATGAAGGACTTCCGAGAGATGGAGCACGTTCGTATTCCTGCGTTCTCCGTCGTATAATGACATGAGGCGAGGCATGACCTTTTCTGCTAACAACAGGTAACGAAACATCCGGATAAAACCCTTCTTGTTCCACAGGTCGTGATATCCCTTGAATCTGACAAGCCACTGCTCCCATCCTGCTTCGTCCTTCATGAAACGCTCCAGGCCTTCTCCCTTGACGCCCATCATATCGGTTGCCAGGGCCGCTTTCAGCAGCTTCTCGTTGTTTGGCTCAACAATGCCGGTCAGCAGCCTTTCCATTTCAAGGGCTTCATGGCAATGAAAGATGTCTTCGGTGCTGTAAAGAACGCTGGGGATGGAGAGCCCGGACAGGGCTTCCTGTATGAGACGTGCCTCAACATTTTTTCGTACCAGCACGGCAATGTCACCCTCCTCAAGGGGTCTTTCTCCCAGCCGTATCTTGCTACGTCTGGCGAGATGAAGGAGCCGGGAAATCTCTGCGGCCACAGCCACGGGTATGAGTTTCCGCGCCAGGGTCTTGGTCATCGGTTTGTCGAGTCCTGTCAATTGTTGGGCGCTGAGACACCACAACTGCAACGTCGGTTCGGGCTTCCCGTCGGTGCTGAGAAACTCGGGATCTTTTCTTGCTGCCGGCGTGGCTGGTCGAAACGCAATGGTGTCATAGACAAAGGGATGATCAGCATTGGCAAAGAGGGTATTGATGCCGGTGATCAAATCTGGTTCTGATCGCCAGTTCTCTTTAAGCGTGTATCTGGATGCCACACTGGCGGCCGCGTCCATATAGGCAAAGATATCAGCGTTGCGGAAGCTGTATATGGCTTGCTTGGGATCGCCAATCAGAAACAGGATGCTGTCCTCGGGGCCGAAGACCTTCTTGAAAATGGCATACTGGATCGGATCTGTGTCCTGGAATTCATCGATCAGGGCCGCCCTGTATCTTGCTCTCATGGCGCTGGCCAGCTGATTGCCACCCGCTTGCTCCAAAGCCCGGTGCAGTTTCAACAAGAGATCGTCAAAAGACTGGATGTTTTTCTCCTCTTTCCTCTTGGCCAGCTCTCTCCAGACATCATGAAACAGCGCCGCTTTCAGCCCCAAAAGCCGTTGTCTAAACGCCCCTGCCAGATACTCGTGTTTCTGTCTCAGCTCTTCACAAAGGTCAAAGAAAGGATGGACCGGAGGCCTGTGGTTTTTCTTGACCGCCCCTTTGATTTCGCTTGTAGTAAACTTGTCGAAGCCCTTGTACAAGGCCGCATTTCTGCCCCCCGAGGCCATATAAGCGTCCATGCTCTGAATCCAGCCCGCGACATTGGCCTTTCTGTACTTGGCCCTACTCAGACCTTCATGGGTCGCAAGAATATCTTCTACCTCGATGTGGTCAGATTCCCACGCGAGGCGAGTCCGTTTGAAACACGCTTTGAATTCTTTTTCCTGTAGAGAAGTATCCGGCATGTCAAGCTGAGGAATAATCCTCAGATATGGCTGGCCAACCTGATTGCCGAGAAGAGCAAGGAGGCTGTCCGGGCTGACTTTGTTATCCAGGGCATAGTGAATAAAAAGATGCGATGCCTCGTAGAAATGTCTTCGCCAGAAATCATGAACGATCTCGGCCTTTAGATCTTCCTGGTCAGTGACCAGTTCGGTATCAAATAAACTGCTGCTTTCAAAGGCATTCTCATAGAGCATTCGCCTGCAGAATCCGTGAATGGTAAAGATGGCAGCTTGATCAAAAGCCCGGAGTGCTTCTTTAAGGTGCCTGAGTGCCGCCTTAGAATCCCTGGCTTTTTTCACCAGGTCGTTCAGGAAGCTCTCCTCATCGGAGCCGTTGGAAAATGCTTGTATGGCTCGACGCAGTTGACTGCGAATCCTGTGTTTCAGCTCATCTGTAGCCGCCTCGGTAAAAGTGACGACCAGTATCTGGTCCACGGAAAGGTTCTTCTCCAAAACCAGCCTCAGAAACAGCCCGGAAATCGTATAGGTTTTCCCCGTGCCGGCACTGGCCTCAATGAGATTGGTTCCCTCTAAGGGCGCATGTAAAAGGCCAAATTCTTGAATGCCTGTCATGCTGCAATCTCTCCCTGGCACTTCAAGAGCGCTCCGAAGATATCTTCTGCCATGCGCTCAAATTCTGAATCAAGGGGATCGGCGTTGCCAAAACAAAGTTGATAGTAAACATCTTCGCACTCTCCCCGTTTGTAATCGCTTCCCATCCAAGCATGACGGGCATGACGTAGCGCGTCGTCACGGGATCTGTTTCTTTCCAGGAGCATTTGGACATACGCCCAGGCAGATGCCGGGAAAAAATGGAGGGGCTTGACGAGCCCCTGCCAGTACCTTTGCAGGATCTCTTCAAGAATCTCCGCACTGTTTTCTACTGGGCCATATTCCCAAGCCGTCCACTCGGGTTGCGTCCTTTGAGGGTGCAAGCCTGCCAGCACGCTGGTGCGAGGATAATGGTCGGCCTGAAGGCTATTGAGGACCAGGTGGTGAATCCACAATCTCAGGCGGTCCCTGGGACTCACCCTTGCATAGCGGTACTGCATCAGCCTTCCCGGAAAAACCGCATCCATGGTCCCTGTCACCTTGAAATGGGACACGTCCAAATTGATTTCAATAGGCCCAAGGGCGGGGCTCATGGTGTAACCTTTTGTTTTTTCAACAAATATGTCGATTCCATGACTCAGTTCTTCGTATATGCATTCTCCAACGGCTCCGTGCGGAAGCCGCCCAGTGGCCTTGATCAGAGGCAAGAAATCTTTGAGGCTGCACCCCGAAAACTTTTTTCCCACCAGGTTTTCCTCAACCAGGTACTTTTCCAGACCTTTGAGATCAAACGATTCCCCCTCTTCCAGGATCGAGGCCCTTTCTTCAAGATAGATTCCAAGGCGCTTGTTGAGCAGAAACATGGCCGGATTGCCGAAAAATCGGCACAAGTCGTTCAAATCAACCAGCTTCCACGCTTCTTCCGGCTCTGAAAGACCTTTGGAAATAAACGGCACAGGGCCCTCACGTGCCCTCGACAGGCACTGGGCCGCCTGGCAGTTTGCCTCGGAATAGCTAAACAGTCTCCCGTTATCCTTGAAGTACTCCGGGCTGAAAGCCTGAAGGCGATGTTTGGTAACGATACGGTCCAGGACCTTCGTGGCCTGGACCTCAAAGCCTTGCTCGATGTAATCCATGAGCTCACTGACCAGAACCGAGGGCGGCCCTTGGCTGTTATCCTGGGGGCTTTGACCCACATAACTGATATATAACGTCTCTCTGGCCGAAAGCACGGCTTCCAGAAAGAGGTATCTGTCATCGTGACGACGGGAACGGTCTCCCGGTCTGGGGTGTCTGGCTATGAGATCAAAACCCAATGCTTTGCGCTGCCGGGGATAGGCATCTCCATCCATCCCCACAAGACAGATGATTTTAAAGGGGATGCTTCGCATGGGCAACATGGCACAAAAGGTGATGCCGCCGGCCATAAAACCAAAGCCGAAGCCTTGTTTTTCAAGGTGTTGTCCCAAGTGCCACTTGATGAGGCGCAGATCAATGGCTTCATCGAAACCAGAGACCTCTTGCATATCAGCCAAATCCTTGAGTGTCCGACGGATGACTTGCATGTCACTTTCTGTGTCTTCATCCGGCGAAAAAAATCGCTCAAGAAGGCCTGTCAGTGTCTCGGACCACGCATCCAAGGTCTGCGGTTGACTGAGGGACACGACCTGGGCATAAAGTTGCTCGAAAAATTCAAGAAACACCCCCAATACCTGGGCCTCACCGCCCTCAATATGATCGTACGGCAGGACGCCACCGAACATGTTTTCGTCCTGCCCGGCCATGGCATAGCCCAAGAGGAGTCTTTCCAGGCCGGCCCGCCAGGTGTTTTCCGAAAAGGCGGGAAGGCCGAGTTGACCGCGGCTTTGCCCATCCATGCCCCATCTTATCCGTGTCTCCTTGACCCATCCTTGAATCAGTGCGAGGTCGGTGTCTGACAAACCGAGCTTGCGCCGCACGGCCGGCGATTCCAGGATCGAGAGGACCTGTGAGGCGCCAAAGCGGCTTCCGTATAGATCCAGCACCGCCAGGAACGCATCGATAATCTGGCTTTCTTTCCTCACACCGCGATCTGCTATCGTGAAAGGAAACCTCCTGGCATCATCAGCCTGGACATCGAATACCGCCTGGATGTAAGGGGCATAGGTTTCAATATCCGGCATCATCACCAGGACATCCTTTGGCAACAGGCGCGGATTCTTTTCGAACATGTCAAGAAGCCGGTCATGCAGCACCTCGATCTCCCGCATGGCACTGTGGCATGAGTGGATCTGGACCGAAGTATCATGGTGCGCAATAAGGCGCCTTCCATCCGAGATCTGATTCCTGTCTCGGAGGTTTAAAATGTCGGATTGCAGGCACGAAAGCAGTCTGTCCTCGCCGGGGTCCTGGAAGGATGCCATTTCCTCGCAATGGAACTCATGGAACAAATCAAAGAAATCCCTGCCGAGCTTTCCCATGGACGCCAGGAGGCTGTTCCCTTTTTCAAGGTGGAGCGCTTCCGGGGTCAGATCTTCCCCACCCTCTCTGTCCATGGTTCTTTTCACCTCCCAGTCAGAGACAATATCACCCCAGTATTCCTTGCAGGGATTCATCAGAAAAAGGTTCACCCGGGTAAGGCGCGACAGGCCGGCCAGGACCTCCATGTGAAACCGAGGAAGAGAAGAGATCCCGAAGATCGAAATCCTCTCGGGCAAGCCCTCTATGGCAGCGGAAGATTCTTCAATCGCTTGAAGAAAAGTCTTCCTCAGTCCGGCCCGATGCCCTCTTTCATCACCTTTAACCAGTTCCCTCCAGAGGACCGCCTGCCAGTGGTCTTCCTGGTTTTGTTCCCATGAGAGCATCATTTCCGGACGAAAAAGCAGGTATTGATCAAAGGTGTCTGCAATGCGCTCAGAAAGCTGGAGACATTTCAGATCCCTTCCTCCATCACCAAGGTAGCGCCTGAGGCTCTCAAAGCCCGGCTTTGTCACGCACGACGGGAGGCGCTTCATGATCTTCCAGGTCATCATTGCTGGATCGAAGGGGGAGCGTTCAGGAAGATCTTCAAAGACCTTTCGAAAAATTTCGTAGACGAAGGCGTTGGGGAAGGGAAACCTGCAGTTTGCACAGATGCCGTGGCGCCTGGCAAGTTCTTCGGATACCCAGTGCTCCATGCCTTTGCTCTGGACAAGAATAATCTCTTCAGCCAGCGGCGATGCCGGAGGCGTACTGAGAACCTCGGCCAACGCGTCAGCCAGGATCTCCAATCGGTTGCTTGTGAAGAGTCCGGGGAGTGTCATCGGCGTGTTGTTTAGGTAACGTGGGGGTAAAGCGTGATCCTATCACCAGGCTCTGGAACGATCAGGCTCAATGAGCCTGCCGACTCTTCAAATTCCTGTATCCTATCCATCACCTGGCTTCGCACCTTCCTTTGAATATGGACCAGCGCAAGATGGGATGCCCCGGATCTTTTAGCCATATCAATGGCGCCCGCAACGGTACCGTGTCCGGGGACGTCGCCTTCCGCGTGGAAAGCCTCGTGGATAACCAGCCGGCTCCCTTTGGCCAGGGCGATGCTTTCAGGTGTGGGCCTGCCATCCCCACTGTAGTAGACGGCTGTTTGCCGGGCGTCTATTCTGAGGGCCAGGTCTCTTTGGGGATGAGCGTTTTCGGCAGAGCGAAAAGTCATGCCGAAAACCTGTACCTCTTTGCCTGGCTCCACCTCCACAAACCTGACGGGAAATTCTAACCTTTCATAGAAGCCGGGATAGGCCAGATCAAGACATTGGCGGGCCACAGCCCCAATGCCTTTCTGCCCCAAAAGCGTTAAAACCTTGGTGCGCCCTTCTTCCCAAAATCGAACGAGCAATGAAGGAAGGCCAAAGTAATGGTCGCCGTGAAAATGGGAAATCCAGATGCCATCCAGCGTGTCAGCTTCCGGCACCTCTTTCCAGAACTGGGGAGGAGTCGTAAAGCCGCAATCGAGTAGTAGTGTAACAGGCGAAGCCCCTGTCTTGCAACGAATCAGCATAGAGGTGTTAGGAAACTGTTCGTCAAATGCCTCGCCAACACCCAGAAAAACGACTTCAATCACAGGTTGTTCCAATGTCACACCATCAATGATGAGTCATTGTAAGCGTTATTGCACCTTATGGCTGTCATGGCGGTAATCAACAGTGTTCCTATCTGAACGACCTGATCATTGCAATCATTATATAGATCAACGCCCTTTTGTCCCCTCAAATGCCACAGTACCTCTGCGACAGCACCTCCTTTGTCGGTTTTTCAACGGGAGGAAAGACTGGGCATCATTCAAGAGGATGATTGGAAACAAAAAAGAGCCGTGGCCCGCACCGCTGGATACGGTTTCGGAAAGATCAAACCTGTCTTTGGATAGGCTCCGCTTTCGGTCCCGCCGCGGTTGGCGCCGGAGGCTGGGCTGCTTCTATTATTTCAACTTTATTTCAACTTCTGCAAACACTGCTCCGCAGCAATGGCAATGGGTTCAAGGCTCGGCTCGGAGGAACAATCCGGGTGGCCCGCACATGTGAAGGTGGTCAAATCCGCGATAGTCTTTCCGCCCAGGATCAGGGCGCTGACCGTGTCGATTTCCTTTGCCGGAGCCTGCGCGTCACTGATGATCTGGCCGCCGATGAGCTTTTGAGTCTCCTTGTCAAAGACAAGCTTGATCGTCCAGGGCTTGGCCCCTCGGATCATGCCGTGCTTGCTCCTCGAAACGACCGTGGCACTCACGGTTTCAATGCCCTCGGTGTCCTGGGCCTGGACTTCGGTCAGGCCCGTTGCCGCAAAGGTCTTGTCAAACAGCTTGACCGCCATGCTCATGAGCACACCCGGAAATTCAATCTCATAGCCTGCCAGTCTCTTGGCCGCAAGCCTGCCCTGTATGACGGCCGGCCCGCGAATTTGGCCCGGGACCGCTTTCTTTGTGATAAAATGCTCTTTCTCAACACAGTCTCCTGCCGCCAGGATGTCAGGGTTTGAGGTTTCCAGGTACTTGTTGACCTTGACACCAAACCTCCCTATGTCCAATCCCATATCCTTTGCCAGTTCCAGATTGGCCCTGGCGCCTACGGAAAGGATGACCATGTCCGCATCAAGGCTTTGCCCACCGGCAAGCGCCACCGCTGACACGCGGCCGTCTCGGCCCACAATCCTCGTCACTTCCGCACCCATCTTCATGCTGAGGCCTTTTTCAACAAGATATTCCTCTACTTTGACCGCCAGCTCGGTATCCAACATAAACGGCAGCGGGTGGGCACGACGTCCCACCACCGTTATGTCATAGTCATCCGGCCCCGAGGCCGAAAGGAGGGTGGCCATCTCAAGACTGATGAAACCGGCTCCTATGAATACCAGCCTCTTTGGTTTGCGCTCTTGCAGGAAGGCCCTTATTTTTTCCGCGTCCGGTACCTGCCTCAGCGTAAACACCCCGTCGAGATCATGCCCTCCAAGCATCGGAACCACCGCGCTTCCCCCTACCGCCAGTATCATCTTGTCATAGGGGATCTCACGCCCGTCCGACAATTCCACAATCTTCTGATGAGTGTCCACATGGGTTGCCCGGGCCTTGATCAAGTTGATCCGCGCCTTGGCAAACATCTCGTCCGGGTTTGTGATGGAATCCGCCGTGGCCAGACCGGCCACCACATGGGGGAGGGCTCACCTTACGATAAATCTGTCTTCCTCACTAATGACGGTCACATCCACTTCCGGCATCAGCTTCCTGCTGAGCATGGCAGCAGGCCCGCCCGTACCACCCCGGCCGATAATCACTAATTTTTCACCTTGTTTCATCGCTGTCCTCCTTTCGCGACGCCAGGATAGACATCTGCATCTTCCAAGCAACGATTACCGTTATAGGTATATACTCATAATATTAAGATATACCCGCCGAAGGTATTGTCAAACCATTTTTGAAAAAGGTGGGGAAGCACCTAAACGCCACCATGGGCTGTACCATGTTCACCCGTGTGGCCCGGCATGCAAAATCGCCGCTCATCAAGCCGGTCGGACATAAAGGCACGAAGCACTTCTTCAACTTCCCCGGCAACGCCTCTAATAACAGAGATGCCTGAACCTTCAAGCAGCTTATCCAGGGCCCCGGTAATGCCGCCACAGATCAAGGTCGTAACGCCTGCTCCTTTGAGGGTGGCTACCCGCTCGGCAGGCGGAAGTGTCGCGAGGTGGAGTTCGGTTGTTTCGGTATGACGGTCATGCTCAATGTGAAATACGGAGACTAGGAGGCAGGTGTCAAAAACCGGTGCAACCCGCGCCCGAAATGTTGGTATCGCAACTTTGGCCATGGCGACAGAAGCCCTTGCCGGTCCTTTCCAAGGAGAATGGGTGTCTCATAATGCCTTCTCGCTATCGCCTATGGTGTTCGTCCTCTGCGGGGAACGTGTTTCAGCCCTCGAAAAGTACACTACGAGACACCGGGGGGACTTTGCAGGCCTCGCGCGCAACATCAGAGCAAGGCTTAGATGCATACTTGGCAATACCTATGCCAACTATCGGAGCAATGGCGATACCATGGCATAACTCTTTGAAAAAACAGAATATCCAGATGTGTGGAGAGCCTGCTGTCAAGGGCGCTTGCGGATTCCAGGGGAAACAAAATGCACCATCAAGGCGACAAAGGAACAATTTGAACCAGCACTATTGACACCGTGGCTCTTTTGCTGTTAAACAAAACCATACATCTCGGCCATGCGTGGCAATGTCGTGAGAAATCTTTTGCGAATGCGTCAGGCGTTATCAGCGTTTTCCTAAAATCCATGCAACCAGGCAATGGGATGGGCCAGGTCAGTCCGCTGGTCAGTGCCCATCATCAGATCATTCTGGATAGTATTGCAGACGGCGTTTTCACCGTTGATCTGCAATGGCGTGTTATGTCCTTCAACAGGGCTGCCGAGGAGATCACTGGTATCACCCGGGACGAGGCCGTGGGTCAGCTATGTCATGAGGTGTTCAGGGCCAATGTGTGTGAGACGGGTTGTGTGCTGCGGCAGACCATGGTGAGTGGGAAGCCTATTAGAAATATGCCGATTTATATCGTTCGCGCGGATGGCAGGCGTATTCCAGTCAGTGTGACGACCACCTTGTTACGAGACGAGGCCGGGAACGTGATTGGCGGCGTGGAAACCTTCCGCGATTTGACTATCGTGCATGGCCTTCGCAAGGAGCTTCAAAAACAGCATTCCTTTGGTGATATTGTTAGCAAGAACCACAAGATGCTTGAACTTTTCGCGCGCCTCCCACAGATTGCCGACAGTCATAGTACGGTGTTCATCGAAGGGGCGACCGGCACAGGCAAAGAGATCTTTGCCAGGGCCATTCATAACCACAGCCCCAGAAAAAAAGGGCCTTTTGTCGCTGTCAACTGCGGCGCCCTGCCGGAGACCCTGTGTGGGTCGGAACTCTTTGGATACAAGGCAGGGGCATTTACGGATGCCAAAAAAGACAAGCCAGGCCGATTTGCTTTGGCCCAGGAGGGCACCATTTTTTTGGATGAAATCGGGGATGTTACCTTGCCCGTTCAAATCCGGCTCCTTCGTGTCTTGGAACAGAAGGTATATGAGCCCTTGGGTTCCATCAAGGCGGTTGGGACCAATGCCAGGGTGATCACGGCTACCCACAGAAACCTGGAACAGCTGGTGCAAGAAGGCAGGTTCCGGAGTGACTTGTATTACCGAATCAATGTGGTCAGGATGTCTTTGCCACCACTGTTGCAACGAAAAGAGGACATTCCTCTTCTCGTTGGTCATTTTGTGGAGCGTTTCAATCACCTGACAGGCAAACAGATCATGGGGGTGTCCCATGGGACCATGGCCGCATTGATGCTGCACGATTGGCCCGGCAATGTGCGCGAACTCGAAAATGCCATAGAGCATGCCTTTGTCGTGTGCCGGGGAGAGCTGATTCATCTGAGACACCTGCCCACGCACATTGTGCCGGAGAAGAGATCCATGATTGTTACCACCGGCCTAACCCTTAGGGAGGTTGAAAAACGTGCCATTGAGGAGGCCCTTGAAAGAAACAAGTGGAAAAAAATGGCGACGGCCAGAGAACTCGGGATCGACAAGAATACCCTGAGGCGCAAAATACAGCGGCTCGGTGTCAGCCAGCCGGACTAGAAAAGCGGTATCGTCTGTTGGGTGCAAAAAACAAGGCTCTTGCAAGCGTATTGACTGAATGGAGGGATGCTGTTATAATTTTTTTAAGTTTGATGATTTCGTGAAAAGTCGATTTTATGAATCTGTGAAGCCTCCCCGCCCTTCCGGACGGGGCTTGCGGGGAGCAGGCCGGTCAAGTTTTCCACCAC
>CAZCXI010000010.1:0-49368 GCA_964502635.1 uncultured Desulfobacterales bacterium
TCACTTCGTGCAACAGCGCTTGGGATGCTCACACGGCGAGGTTTGTCCGCAGCAGAGACCGGGCTCTCTGGCGTCGCGGCCACCACCGTGATGGTTGCCTCCCTTCATGATGTAACCCACAGAGGCACTCATGACCTTTTGGGCCTCCTTGCCGCATGCCGGACAAAAAGCAATTCTTTCCTCTAAGGACTGCAATTTTTCAAAGGTGCGGCCACAATCTGAGCACTCATATTCATAAATGGGCATGACTAACCTCCCTTTAATGACAGACTCGAAAAAAGTGCCAAAAGAGACGGCACAGTAAAAAGCTCCACATGCAAGGCGCGCGAATCTTGAGGAGAGAGGCGTACTTATTGTACGTCGCAATGACGAAAGATGAAGCGTAACGCCGCAGTTGGAATTTTTACGAAGCCGTCATCTTTAATGATTCTCCGCTTCTTTCAATACCTGCATAAGCTCATCCGCCCGGTCGTATCCCGCCACCTTTACCTCGACCTCCTTGACACCCTCTGTCTCTTGCACGGCTTTCTGAATGTCGTACCCCAGTTTGAAGGCCATGGGGCAAACCGGAGAGGACGGGCGAAATGTCAGACTGACAGTACCGTCCTGGTCCACCGAAAGGTCTCTGACCAGTTTCATACGCATGATGTCAAGCTTGGTGCCGGGATCAATCACCCCTCTTAAGGCCTGTTCTATGTTGTCTCTGAGCGTCATCGAAGGTCGTCGGGTCGATAGTAAACCTCAGAGCCCTTCTTCACGGTGCCAATCCTGCGGGCTTTGATCAAGGGCTCTATGTATTTCAAGATTTCGTTTCTGTGTACCCGCAACCCGGAAGCAATGTCATCCAGGGTGCAAGGACGCCTCGCAAGGAGGTTTAACAGGTCTTCCTCAACATTAGCCCGCCTCTCATGCCCTTGGGAAGTCTTAAACGGGGCAATCACTTCGGCCCGCTTGCCCAGCACCTTGCAAAACCCGGCCATCTCTTCTGGGGAGACCTGCCGTGCGTAGGCCTCGGCTGACGGACGAACTGCCGTGTTCACGTGCACCTTCTGAGGATTCACCCTTTCGATCCAGTGTTTGAATTGCACGGCGTCGGTCTCGGTAGCGTTGATACCGTCCAGGATAAAGACCTCAAGCCATATCTCGCCCGGATATGCCTTCCGAAAGGCCATGAGTCCTTCTACCATGGTGTCAAAGGAGATCTCAGGATGGGGTCGATTGACGGCTTCAAAGCCGGCCTGGTCATGGGCGTCTAAAGAAGGCAGGACCACATCAGCCTCCATGATGGCCTCACGGACCCGGCTGTCTGACAGGAGGGAACCGTTGGTCAACACGGCCACCGGGATCTGCGTTTTTTTCTTGATATCGTGAATCAACCGTCCGATTTCACTGTTTAAAGTGGGTTCTCCTGAACCTGCCAGCGTAATGTAGTCTGCAGATACGCCCTCTTCGAGTTTTTGACGTAACTGGTCCAGGATGCTTTCCACCGGTATATAGGGCTTTCGCAAGATTGTTTTTTCTTTGGTTCGCCCGAGCTGACAGTAAATGCAGTCGTATGAACAGACCTTGTAGGGGACCAGATCGACACCCAGGGACCGTCCCAGTCTTCTTGAGGGCACAGGCCCATAGACATAATGTTCGCCGCTCATCGACTCAGGCCTTATCTCTTAGAAAGTCCTCAACGCGGCGCCAGATCTGCCAGATAGCCTCAGATACCCCGCCGTCTGAAAATTCCACAATACTCTGACCGGCCACCATGGCGCGGGTGACCAATGTATCATAGGGGATACGGCCCACCAAATCGATTCGGTGCCCTGCACAAAAGTCGGCAATCCGGTCAGACATCGCCTCATTCAGGTCGAATTTGTTGATACAGGCGAGCGTCGGTATCTTAAAATGATCGGCCAGGCCTCCGACCCGCTCAAGATCATGGAGGCCCGAAACCGTGGGTTCGGTCACGATCAAGACGGCATCGGTCCCGGTAATGGAGGAGATGACCGGGCACCCTATGCCCGGGGGGCCGTCCACGATGATGGTATCCAGCCCTCGCTCTTCGGCGAGCACCTTGGCCTGGTTTCTGACCAGGCTTACCAGGAGACCCGAATTCTCTTCTGCAATGCCCAGCCTGGCATGGACCAGGGGCCCGAACCGGGTCTCCGAAATATACCACCTGCCGCATATGTTTTCTGGAAAATCAATGGCCTCGACCGGACAGAAGTACACACATACACCGCAGCCCTCACAGTCAATCTTGTTCACGACAAACTCGGGGCTGATGGCATTGAACTGACACCTGTCCAGGCATTCCCCGCACTCGGTGCATCTTTCCGGGTCTATCCGGGCGGTTCGCCCACCCCTGAAATCTTCTTCATGCCTTATTTCCGGGGCAAGGATCAAGTGGAGGTCGGCTGCATCCACGTCCGCGTCAGCCAGGACCTTATTCTGGGCAAGGGCCGCAAACGAGGCGACCACGCTGGTCTTTCCCGTGCCGCCTTTGCCACTGATGATGGTGAGTTCTTTCATTCAACCAATTCTGTTATTCTTTCATAGACCGCTTGAAACCGGTCCTTCATTTCCGGCACCACATCCACCATCATCACCCCACGGGAATAGGCCTCGGCAATCTTCCGGTCATTGGGGATCTCCATCAAGACAGGTATGCCCTCTTCTTTGGCATAGGTGGCGACCTGATCGTCTCCCACGTCGCACCGGTTGATGATGATGCCAATGGGAATCTCCAGAATGCGCACGGCCGCTACAGCCAGCTTTAGGTCATTGAGACCAAAGGGGGTCGGCTCGGTCACCAACACAGCAAAGTCCGAACCTTTGAGGGCGACGATCACCGGGCAGGATGTCCCGGGCGGCGCATCGATAATGGCAATCTTTTCGGGGTCGATTCGCTCCTTGACCCGGTCAATAACCGGCGGCGACATGGCTTCACCGATCCGCAAACGGCCGTGAACAAACTCGACCGGGCCGGATGCCCCGGCTTCCAGCACCCCGAGTTCCCGCGCCTTTTCACTGATGGCATCCTTTGGGCAGACCATCATACACCCCTTGCAACTGTGACACAGCTCCGGGAAGGTGAGGACTTTTTGACCAATCACCGTGATGGCACTGAACTGACAGATCTCGCCGCATTTCCCGCAAAAATCGCACTTTTCCAGATCGACTTCGGGCACAGGTATGGTGACCGGCTCGGTGTGGTTGAACCGAGGATTCATGAACAGGTGGGCATTGGGTTCTTCCACATCGCAGTCCAACAACTGTACCGGGCCGTTCAGCGACACGGCCAGATTGGTGGCAATCGTGGTCTTGCCCGTGCCCCCCTTTCCACTGGCGATGCAAATCACCATGCTGGGCTATCCCCGTGTCATGGCCGCCCCGCACTTGGGGCATTTCTGCTCAAAGCAAGGACTTCCCAGCTGGTGGGGCACTCTTTCACCACAGCTGGGGCAAACGCAGTATCCGCCAGGGCCTGCGCCAAAGCCGCCGCCCCCACCGCGTCCACCACCACCTTGGCCCATTCCTCTGCCCGTTCCAGGGCCCTGGCCCCTTGGGCCTGTTCCGTCTCCTCTTGGCATTGCAGTTTCCTCCTTAGTGTTCGGCAAGCTCGCAAAAAGTGTTTTGCTCACAGCGTGAGCCAAATTGACCGGCCTGCTTCCCGCAAGCCCCGACCTTTGGTCGGGGAGTTTCACTTATTACGAAACCGTCTTTTTTGACTCTCTTCAAACGGGGTAAGCTGATTATGGTTTTTCGCTCTCCAGGTCTTTGATTCGCCTTTCGATTCTTTCCATTTGCTCGCGCAACGCCTCCGCATCGTCCTTGAGATAGGCGAGTTCTTGTTCGTTGGTGACTTCACCTTGGGGCGCCCTGGAAGGCGGGATGTTCACACTACGTCTCATGCCACGTCCCGTCCCCCGGCCGCCACCCATGCAGCGGCCGCCACCCATCCCGCGTCCCATACCCATACGGCTGCCCGTGGCAATCGCGGCCTGAGATGACTGCCAGGACGGGGCGGAGGTGGCGCGGTCGGACCCGGCCTGAAGACCAAAGTGATTCTCAACATTTGGTTGTTCGGCTGTACGTAATTGCCCGTTTTTGTACTGTTGGGCTGCCTCGCGCACGAGGCCTGATACGCCGGTAACCACCTTAAGACCCGCTGCCGCCAGGACCTGGTGGGCATTAGGGCCGACGTTGCCTGTGAGCACTGCCTCGGCTCCTTTATCTGCTACCACCTTGGCAGATTGTATCCCTACTCCGCTGCCTTGGGCGAGGTTGCCATTGGGCACGGCCTCGAAGCTCATGTCGTTCAAATCCACAATCATGAAATATTGGCACCTACCGAATCTGGGGTCCACCTCTGACTCAAGATCCGGTCCTGTTGATGAAATGGCTATCTTCATAGGTGGGTTTCTCCTGTAACTGTTCCTATTGAAGCTCCCTGTAGCAAGCTTCAGGGAATCTTCGACCGTAAGGAACGCTGACCTTTTTAGATACGCTCGCTAACCCCGCAGCAATCTACGGGGAATGCGCTCGCTTTTACGGTTCAACCTCTTCCACGTTCTTGCCGGCATTAGGCCCAGGACTGGTGACAAAAATGTCTGTGATTCTTACGACAACCGCCGACTTGGCTGTGAGATCAGGTTTTTCTGCCTTGACCATCTCGACAGCCATATCAAACATCTTACCTGATGTTTCAATCCTGGGGGCTCCCTTAAATTGATACCCTCTGCGGGGTTTGGCGTCCCAATCCCATACGGAGATGGCTATTGCCGGGTTCTGTTGAATATTTTCGAAGGTCTTTTTCATAAAGATATCAGCCACCATGATCTCGTCGTCAGAAAGGATCTTGACGAAATGCACGGGAACCACGTTGGGCAGGCCGTCCTTGGTACAGGTGGCTAGGGCATAGCCCCTGGCCTTTTCCATGACATCCTTCATATCCTGGGTTAGTTTTGCCATTAGTTGCCTCCTTTCCTCGCACTAGGTTTAATCGTTCCGAAGCGTTTTCCTGACCACCCCTTGACAGGACTCACGGTCTCACTCTGCCTTTTGCGCTGACACGCTCAAACGCTTCACTCCCGCATGACGGGCATTTCTTGGGCCGGCCTGTGCCAGGTGGCTCCTCCCAGCGACACTGGCAATCGTGGCACAAGAAGACCCGGTTTGCCGTCGGGTCCACTCTTTTGTAGTTTCCTCCTTCCACATTGATTGCCTTGCCGTGGAGCAAGGCGTCTGCCACAATCTTGCGGGCCCGTTCAACAATGCGCCCGAAGGTCGCCCTGGATACCCCCATCTCTTTACCTGCCTCTTCATGGGACACGGCCAGAAAATCAGCCAGCCTTAACGCTTCGAGTTCATCTACGGTCAGTTGCACCTGTGCCAGGTCGACCATGGGCACCCCGCGCGGCTTGAAGTAATTTATTTTAGGGTCGATCTTTACAAGGCGACTTTTCTGTGGACGGACCATTACAGCTCCATTATGAGTATATGCTAAGAACTAAAATAAGTGCCGGTCGGTATTTTGTCAAGAAAAAAAATAGGCCCTGTCGGCCTAAAAGGCTTTGCTCCAACCGGCGCAGGCAAAGGCGAACCGGTCTTTAAATCTATTGTAGCAGACCGCCGCAGCTCGTTGCCCGGTACAGTGCGAGACGCCAATGAGGTCCACCTTGTAGTCATCCAAGGCATCCATGGACCTTTCCAGCTGCTGTCCGGGACCGGTCATAAAGCCCAGATGCGTGCCCCCGATCACGGCGCGAAACTCCTTGTGTCCGGTTTTGGCCGAGAAATGATTCATGACGTTGACCATCCCTGCATGGGCACATCCAAGCAGAATCACGGGCCCATGGTCTGTTTCGACCAGGAGGCTGATGTCGTCCAGCAGGGGGTCGCTGGTGATCTTGCCGCCGTGATCCACCTTGAGCCTCTTGTCGGGGTGCTCAAAATTGGTCTCTCTGGGCACTTCCCCCGAAAAGTAGATGCCCGGCATGATTTCAGAAAAATTTCGGATCAACTTGAACCGGGCCTGAAGCGCCCCCTCCAGATAGGCTTGAGAGTATTTGATGCCGATGAAAACCTTCTCCTTGCCGCCGGCTGTATCGAGTTCGGCATACTTGTTAGTGAAAATATCCGGATGGGCGATGACCTCCACCCCCCGGGGAGGATAGAGGACGGCCGGCAGTCCTCCGGTATGATCGTAATGGCCGTGACTCAGAATAACGGTTTTGATGTCTGCAAGATTGATTTGCAGAACGTGGGCGTTATTGGCCAGGGACATCCCCTGACCCGTATCGAAGAGGATCTTTAGCCCCTCTTTTTCAATGAGGCAGGCAAAGCCGTGCTCTCCGGTCAGTCCCATGGGCCTGCCCGCCGTGTTTTCGCACAAAACAGTGATTTTTGTCTGGCTCATGCAGGTCTCCTTTAGATAAACACTCTTTGCGAAGTCAGATTGCCGCTTGCGCGACCCGCGTTACAAAGAGCTAAAGTGTTACAGCCTATTTCATCAGACCACCCAGGATGTCTGCCAGACGGTCCTGTGTGACCATGACCTCTACGCCGGCATCCGAAAAGACATAGCCCGGGCCCTTGCCTTCGAAGCCCTTCGGCGAATAGACAACGTCGACGCCCTGTTCAACCAACCACTGACTCACCTTGATTCCCTTTCCTTTTTCCTCCCCTGCAAAGGGGTTGCGGTGATACACCTCTGACAGGACAGCACCGTCTTTCACCCGAACGGTAATCAGATAAAAATAAGGAGCGTCTCCAAAGTGTTCCGCAAGCCGTCCCTTTTCTTCATTCAGCGGCACTGCGGAGGTGAGGGTCTCCTTTGTCTGTGGTTCATAGTGAATCAAGACATGATCTACGTTTGAGACCTGCCTTCTGATCTCCTTCTCGATCCTGCGGCCCACAGCATGGGCCCTCTCCAGGTCCTTACTCGTGGTAACGATATCAGCTTCCATGAACTTGAAAGGGCCGGAGTTTCTTCCCCAGAGCCCGTTGATTGAGACCACTCGCGGATCCTTCACAATGATTGCCCTGACGCGGTCCATGGTCTCAAAATCTATCGAGGCGTCCAGGAGCACCCGAACCGCATCCACGAGAATCCCAAAAGCCGCCTTAATCACCAGAAAGACGACCACAACGGCCGCGATCCTATCCAGATTCAAGCCGAACCACCCGCCTATCAGGCCGGCGAGGATAACGGCAGAAGAGAGCATATCTGTCCGAATGTGCTGGGCGTCGGCGATAAGGCTCGGGGAGCCGATCTTCCTCCCCTGCCTCAATTCATAGCGGGAAAAGACAAAAGTGATAGCCACGGTTAGGAGAACCCCGGCCATAGCGTGGGGAAGATACTCCGTCTTGAGGGACGCCTCTTCAAAAAAAGCAGTGTGTATAATCTCGTAACCGGCCAGAAATATGAATATGGAGGAAAGCAGGGAAACAAAGTTCTCCACCTTATAAAGCCCGTAAGGAAAGTTCTTCGACTTCCTCTTGGAAATTTTTATGCCGGCAAACACCGTCATGGATGAAATGACGTCTGTGGAAGAATGGATGGCATCTGCAAGAAGGGCTACCGACCCCGACAGGAATCCCAGGAGGCCCTTGATCCCTACGAGAATGAGGTTGACTCCAATGGAGTAGGCCCCAATTTTTTCACTGGATTCCATAGATCCCGACACGATACCAGGCCGCTCAACGCCGGTCCCGGGCCCTTCCTTTATTGAATACGGATGTGTTTTGAAATTGCGTCAAGCAAATTCCTTTTTCTCTGTCGATAAAATGAAAGGGATTTTCCGTCCTCATGTACGAATGCGTGAAAATTGTCTTCCAGATCTTTCAAGAAGTTCTCAATAACTTCTTTGAATTCTGATTTTTTCTTCGTGTCCTCTAACATAAAATCAAACATCATCATCTTGCTGTCCACGTATCTTTCCAATTTAGACCGCTGTGGACATGCCAGCTTTCCCCCGGGCGCATCCTTATAGAGATGAGCGGTCTGCCAAATAAGATCATAAACCGCCTCTCTAATATCTTCTTTTGGGTCTCTTTCCGTCTTCACTGCCTTAGGGCTGGGCCTCTATCATGCTCAGTGCTAATTGAGCACATCCCTCAGCAACTTGGTCACAAAAGTCCCTGTTTTTCTGCCGCCGGGCTTGACCCAAGATAGCAGTACAATTTGCACTGCCGAATTGTGATACGAATTTTCTATAAAGCCTGCCCACACGCAGGCTGGTTCTAAAGGACGGATGAAGATGTTCATCGTCAAAAACCCTGCCCCCTTCTTTCATGGCCATCAGCCCGGCCTTAAAAAGCGTGGCGGGATGTGTCCTTTCCAGTTCGCTTCCATACGCCACGCCAAGCGCTAAAACGCCACCCATCAGCGCACCACACACATCGCCCTGAAACCCTATCCCCCCGGTAAATCCTCGCGTCGCCTTTAGAAGTAGACTCAGACCAGGATCAAGGCGGCGTTCAATGCGTGACAGGACAGCCCCGGCACACTGAAACTGATCTGTGCGGAAAGGAGGCTGAATTCGATATATATGTTTTGAAGCGAGTCTGCCGGTAGGTGTTCCCATCATATCAAAGACAGACTCTATGGACGTGTACACCACTTTCAGGCATTTGATGCCTTTAACGAAAAAACGCCTGACGTCGTAGCCTTCCTTAAATTTGACGCCGGTAATATCCCGGCATTTGCTGCTGCCAAAACGCCTGACAAAGCCACGGTAATACGCCACACAGCTGCGGCATAAACGGTCGTAGTCATCATCGCGATCGTAAAGGCCCAGAGCCAAGACGCCTCCGGTGAGGCTCCCACAGGTGTCTCCCTCGTGGCCGATGCCGCCACCCAGGCCGGTGGCGGCTTTGATTATGTTCCTGTCTCCAGAACCTAGCTGCCAGCCGGTTGCCGAGAGGATAGCCTGAGCTCAGGTGGCCCCACCCAAGACATACCTTATCGATTCGAAAAAGGCCTTTTGCATTTTCAACTGCGGAAGCGAGCGCATTATCATGGGCCATCCTCGGACTTCGAAGCCTTGGGCAACATGACCGTAAACGTGGAGCCCTTGCCCGTTTCGCTGGCCACTCGGACACGACCACCGTGAGCTTCAACGATGGTCTTTACTCCCGCTAATCCCAGGCCGAAGCCCCTTTTCTCCTTGGCCCCCCGCCCTCGATGGAAGGCATCAAAAATATATGGCAATTCATCCGGAGGGATGCCAATGCCTTCGTCTTTCACCGTGACGATAATGTCGTCAGGTGTTTCCTGCGTTGATACCGTGATCGTGCCCTTTGCGTTGGTAAACTTCAAAGCATTGTCAAGAAGATTGGTGAATACTCTGCGTAAGCTCTGGGCATCAGCATCGATGACGGGAAGGGCTTCATCATCTTGGAACTTGAGATGGATTCCGGATTCTGTTGCCCTGAGCTGGTAGGAGTCCAAGACCTCCATGAGCTCTTTGTCCACTGCGGTGGCTGCACGATTTAATCTTAGTTTCCCTGTTTGAAGCCGGGAGAACTCTAAAAAGTCATGGATCAGCATTTCAAGCTTGTCCGATTCATTCTTGATCGTGTTAAGATATCCTTCTTCTTTTTCTTCCTCAATATCTCTTAGCTTTTTTAAGAGTCTGCGCGCATAGCCTCCGATAACAGTAAGAGAGGACTTCATATCATGAGCGAACATGGAAATGAGATTGTCCCTCTCGCGCTCCAGATCTCTTAGGCGAGAAATGTCCTGAAAGGACTCCACGCCGCCGATCAGGTGGCCATCGTCATCAAACAATCCCGCCGTGTTCATCCTGACCGGAATCGTTTCCCCCCATTTGTTGCGAATCGTTGTTTCCACGAGAGACACGGGTTTTTGGCCTGTCACGGCGGTCCTCAAAGGGCAATGGACACGGCACATCCCGCATTGGAGGATATCGCCACAAAAACGGCCCATAACCTCCGCCTCCGTATATCCGGTCACTCTTTCGGCACAGGGATTAAAACCGGTGATCTTGAAATCTGCCTTGACCGTGAGAACTGCTGCGGGAAGGCTGTCAATAACTAATCTATAGAACATGACGTCACCAACAGGTTCGGCACTCCCCCTGGGCCCGTCTGAGCCTTTGCCGGCACCGTTCATAAGCCTGACCTCTTTATGTTTCATTTGAAGCTCCCTGTAGCAAGCTACAGGGAATCTTCGACCGTAAGGAACGCTGACTGTTTTAGATACGCCCGCTAACCCCGCAGCAAGCTACGGGGAATGCGCTCGCTTTTTCGGTTCAAGATTGATGAACTCGTAGAAAGTCTTTTGTGAACGATATTGAGCATTCTGGAAGACAGGCACTTGAGATATTCAGCGTCAAAAAATGTCCCGATAAGTCGGGATTTGAGGGCGCACCGAGTCTCATCTTGTTTATGAGTATATACTTAAAACAAATCTATGCGCTTAACGTCAGGTTGTCAAGTTTTTTGCGCCGGGGGTATGCGGGGGATTGAATATGACTGGTGACCGGGCGTGTCATCTACACGCAGAGGACTTAGTTTTGAATCTCGAGGTAATGGCAAAATTGACGGAGGTGCAGGCCGGAGAATTGGTCGAATTCGGCAAAGATCTCAAGGCCGGGTATCAGGGCCTTGACCACCGGGATGTCCAAATCGCTTCTGGTCAGGTTGACATAGATCGGGCGGTAGCCGTTGGCGACCAATAGCTTTTCTAAGAGCTTCAGGTCCCGGCCGGTGTCGCCTGAGGAATAATCTGGAAGCTCCTCGTGTTTGGCGATACTTAAATCATTGGCTGTGGCCACAGGCTGGAACCACGAGGGGTGAAACGGCACCTCGGTAAGGGCCGAAACCAACGCCCTCTTGCCATCCAGGTGCGCCGCGCACCCTTTGAGGATTTCTCCGCTGGGACCCTGAACAAAGGCTTTGTAGCAAGGCAGGCCAAACTCCGTGGTGATGTCTAAAAACTGGACCTGCAGACCCTGGTTTGTGCAGCGGTCCAAGATGTCTTTCACCGGGGGGTCGTCGGATTCCAGGACAAAGCACCTTTTGGGGGTATACGGCATCACCTTTTCGGCATCCCGTTCAATAATCTCCAGCAAGCCATGGAGCATGGCCTCCTCCAGGGTGTTGCCCGAGGCCAACCCCGTGGAGGGCTGACCAGTCGTCAGGCTGATTTCATCAAGGTTGCAGAAGAGAAAAACCAATTGGGCCGGTACATAGACGCCATGTTCCCCCTGTTCGTCTACCCTGGTGCCGACGATCCAATAGAGCGACTGGTTGTCATAGGGCACTTCAAGATGCACCTCGTTGGGGTTTAGTACTTCAAGAGAACCTTTTTTCAGGTCTTCATAGCGCCCGCGAATCAGAGCGTGGTCATCCTTGAAGAGAAGAGCCCTTTCCTCGTCAAAACTGGCAAAAGCCGATACCCTTTCGACCACTTCCATCCAACAAGAGGCCCTGGCCTGGTCCACGTTGAGCCCTTTTCCGTAGCTGGTCTGAGAGCCCGCCAGTTGCCAATGGTTCTTTCCTGTTGATACCGCAACTTCCAGAACCCATGGGATCTGCAGGGCGTGAGGAGTCAGGCTGGCCGGATTCCTCATTTCCCGTCCGGCTCTTAAGCCAGTAGCCTTCAGCCTCTCCATGGCCATTCTGGCCGTATCCTCGGGGCTCCATTTATGCATGGCGGCTATTTTGGAGGCTTTGGTTTCTCCTTGACCCAAGAGCCTCGTGACAGGCACCACCTTGCTGTGCCACCCATCGATGGCCTCCTGATGAAAGGGGATGGGCAATTCGAGGTCCTCTGAAGGCGTTGCCTGTTTGTGGCGGAGGATATTGTCGGTAAACAGCTTGAGCCAATAGGTGGATTCCTGCCGGTCTTCGTTCAAGGACCAGTTGAGATAAATCAAGGGCGTGTATTTTCCGAGCTGTCTGAGGTCGGTCCCACGGAACCTTTCTGTGAGGCTGTGCAGTCGGTCGTTTAAGATGCAGGCCTCGTACATGAGCGCCAGGAGGTAAGGCTGATCGTCCATGCCACTTTTTATCAATTGGCCGGTCAGGTTCGGCCCGAATGTCCCTGCCAGGTTCAAAAGATACTGATGCATAAAGTCATCGTTAGGATGTTCCTGGAGGTATTCCAGCCCTGCTTCAAAATCGATATCCTCAACAGGCAGGGGTGCAAACCAACCGGTTCCAAACTGCGTGACTTGGTGTTCAAGTTGATATATCATAAATTTTTGCCTCATCAGTATGTTCCGGATAGAGCAAAGCGCCCGTCCTGTCAATAGTTGGGATGCGTATCGGATTCATTCTATCGCGCTGATTGATCATTGACAGGCGCACATGGGTTTTGTTATCCAAGATATAGCTTTAAGCCCTGTGAGGAATGATGACGTTAAATTTTTCAAAGACCTTTGAAAAATATGAGGCCCTGGTTGCTCAGGCAGACAAGATCTTTGCAGCAGTCCAGGACACACATACAAACTGTGTACGGTGTAAGATGCACTGCTGCGATTGCTGCTACGCCGTGTTTGATGTCACCCTTATCGAGTCGGTCTATCTGAACTATCATTTCAACAAATCGCTCGCTCGCAAGGAACGTCGTCCCATCCTCAGGCGGGCCGAAAAGGCGGATCGGCAATACTATCAGATCAAACAGAAGCTGAAAAAGATGTACATCGACCAGGGTAAGCCGCCTGAAGATGTGTTGTTCCACTTGGCCCAGGAACGCGTCGCTTGTCCGTTTCTCAATGATCATGACCTGTGTGATCTCTATACCCAAAGGCCCATCACCTGCAGGGTCTATGGTATCCCGACATCGATTGCCGGCAAGACCCATATCTGCGAAAAGACCCGCTTCAAAGAGGGAACAGCCTATCCCACGGTGAACCTCGACAATATGAATGACCGCCTGTTTCAGCTGTCCAAAGACCTGCTTCAGGAAATTGGGTCCAAAAACGCCAGGATGCATATGAGCCTCGTCCCAATGTCGGCGGCCTTGATGACGACCTATGATGAGGCGTACTTCGGTATGAAATCCGGGAAAGAGCCAGATGCGTAAGCTATCACCTGAGGATGAAGAGAGAAAGCGGTTCATCTTCGACAGCATGTCACCCAGACGGCGAAAGCATATCCTCAAGAAGCACGGCTATGACACGTGGGATCCCTTCATCGAGCCAAAAGATCCCATTGACATCCGCAAGGACAAATCGAGGCGCACAGCCATTCAGTTGGCCGGGGAATTTTTGCGAACCTGTGATGCCGATGGGTACAGCAACGCCTTCGGCCAGGGGGCCTGGGAGATGTGTATGGGAATCATCAATGATGACGAACGGTTCAAAGGGATGTACGAATTCTCCTGTTGGTATCGAGGCTTTCTGAAAGACGAGGGCCTGGAGTAAAGAAACACCCGCCTCCAATACCCGAGGTTGTTGCGATTTCAAACCTGTCATGGCGCCTGAGGCGCTTTATTTTTTTGGCAATTTATCATCCTTGATGCTACCAAGTCATGTCAGCCAATTTTCTCTTCCTTCATGTCAACTTGTTAGCTCCCCTTGAACCGCGAAAGCGAGCGCATTCCCCGCTGCTTGCGGTGGGGTTAGCGAGCGAATCTGAAAATGAAAAACTTCCTTACGGTGAAGATTCCCCGTGGCTTGCCGCGGGGAGGCTTCCATCCCCGGACACGATCCCCATATCTGAAGCCACCGTCCTGGCTCATTTGATTCGCCACGGACTTAGAAGCGCTTTTGGGTCCATGCAACGGCAGGTTGTGGATTGGTGATGAAGAAGGTCAAAAAACTCATCCGCAAGATGGTCCTTGACTCAAGGAGGAAGATACCCACCCGTGAGCTGGAAAAAGCCATTGCCGGGACTGCCGGGGTCCAGACAAAAACAGTCCGGCTGGCCATCAGAGACTTGGTCGAGCTTGGGGACTTCACCTACACGCATCTGTACGGCACGAGCTTTCTCGAAAGGTCCTTTGACAGACCGGTCCGGATTTCCCAAAGGATCGTCCTTAAGCCCCCCGAGAAGGCGTACCAGCCACAACCCGGCGAGGTGGTAATGGATCTGGCATCAGGAGCCGCTTTCGGAAATGGCGCCCATCCCACCACCTGCCTGGCCTTGAGAGCTATAGATGTTGTCTTGGATGAGCATCGTTGCCCTCGGGGGCGCTCACACCTCACCGGATTGGACGTGGGAACGGGCACCGGTGTCCTGGCCTTGGCCTTGGCCTTGTTGGGTGTGCAAAAGGTGGTGGGAACGGACATCGATCCATGCGCCCTATCCGAGGCCACCCACAATGTCTCACTGAATGGACTTGGTTCCCAAGTCATGATCACAAAGACCCCCTTGGAACAGCTGGCGGGGTGTTTTTCCGTCATTGTGGCGAACCTGGCTTACCCAACGCTCACGAGGCTATCCCGCCTTTTGTCAAAAAAGATGGAAAAAGATGGTGCTCTGATTCTTTCGGGTTTCAAGGCGCCTGCCTCTGAGGCTCTGAGTGCGGCCTGTGCTGAACAAGGCCTCAGGCTAATCCGGGAGGAAACAGACCACCAATGGGCCTGCCTGATCCTACGCAAAAGCGGGAACATGGTTAGGGGTTGATTGTTGCACCAGAAAGTGGTATATATAATTACGAAGGCTTCGTAAAGAGTACAACTGCCGCGTTACGCTTCATCTTTCGTCATTGCGACGCACGATAACTACGCCTCATTCCTCAAGATTCGCGCGCTTTGCATTTGGAGCTTTTTACTGTGCCGTCTGTTTGTGTACTTTTTACGAGTCCATCAATCATATAGTCTTCGAACTCTTGCTGTAGGTGTAAAAATGATGGAAACGTCTATTATGTTTAAGGTTGGCGACCTGGCAGTCTATCCGGCCCACGGTGTGGGGTGCATCGAGTCCATTGAGACGCGGGAAATCTCCGGGGAAAAAAAAGATTTCTATATCATGAAGATCCTGGACAACAATATGATTATCATGATCCCTATTGACAACGTCACGTCTGTGGGCCTGCGGGATATCATCAATGAGGAGGAAGTATCGCGGGTTTACGAGATTATGAAACAGCGAGATATCCCCGCCGATAATCAGACATGGAATCGGAGATACCGTGAATACATGGAAAAAATTAAAACCGGCTCTGTTTACGAGGTCGCTGAAGTGCTCCGGGATCTCTATCTGCTGAAGGTCGACAAGGACCTCTCTTTTGGGGAACGCAAAATGCTGGATACCGCCCAGGGGCTTCTGCTCAGGGAGCTTTCCATCGCCAAGGAAACCGACGAGAAGGCTATCATGTCGGATATTAATGCCATATTTGATCTTGATGATTAGCCAGGGGTGTTTATTCTCAGGGTTCGCGAAGAAAGAACTTTACATCTTCAGGAGTCGAGGCGCACGCATGGCAAGACGCGAGGAGGGCGAATAGCAAGCTATTTAACCGACGAGCAACGCAGTCAGGCGGGATGGATCGGCACATCAAAATGTGAAGTTATTTTTGAGCGAGCCCTTAGTTTTGAGGCCGCTGAATCGGAAGCTGGGCGCCGGCTCGATACGGTCATAGCAGCGCGGTTCCCCGCCCTGTCCCGCTCCTATGCCGGTCGATTGATTCGGTCGGGCCAGATTACGATTAACGGCCTGACAAAGAAGCCCGGATATGTCACAAGACGCGGCGACATGATCCGGTCTGAAATCCTTCCTCCCCAACCCGTCACCTCCAAGCCCGAGCCCATACCCCTGTCTATCCTTTACGAAGACGCCGACCTGATCGTGGTGAATAAACCTCCCGGTCTCGTGGTTCATCCCGCGCCAGGACACCGGAGCGGCACCCTGGTGAATGCCTTGCTCTACCATTGCAGGGATCTCAAAGGCATTGGGGGCGAGCTTCGACCGGGCATCGTCCACCGCCTGGATAAAGACACCTCCGGGACCCTAGTGGTGGCAAAGAATGACACCACACACCATGGCCTGAGCCAACAGTTTAAGAAGCGTCAAGTGGAGAAACGATACCTGACCTTGGTCTATGGGGCCATAAAGGAATCGGCCGGTGTGATCGACTTGCCCATAGGCCGTCATCCCACCCATCGAAAAAAGATGTCCACCAGGAGCCGCCGGAGTCGATCCACAGAGACCCGATGGCAGATCCAAGAGTCCTTTTCCGGCGTCAGCCTCCTTGAGGTCGATTTGAAGACCGGACGAACCCACCAAGTTCGGGTCCACTGTGCGGCCATGGGTCATCCGGTGGTAGGAGATGGGGTCTATGGAGGGAAAAGGAGGTGGAAGGAGCTTCCCTCGCAGGTGCTTCAAGACATCCTGAAGGGCGTCCGCCGCCAGATGCTCCACGCCTGGAAGCTGACTTTTGAGCATCCACGCCTGGGTCAGCGGATGGCCTTTGAATCTCCCCTGCCAAAAGACATGGCCCTGATACTGGAAGCCCTGCGTGCCCGCCTATGACTCCACCGCCCTGCTTGGCGCCAACCCCGCGGAGGCAAGCCCCACCAGTGGATGAACTTGGGGGGGGCTGGCAGCCCCCCCCAAGTCATGATGAAGTGTCTGGCGGGTTCTTTCTGATTATTCCACGAGAAATTTCTTGATCTCGTTCGTCCTGGGATCAATGAGGTGAATCGCACAGGCCAGGCAGGGGTCAAAAGAACGCACAACGCGTACCACGTTGACGGGGTTTTCGGGGTCAGGGACCGGTGCTCCAATGAGCGCTTCCTCGTACTGCCCGCGATACTGCTTTTCACACCTGGGCGATGCATTCCAGGTGGAAGGGACCACACACTGATAATTGGCGATCTTGTGATCCTTGATCTTGACCCAATGACCCAGGGCACCACGGGGCGCTTCAAAAAAGCCTGCCCCCTCGCCCGTTTCAGGAGGCTCATAATGAGCCGTGTCATGGATCTTGAATCCAGGCCGGGTCATTTCGGCAAGCAACGCATCGCACCACCGGTAGCAGGCATCCACCATGAGCCTGGTCTCTATGGCACGGGCGGCATGACGGGTTACCACGCCCGGCTTTGCACCCTTTTTCAGCAGGCCGATGACATCCGGGTTCTTGGCCAAAAGCATCCGGGCAAGGGGTCCCACTTCCATGGACCTGCCGTCATAGCGAGGCGCCTTAATAAAAGAATAGGCCTCTTTCCTGTCCAGATCAAAGACCTGCTGCCCCTTATAGGGATGCCGCGGCTTATCCTTCTCGTACCATGCGTACTTGACCGATTCGGTGATCTTTTGGGGATCGCACGGGGCCACCTCCATCTTGGCCGGGTCCATGTCCATCATGACCCCGGCCGGGAAGACCAGGTCCTTGCCGGCCTTATCCAGCTCAAGACCGCCATAGGACAGGTAATTGTAATGGCCCCCGCCCAGCCCTGCCCTGGCCAGGGGAAACAGGGGCCCCGTGCCAAAGGCTAGAACGTCCGGAATATAGACTTCGTTGACGAATTTGGCCTGCTCGTCCAGCATGGTGCGGAACTTGGCCACCATGTTCACGTCAGGATGCTGTGTACAACCTCCCACCACGATGCTCTGGTAATGGGGTTGCCGGCCGCCGAAGATGGCGCCCATGTTCCTGGCCTTGGCCTGGATGGCCAGGGCATCCAGATAGTGCTTAACGGATGACAGGACCATGTCAGGGTCCCGCACACAGAATTCGTCCGGTTTGTACCGGGGTGTGAGGGGGAAGGTGTCCTTTGCCTTAACCAGCCCGACCACCTTGTCCTTGACCGCATTCAGGGCCTTGTCCTTGCCCTGGTACTCGGCCACTGCCATGATATCAATATAGTCAAGGGCACTGAGGTGGTAAAAATGGAGAACGTGATCATAGATGAATTGTGCCCCCATGGCCAGGTTCCTCAACAGGGTCCCGCCCCACGGGACCTCGGCCCCAAAGGCTACATCCAGGGCCCGCACACTGGCCATCTGATGAACGCTGTAACACACACCACAGAATCGGCTCGTCACAAAGGGGGCATCTCTGGGATCTCTTCCCTCAAGAAGGGCCTCAAACCCCCGGGCCATAGTGCCGCTGCTCCACGCGTCTTTGACCTTGCCGTTTTCCACCTCGACCGTTATGCCGAGGTGCCCTTCAATCCTGGTAACCGGATCAACCGTGATTTTCTTGCCCATCTGTGACCACCTCCTTCCTTACGTCTTCTTTCACCCGGGGAATCAAGCCAGCCTTCTTGCGAGCCATCATGTTTTTTGACCGCTCGCTTTCAGCCGTGTACAGAGGGGACATCCCATCATAGAACTCCGGCTCCGCACACCCCATGCACCCGGCACCGCAGTCGATGCAAAAATTCTGCCCGTCGTTCCAACGGCGGACAGGGCAATCTGCATAGGTGTCCGGCCCCTTGCAGCCCTTCTCATACAGGCACCAATTCTTTTGGGCGGGATCATTCCAATCAGTCAGGAACATCTCATTGTCAAAATAGTATCGCCGCCTGCAGTTTTCGTGAATCAGTTCACCAAAGTACATGGTCGGGCGGCCGAGCTTGTCCATGGGTGGCACCTTGCCTGTGGTTAGAACATAGAGGATGGTCCCTATGAGGTGATCACAGTGTACGGGGCAAGTAGGAAGGTTGATGACTGTTTTATCTTTGATGATCTTGCTGGTCCCCACCGCGCCCGTTGGGCCGGCTGCGGGAATCCCGCCGAATGCGGCGCAGGCGCCCACGGCAATAATGGCACCGGCCTTTTGGCTCGCCTCTTCAACCATTTGCCTGAAGGGCCGCCCTCCGATCATACAAAAACGATCATCAGCCGTGGGAATGGCACCCTCCACACACAGGACATAGCCCCCTTCCTTGACCGTCTCTTCATAGGTCGCATCCGCCACGTTGCCTGCCCCTGCCATGAGGGCTTCATGGTATCGTAAGGATAACCTGTCCAGGATCAAGGAAGATAGCGGTGGATTCAGGGCCCCCGCCAACGAGATGGTACACCCTGCGCAGTCCTGGCCCGAAAGCCAGAGGACCGGCGGCTTTGAGGGGGCAACAGCCATGACCTCTGTGACCTTGGAAATGAGCTCCACCTCCGAAAGCCCAAGCACTGCCGCTGTTCCTGCACAGAATTTCATAAAGTCCCGGCGAGATATCTCGCCAAAAAGTTTGTTCACTTTCAAACCTCCTCTCGTAGGCTGATGGTCCATGATGTGATCGACAACCGTTCTTGCATCATCACGTCCCAGGAAAATCCACCCATCGGTCACTCGTGATCAGAGTGGCCGAGCTCAGATAGCCCGCTCATACGCGGTGGCACCCGAACAACAGGCTGGATGCTTTTGTAATGTGCGAGCAAATATGGTGCCAAGATCGATGTAGCTGGCAACCAGCTGTTATGTATAAGAAAAACTTGGGGCTCCCTGCCGAGATGTCAAAAAGGTGACGGGCCTGTGACAAGCCGTTTGATTCCAGGGGGGTGGTTGCCCGAGAAAGCCAGGGCTGGTTTCGATCATCGAGGCAGAGCGGAAGAGGCCACATGACCCCTTCTTTCTTATGTCAGGGCTACATTGTATTCTTTGGCCGCACTTGATGAAAAGAGCACGGCGTTATAAATCTGGTCAAAGGGGAAAGAATCATTGGCAATCACATAGTGGGGCGGAGCAGGGTCAAAGGCCAGGCCAAAGCGTTCGGCCTTTTCAAACAGGGGGGTGCCCGGCAGGACATGGAGGATACTGATGACGATCCGGGCAGGCCTTAAACCCATGCTGTAGGCTACAGAAGCAGCACAACGAAAGAAGTTGTCCCCAGGCAGGCCAACAATCAGGTCGCACCAGACATCGATACCGGCTTCTTGCATCAAGCGGACACCACGAGCAAACTTGTCGGCATCGAAGTACCGGCCTATGCGTTTCTGTGTTTCCGGGATGGCCGTCTGAGGGCCCGTTTCAACGCTCTGGACACCGGCCTGGAGCAGATAACGGACCGTTTCCTCGTCCACCTGTTCCGTGAAGACTTCAATCGTCCTTAGTCCAGTGTTGTATCGGTTGGCGTCGCGGAGGAGGCCGGCAAGCCTGCCCAGATGCTTGGGATTCAAGTTGAAGACCGAATCAACAAAATGAAAGCTTCGAATGCTTGGGTCCCCCATGACAAGCTCCAGCTCCGCCTTCACACGCTCGTAAGAAAAAAAACGGAGCATCTTGTGGCGTCCGGCCTCGTAACAGAAACCGCACCGGAAAGGACACCCCCGAAAGCTCTGCAAATAGGTCACCCCGTCTCGAGGCGTCAATGCCCCCGACAGATAGGGAGATGGGATCTCGTCCAGGTCCTTGATAGGTGTTCGGTCTTTGTTCCTCACCACCTGCTGGCCCCTTCGGAACGAGATACCGGCGATATCTTCGAGCCGGCCCTTTCCTGCAAAGAAGTGTTGGATGAGGTCCAGAAAGGGGGCTTCTCCTTCATCATGAACCACCACATCCAAGGCCTGTTGGTGTACTGCAAGATACTCATCCGCCATGGGGCCCACCTCGGGCCCACCAGCGACGAGAGGAACCTGGGGCATGATCTGTTTCACCGATCGGGCCAGCTCCAAGATCGTCGTCATGCTCCAGACATAGCAGGAAAAGCCAATCAAGTGCGGCTTGAACTCCGTCACATAATAAAGGGCTTGGCGAACGCTGTCTTCCTCATTGCTAAAGCCCAAAATATCAATCTGGGTCTGCCGGGAAACCGTGGGGTCTTTCAGGGCAAAGGCCTTGATGTAGCCCAGGGCCAGACAATCATGGCCGGCCACATTGAAAGAAACAAGAAGGATTCGGCGTCTATGGTTCGGCATGGGGAGACCTTGTTCTCAGTAAATAGCTCACGTCTTCCACATAGGACGACGAGGAAACAGCCCGGAATCCTCGCAGGCACCCCTTGCGGGCAGGGTCCTTAGGCGGCCCGCTACAGATGTCGGTGTAGATGCACGCACGGCAGCCCTTTGGCTTCCGCACCTCCGATGGCACAGGCCGAAGCAGCTCAGCCACGTGCATTTCAGAGCCTTTCATCAAACACGGCGGGAAGCCTTCGCATTCCGCCCAGACCCGGTTCAGCGCAGCCATCCTCAAGGCATTTCCAACCGCTTGAGCAGCCGCCGTCATGGGCAAATCAATACCCCTTCGGGCCAGGATAATGCGATCTACATCAAGGGAGGCAAGCAAAGCAATCGTGGGAATCAGGTCTTCAAGGTTTACGCGGGTCACCCCCACTCGGGCGGCCACGTAAATGGCACCCTCATAGTCTGCCGAGCCCGACAGGGTGCTAAGATTCTGGAGCCCCTCAAGCGTTTGATCGAAACTTCCCCTTTCGCCCGTGATAGCTTCGTGGGTCTCCGGCCCTGAACCGTGGATTTTCACTTCAAAAAGACGGCAGCCTCCACCGATCAGCTCCGTTAACAGATCCCAGTCGGTTAGCCGCCGGCCACTGGTCACAAGCTTGATCCGCCTGGCCCCTCGGCCACAGGCATTGGAAAGGAGGAAAAGCAGGTCCTTGTGCGGCGTTGACTCGCCTCCGCATAGCGCAACATTCTCAGGGTCAGCCAGGGCATTGAGTCGATGGATGACTTCCGTCAAGGCGCCGGTCCTTTGTTCGACTTTCACCGGACACAGGGCGCAGTCGTCGTTGCTTTCCGGACCGAGACACAGCTTCTCATAGGCAATCATGTCAGGACCATGGCATACAAGATTCAGGATTGCAAGTTTTCGGGGAAGGGAGAGGGAAGGTAGCCGTGAGCAACGCCTAATCCAGGCGTTCTCTCTTCTTCCGGAAGGGACGCTCGGCCTCCTCCAAGACCAACTCAATAATCTTGGGAATCTTTGCCTGCACCTCAGGCGACAGCGCCATGCCCATGTCCAAGGACCTCGGTTCCACGCCGATCACCGTAGTCTCAGGGGTCTGGCCGATCAGCCCTGAAAGATGCACCACTTCAAGTATCCCTATCTGGTGAACCGACGTCTTGTAAACATCAGGAAATGAAGGGGCGTCCTTGATATCAAACCGGTAGATAGAACCAGGAGGGCTTCCGCCCTTCACCGCATCAACCACAATGAGGCGATCCGCCTCTGTGACAACATTCATGAGGCGGAAACCATCCGTTCCCCCCTCAATGACTTCTACACCAGCAGGCAAATCCATGTCCATGAGCCTGTTGGCCACGTGGACCCCAACGCCTTCGTCAGACAACAGCAGGTTGCCTACCCCCAAGATCACAATATGCTTGAGGGGGGCATCACTGCCCCCCTCAATGGTTTCGGACGTATGAGATCGCTTCACCTTGGTCATCGAACAAGGCCGTCTTGATCTCGCCCACTCTCGGATAGATTCACTCTAGGCCTGGCCGGCCACCTCACTATCTTTGTTATAGCAGGTCAGACAGCATCGCATGCAGCGGTTGGCCTCCCTGAGCGCATCTTCTTCTGAGACCGTGAGATCCACCTCCGCATAGGTGTGGTTCCTTTCGTATGAACCCGGCTCAAGCTCGGGTTGCCCGATGCGTCCCTTTTTTCCTACACCCTCGATGCTCTCGAAAATCGTACCGGATATGTGCCCCTTCATGCGTCTTGCATCCACCCGAAGCCGGGTCTCAGGCATGGCCATGTCTTCGCCCATCAGGTATTGATGAATTCCCCTGGCGGCTCGTCTCGCGCCCCCGATCGCGGCGACCAAGAGACCGGGCGGGCCAGCGGAATCGCCGCTGGAAAACACATAAGGAACGGCCGTCTGATGGGTGTCGGGATTGACCACAATGGAACCCTTAAAGGTCTCAATCCTTGAAGCGGCTCCCTCCTCCTTGTCTGCAAAGGAAGAATCCGTGGTCTGGCCAATGGCCAGGACAAAAGTCTCAATAGGCAGCACGGTTTCAGAGCCCTTGATCGCCACAGGCTTCCGTCGGCCACTGGCATCCGGTTCTCCCAGCTCGTTTTTCAGGTATTCGATACCCGTGAGATTGCCCTCATCGTCGGTAATGAATTTGGTCGGGGTACACAATGGAATGAACTCAACCCCCTCATGGTGGCAAGCCTCTATCTCCACCTTATTGGCCGGCATGTCTTTGACTTCCCGTCGATAGAGGCAATAGACCTTCTCAGCGCCCCTGCGGACACTGGACCTCAAGCAATCCATGGCCACATTACCGCCGCCGATGACGGCAACGTTTTTTCCCATCGGATACGGATCTCCCACACCAGGCTCGGTCTGCGATCTAAGAAAGAGGGTTGCCGGGGCAACGCCCTTGACCTTGTCTTCGTCAGGGATGCGGGCAGACGCGTGTTTCCAGGCCCCGATGGAAAAGAGCACGGCATCAAATCCGCCTCCGACCAGGGACTCCAGATCAAAATCCACGCCAAATTTTACGCCCGTCTTGACCTCAATGCCCCCCAGATCAAGGATCCGTTTAATGTCCCTGTCAAGGCTTGCCTTGGGAAGCCGATATTCCGGGATGCCGTATCGAATCATGCCCGCCAGCTTCGGCATCCATTCAAAGATCTTGACCTGATGGCCCAGGCGCCTCAGGAAATACGCAGCGCTCAAACCGCTGGGCCCCCCGCCCACAATGGCCACCTTGTATCCGGTGTCAGGAGCCACGGGGATCTTAACCGGAGCGCCTTCATTAAATACCCAGTCTGAACAGAAGCGCTTCAATTGATTGATAGAAACCGGATCATCAGCCAGGGCCCTGCGACAGGCATTTTCGCACGGGTGGGGACACACGCGACCGATGGAAAGGGGCATGGGATTGCGCTCCATGATGGTCAGATACGCCTTGTCGTATTCCTTGTTCTTGATCTGATGAATATACTTGGGAATATTGATCTCGGCCGGACAGGTCTGACGGCATGGGGCAAGCCGATCGGTCACAAGGTTCATATGAAGAAGCCGTTGAGAGGGTGTGCGCACCTGCATGATCCCCTTGGGGCAGACTTTCTCGCAGGCCCCGCAGCCCACGCACTTTTGCACGTTGACCACAGGGATGCCCTCCGGTCCCATTTCAAGGGCGCCGAACTGGCAGGCCTTCACGCACGAGCCAAAACCGAGGCAACCCACGGCACACTCCTTGGCCCCAGCATAAAGCAGCGCTGCCGCCCGGCAGTCTTTAACGCCCATATAATAGAATTTTTCAGGCGCCCGAAATCCACCGGTGCAGGTGTTCTCCGAAGTCACGGGCTCTGCCGCACCAACCTCCATACCCATAATGGGAGCCACTTTTTCCGCAGAGGCCGCACCGCCCACGACACAGGCATTAATGGGCGCTATACCCTCCACAATAGCCGCCGCACAGGCATCACAGCCGGTGTAACCGCACCCGCCGCAGTTGGCACCGGCCAGACAGTTTGACACCTCGGCAATGCGGGGGTCCTCCCACACGTAAAATACCTTGGAGGCTATCCCCAGCAGAGTCCCGGAGACTGCTCCCAAACCCAGCATAAGAAGTAAGGGTCCTAGTACGACATCTAGCATTTTCCTACCTCCGTCTAAATCATCCCCTTAAAGCCCAGGAAGGAAAGGGACATAAACCCTGCCGTCACAAGACCGATGGCGACATCCTGCATCGGCCCGGGTACCCGTCCTATAATGATGCGCTCGCGTATCCCGGCAAAGAGGACCAGCGCGAGCCCAAAGCCTATGGGATAGGCGATGGATGAAACGAGCATTTCCAGAAAGTTATATTGTTCGTCTATATTGATGATGCACACTCCAAAAACCGCACAGTTTGTCGTAATCAGTGGGAGAAAGATGCCCAGGCCCGCATATAGGGCCGGGATGCTCTTCTTGAGAAAGAGTTCTACAAACTGGACGAGGGCTGCGATGACCAGAATAAATGCGAGAGTTCGGATATACTCAAGGCCGAATGGCACCAGGAAGACCTTATATACAATCCACGTGACAATACCCGCCATGGTAAGGACAAAGACCACCCCCATGGCCATACCAACCGCTGTATCCATCTTCTTGGACGTGCCCAGAAAAGGACAGTTGCCCAGGTATTGGATGAGCAAGATGTTGTTGACAAGGATAGCGCTTATGGCAAGTAAGATATAGTCTCCCATCTGAAAGTCTCCTCTATCTCGATCTGTTACTCTTTCCCGGCCAGATTCATGAGGCCAAGCATGAGCCCCAAGCAGACAAAGGCGCCGGGGGCTTCGACCATGAATGTAAAGGGTTGGAAGGACGCCCCAAATACCGCATGGCCAAACCATGTACCCGCGCCAAAGATTTCTCGGATCGACCCGAGAGTCCCGAGGGCTATGGTGTATCCAAGACCCATACCAAGGCCGTCGGCAATCGAGGCGCCAATACCGTTCTTGGAGGCAAAGGCCTCAGCACGTCCCAAAACGATACAGTTTACCACGATCAAAGGGATAAAGATGCCCAGCTTAAGAAAAAGGGGATAGGTAAAGGCCTGCATGGTGAGCTCCACAATCACCACAAACGTTGCGATGACAACAATAAAACACGCTATGCGGACCTTATTCGGTATGATTTTCCGAAGTGACGCGATGAGAATATTGGAACAAACCAAAACAAAGGTTAGCGCAATACCCATCCCGACGCCGGTCTCTATGCCCTTGGTCACCGCCAATGTTGGACACAGGCCCAGCACAAGCCGAAACGGCGGAATCTCCTTCCATAACCCTTTGGTAAACTCTTGAACAAGGCTGGTTTCGCTCATCGACTATGCTCCCTATTTTGCAAAGGCCCGAGCCTTTTCTAGGATTTGTGACTTTAACTTCTTATAAGAGCTGTTCCCTGCCATCAAGCCTGCACAGACCCCCCTCGAGGTAATGGTGGCACCTGAGATGGCATCCACCTGCCCGCCGTCCGGTTTCACCTTAATGGGTTCATTGATGGGCAGGCCCTTAAACTGTGCCCTGAACTTCGGATCATCCTTGGCCCTGGAGCCCAGCCCCGGTGTTTCCTTGTGCGTGGTGACACCAATGCCAAGTAATTTGTCTGTCTTAAGGTCAACGCCCTCCATGATGCCTATGTCTCCGCCCACACCCTTGCCATAGGTTTCAAACGCCACTGCGCTTGGTTTGCCGTCAAACACCCCGACAAAAAAGATCCTCTCCACGTCTCCATCCTTTAGCTTGAAGCGATCCAAGATCGGATCATTCGTCGCCCCTTTTAAGATCTCCTTGATAGCGGGCCCTTTCACGAATTTTAGCTGCTGGACTTCGATTTTGGCCGCAGTTCCCGACTTGACGAACGCCAGCCCGCCTCCGCAAACAGCAGACAAAACGCCAAGGACCACGATCATCCTGATGACATCACGCATTTTCTACCACCTTTCCAATCGCTTTGGGTCTAATCTTGTCGAGAAGGGGATTGGCAATATTCATGAGCAGGATGGAAAAGGGAACACCATCCACATAAGCCCCGATGTTTCTTACCAGTACGGTCAAAAGCCCGGCCAACACCCCAAAAATAACCATGGGTAGGAAGTTCACCGGTGACGAAGAATCCTCGGGGAGCACGAAGAACGCGGCGATCAACGTATAACCCGTAAAAAGATGGAAAAATGGGCCGGCATATTTGGCCGAATCGGACAGGTTAAACACCAGTGCCGTCACAAACACCCCGACCAAAAAGGATAGAGATATCTCCCATCGGACATAGCCCCTCAGAATCAGATAAAGACCTCCTATGGTCAGCCCGAGGCCGAAGGTGGAGCCGACGGCCCCGGCCTGTTTGCCCATAAAGAGATCGCCGAGGCTAAACTTCGCAATAGCCGCCGTGCCAAAATACTTCAACTCCGCCAGGGGATAACTCATGGCAAAGCCGAGGTCGTAATTGCGAAGGGCCTCGTTAAAATCAAAGATACTCTTAAACGAAATCAGCAGCATGGCCAGGGCAAGCAGCGGGGGATTCAACGGGTTAAAACCGATGCCGCCGAATATCTGCCTACCGACCACAATAGCCAGAAAGGTCCCCAAGACAATCAGCCACCACGGGGCAGTAGCCGGCAGGAGCATGCCAAGCAGGAGTCCTGTAACCGCGGCGCTGGCGTCACCAATAGAAAAAGGCTTCCCCATGGCAAGATTCATAATCAGTTCCCAGATCATGGCACAGGCCACGGAAAAGGAAATGACGGCCAGGGCCGGTGCCCCATACTGGCTGATGCCCATCAACACGGCCGGAAGGGCAGCGATCATGATATGGGTATTCTTTGTGGATATCTTGCTGCCGTCGTGCCAAAATGGCGCGTGAGCAACGACGAATTTCTTTTCACTACTCATTGGGCTGCCTCCGCAGTTTCTAACAGGCTAAGTTCATATTTTCCAAGCTTGATGTATTGGAAGATAGGAATTCTTGATACGCAGACATAGCTGCACAACCCACATTCAATACAACAATGCAAGTCGTACATCGCCGCGGCATCTTCATAAAGACGAGCCTCTAAGAACCGAACAAGCATGTTGACCGGAATCTTGACCGGACAGATCCTGACGCATTCTCCACAGTTGATGCACGGATAATCCGTGGTCTGGGCGCTGTCTGAATCATCCTGTACCACAATGCCGTCCGTGCCCGGCTCCACCGGCAGGTCTTCAGAATAAGTCGCTGCTCCCCTCATGGGGCCTCCCATAATGAGCCGATCCCGATCATTGATGGTCACGTTGCAGGCCTTGAGCACATCTGCCAAGGGCGTCCCCATGCGGGTCCTCACGTTCTTGGTGTTGCCATCTTTTCCGACCACCGTTACGACCTTGGCAATCGGGGGTTGCCCCGTTTCAAAGGCAGCCCCCAGGGCTGCCACGGCTTCGGCGCTTACAAAGACAGCCCCGGCATCTGCCAGCGTATCACCGGCCGGGACGATCTGACCAACCACGTTTTTCATAATCATGCGAGGAAGGCCCTGCGGATAAGTCCCGCTCACTGTCTTTACCTCAGCGCCTGTCGTACTGGCCTGCTGAACGAGGTTTTCAGGCACGGTGATGAGGATGCGATCCACCCCGGTGATCTTCTTCAGGGCTTGGACACCACGCTTGATGTCAGCGGCTTCATTTTGCACCACATACTGATTCGCCGTCAGGAGTAAGTCTTGATCCATTCCGTTGATGACGATGGTCCGTATGGTTTTCTCTGGATCAGAAAAAGGCCTGAAGGAAGGCTTGCCGGGAGCATATTCAAGAAACTTCAAGGCAGTGTCAAGGGTGGGTTCCTTGCCGAAGCCGACATCCCAGTCGTCCTGGCCACTGGCCTGGATGGTAATGGCCGTGCATTTCCAGCCATAGGCGTCCACATAAGGGGCCACGGCTGATATGCTGCCAGTCACCGAGGAAATCACATATTCAGCACTGTCCGGTGATGCAGCAAGTCTCTGGCCTGTCTTGACGGCATCGCCGACCTTGATCGCCGATGCACCCCCCCCGTTTTGTGGCTCCCTCAACAACAATGTAACCGTGTTTGGTACGGGAAGATCCTGAACCGAATCCTGAACCGAATTGTACTCAAGTCTCGGTTTTGCTAAACCTAAGAACGATCTCTTTATCATAGCTCAACCCTTTGTCTTAAAACCCCGTTAGCAACCCGCTACATGACATGACATGCCGCACACTCAACCGGACCTGCCCCATTGTCTTCGTGGCAGCCCTTACAGTTGCCGTGAATGGCATCGGAAATCGTGACATCGCTGTCAGCCGTGTGGCATTCACTACAGGCCACAGGCTCCTCGCCTTCGTGGTGGCACTCATCGCACGCAACGCCATATCCCTCGTCGGCCGCATGGGTCTTATGATCAAAGAACACTTTTCCTGCCGTGGTCTTGAACATGAGTCTTACGGGTTCTTCAGGGATCTTTTGGGGGAAAGCCGCGTAGCAGATCACGCCTACGACAAGCAAGACAGCTGCCAGGGCAAATGCCAATGATTGTTCTCCCTTTGACGTCATTTTCTCTCTCGTTCCTTTCGCGGGTTCAGACAGGACCCGGATTGTTGAAAAGCTAGATGAGCGTTAGGTACGCCAGTGTGCAAGGGTGGGGTTTGGGCGAAAGTTCCAAAATGTGCAGTTCCGGCGCAGGCCAACATCACAGCCCTCACTCTCATCATGTGGTAGAAAAATGGCAGCACAGCATTGGGAAAAGATTCGGTGGCCTTATATGACAACATGGTGGCAATGTCAAGAAGAAAGTTGGTCAAAAACCCCTTGACAAATTCGGCCAGAAGAGATACGAAACGAATTCTCACCGTTGGTACTTGTGATATTTGCAGCCAAGCAACAAACTCTTTTATGCGGATAAAATCGTGTATTCTTGCAATCCACCAAGGGTATCGCTCCCACCATGTACGAAACCGTACCATCGGGAATCTTCACCCATCTTCATAACGACCCCGTGCTTGGCACAGGGGCTACAGGAGGTTCGATATGGCAAGTGGTAAAGACGTCGTCGGATCCGTATTGATTGCAGGCGGCGGCATCGTCGGTATGCAGGCCGCGCTCGATTTAGCCGATTCAGGGTTTTACGTGCACCTGGTGGAAAGGTCCCCCGGTATCGGCGGGATTATGGCACAACTCGACAAGACCTTCCCGACCAATGAGTGCGCTATGTGAATTATTTCCCCCAAGCTGGTCGAGGTCGGCCGGCACACAAACATCAATCTGATCACGCTTGCTGAGATCGACAGTGTCAGTGGCGAAAAAGGAAACTTTCAGGTAAAAGTGACCAAAGTCCCGCGCTATATCGATGAAGACAAGTGCGTGGGTTGCGGTGTGTGCGCCTCCAAGTGTCCGAAGAAGGTGCCCGACGAGTTTAACCTGGGTATGAGCAAACGCAAGGCGGTTTATGTCCCTTTTGCTCAAACGGTGCCTCTCAAGTACACCATTGACAGAAAGGCCTGCCTTTACTTCAAGGCAATCGACGCGGGCAAGAAGGGCAAGTGCAGGGCGTGCGAGAAGTTCTGCGAAAACGATGCCATTGATTTTGACCAACAAGAAACCCATATCGATCTGAATGTGGGCTCTATCATCCTTGCCCCGGGCTTTCAGCCCTTTGATCCATCCAAGTGGGATACCTACCAGTACGCCAATTTCAAAAATGTCGTGACCAGCATGGATTTTGAGCGCATCCTTGCTGCCACCGGGCCCACGGCGGGTCACCTGGTTCGGCCCTCGGATAAAGAAGAACCCAAGAAGATTGCCTGGTTCCAGTGTGTCGGCTCGAGAGACATTAACCGGTGTGACAACCCCTATTGCTCGGCGGTCTGCTGTATGTACGCGGTCAAGGAGGCCATGATAGCCATGGAACATGCCCATGAGCCTCTGGATGCCGCTATCTTCTTTATGGACATGCGGACCTATGGAAAGGATTTTGAAAAATATTACAATCGCGCCAAGAACGATATGGGGATGCGGTTTGTCCGTTGCAGGGTGCATACTGTCATAGAAAATGAAGACAAGACCCTCAATATCAGGTACGTGGACGAACAGGGCAATATCCAGAATGAAGATTTTGACATGATCGTCCTTTCCGTGGGCCTCGAGTCTTCCCAGACGGCCATCGAGCTGGGAAATAGGCTGGGTATTGAACTGGATGCATATCAATTTGCCAAGACCACTCCTTTTGCCCCGGTTGCCACCTCAAAACCAGGCATTTACGTGGCCGGCTGTTTTCAGGGGCCCAAAGATATCCCTTACTCGGTCATGGAGGCAAGCGCGGCCGCAGCCGCAGCCTCCACAGACTTGGCGTCAGCCCGGGGGACTTTGAAGAAGGTCAAGGAGTATCCTCCGGAGCAGGATGTCTCAGGCCAAGAACCGCGCATCGGCGTGTTTGTGTGTAATTGCGGTATCAATATCGGCGCCGTGGTGAACGTGCCGGAGGTAGCCGAGTTTTCCAAGACCCTTCCCAATGTGACCTACGTGCAGGAAAACCTCTTTAGCTGCTCTCAGGACGCCCAGGAGAAGATGGCAGAGGTCATCAAGGAACAGGGTCTCAACCGGGTCGTGGTGGCCTCGTGTTCTCCTCGTACCCACGAGCCTCTGTTTCAAGAGACCATGTCAAACGCAGGTCTCAATAAACACCTTTATGAGATGGCCAATATCCGCGATCAGGACTCCTGGGTCCACAGCGCAGACCCTGAGGCAGCCACGGAAAAGGCCAAGGACCTGGTGGCCATGGCCGTGGCCAAGGCGAACTACCGGGTGCCCCTGGAGCCGATCGAGGTGGCGTGTACCCAGTCGGCCATGGTCCTAGGGGGCGGGCCTGCCGGGATGACGGCAGCTCTGACCATGGCGGACCAGGGTTTCAAGGTCTATGTGGTGGAAAAGAAGGATGTGCTTGGCGGACATGGTCTGAAGTTGCGCAAGGCCTTTACCGGTGAACCCATGAAGCCTTTCATGGATGACATCATCAAACGGGTCAACGACCACGAAAACATCGAGGTGCACCTGGGGGCCGAACTTAAAATGGTCAGCGGGTTTGTTGGGAACTTCCACACGGACTTGACCACAGGGGCCGGGTTTGACCACGGCACGATCATTATTGCCATGGGGGCTGATTCAGCAAAAGTGAACGAATACCTGTATGGGAAGAATCCCAATGTAGGCAAGTGGTGGGACCTGGATAAAAGAATCGAGGAAGATCCGGATTCCATCAAAAAGGCCAAGTGCGCGGTGGCCGTCCACTGCGTGGGTTCCAGGGACCCCGACCATCCTTATTGCAGCAAGATCTGCTGTAGCCATGCCATTGAGACCGCCATCGATCTTAAAGAAATAAATCCCGATTTGGATGTATATATGCTGTACCGGGATATCAGGACCTATGGCAGGCTGGAGGAATTGTATCAAAAGGCCAGGTCTATGGGGATTCTCTTTATCCGTTACGACCTGGATAACAAACCCAAGGTGGAAGAGGTGGACGGCAAGCTCCGGGTGACGGTTACGGATCATGTCCTGGGCCGGCCCATGGTCCTTTCACCCGATTTCATCACGCTCTATACCCGGATTGAGCCGAGGGGGACCGAAGAACTGTCCAACATGTTGAAGGTCACCTTGAACCAGGAGAAGTTCTTCCTGGAGGCCCACATGAAACTCAGACCGGTAGACTTTTCTACAGACGGCGTCTTCATGTGTGGTATCGCCCATTACCCCAAACCGATTGATGAATGTATCGCCCAGGCCCAGGCAGCTGCGTCTCGTGCCGTCACGGTCATGGCACAGGACAAGGTGGTTATTGAACCCATTGTGGCTGCCTTTGTGGACAGAGATGCTTGCAGGGGTTGTGGGCTTTGCGTGGCCCTTTGTCCGTACGGCGCCCTTGATCTGGAAGAGACGCCGGACGGTCGCAAGGTGAAGTTGATCTCCGCCTCGTGCAAAGGGTGCGGGATCTGTGCGGCCACATGCTATCGTCATGCCATCAGCATCAATGCCTTTAACGATACCCAGATAGAAGCACAAATGCATGCTTTTTTGAATAAATAAGGAGGTGACCCAATGGCAGATTTCCATCCAAAGATTCTGACATTCTGCTGCACGTGGTGAGGCTACTCGGCCGCTGACCTCGCTGGCGTGTCCAGGATGCAATATCCGCCCGATATCAGGGTGATTCGGGTGATGTGTACCGGTCGGGTAGACCCGGCCCTGGTTGCCGATGCCTTTGTAAACGGGGCCGATGGTGTTTTGGTGATTGGCTGCTATTTCGGCGATTGCCATTATATCTCGGGCAATTACATGGCCAAGCACAAGCTGGATATGGCAAGGGAGATGCTTGCTTATGCAGGGCTGAACCCCACAAGGCTCCAGTTTCGCAACCTGTCTTCAGCAGAGGGCGCAAGGTTTGCCCAGCACAACACGGAGTTTGTGGAGCAGATCAAGGAGATTGGCCCCCTGGGAACGGGAGACAAGATCGCAATGCCCAAGCTGAAGGCACGGCTTGAGATTGCCCAGAAGGCCCTGGCAGGGCCAAAGCTGCGCTGGGTCGTGGGCAAGAAGCCCGTGTTTATCGACGCCGGCAAGGGCAACAAGTATGGAGAGATCTTTACCGAGCATGAGATTAACCGGACCTTAAGCGGAATCGTTATTGATGAAATGGCCACGCAGTCGATCATGGCGGCCCTTGAGAAGAAACCGGCCGCGGTAAAGGACCTGGCCAAAGAGCTTGAGATCCCGGCGCCGGATACCCTGAAATACGTTCTGGCCTTGAAACGCAGAGGGTTTGTGGAACTTGACAGTGTGGAGGGCACGTCCCCCATCTACAAGTTTAAATCTGCCGAAGGAGGGAGGTGCTAGAGGTGGCTGAGCAAAAAGTTCTAGTTTTAGGTGCAGGTGCGGCTGGAATCCAGGCGGCGTTGTCTGAAGCGGCCGCCGGCAACAAGGTCTATGTCGCAGAGCACTTCCCCAGCTTTGGTGGAGAGCGGATTCCGCAAGACAAGATCATTGCTGACGGCAATGCCTTTACCGCGCCTGATCTGGCAGCGTTCAAGAGTAACGAGAAGATCGAATTCCTCCGGAATGCCGATATAGAGTCCCTGGTCAGCGATAATGGCCAGTACAAGGCAAAGATTCATTGCCGCACCCCGCGGGTCGATCCCGAGAAGTGTGACGAGTGCGGCAAGTGTATCACGGTATGCCCGATTCATATGTATGATGATTACAACGAAGGGCTGGAGTGGCGTACCGCCGTGGACTTCTTTGATTCGGGCTCCGGCTACTACAACATCTTCAAAGAAGACATGCCCGTGTGTCAGCGGACCTGTCCCATCAATTTACCGATTCGAACCTATGTGGGCTACATTGCCGATGGCAAGTATGCTGAATCTTTGGCCGCGATTCGAGAGAAACTACCATTTCCCTTGAGCATCGGCCGGGTCTGTCCCCACCCGTGCGAGGCGGAGTGTAACCGCGGCTACAAGGACGAACCCATCAGTATCTGTTTTCTGAAGCGGTTTGTGGCCGATTATGAAATCAACAATAACATAGAGCCCAAGCTTCATCTGCCTGAAGAGAATTATCCTGAAAAGATCGCCATTCTTGGCGCGGGCCCCAGCGGGCTGACCTGTGCGTACCACCTGGCTCGTTTCGGATACGAAAAGATCACGGTCTATGAGGCCCTGCCCGAGCCGGGCGGGATGTTCCGCGTGGGGATCCCGGAATACAGACTTCCCGCACACATCTTGGCCAAGGATATCGAGTTCATCACCAAGCACGGCGTGGAGATCAAGTGCGGGGTTCGTATCGGTCAAGACATTAGCTTTGATGAAATCAAGGAAAACCACGATGCCGTGCTCATTGCCATTGGCGCCCACAAAGGGATGAGCGCCAGGGTCAAGAACGAAGACGCAGAGGGCGTCTTTGAGGGGATCAGGCTCTTAAGAGATGCGAATCTCGGTAATGAGTTCCCTATCACCAAGGGCAAGGCGATCGTGATAGGAGGCGGCAATGTGGCCATGGATGTTACCAGGACCGCTCTGCGTGTAGGCTTTGACGAGGTCAACTTGCTGTACCGCCGAACCCGCAAGGAGCTGCCTGCAAGCCCATGGGAAGTGGATGCGGCCGAGCATGAGGGGGTCAAGTTCAATTTTCTGACTGCCCCCCAGGAGGTTATGGTCAAAGATGGCAAGGCGGTTGGCATTAAATGCCTGAAGATGGAACTCGGAGAACCCGATGCCTCGGGTCGGCGAAAGCCTGTTCCTGTTGAAGGCTCTGAGTTTGTCATGGATGCCGACGCCATCTTTGGAGCCATTGGCCAGGTCACGGATAACACCATTGTGGACGAGAAATATGGCTTTACCTTTGGCAGAAAGCTCAATTTTGAGGTGAACCCCAAGACCTTTGAAACTAGTGTGGAAGGGGTGTTTGCGTCAGGCGATGCGGCCACGGGCGCGAACATCGCGGTCCGGGCCTGTGCAGGCGGCAAGACCGCGGCAGAATCGATTCACAAATATCTGAGAGGGAAGAAGTAAAATGTATATCTACGAGAAAAAAGGCCGGTACATTATCGACTTTCAGGATGTCCCGTCCAAGCGTGCGGAAATGCCTGAGATCTCTGTGGAGGAAAGACAGGGCAATTTTGAAGAAGTGGAAACCGGCTTTCCGGAAGATGTAGCTGTAGCTGAGGCAAAGCGGTGTCTAAGCTGCAGGCGGTGTCTGGGTTGTGCCCTGTGCTGGGCGGAGTGTAAGCCCGAGGCGATCAACTTTGATCTGCCGGATCAGGATGTTGACCTGGCCTTTGACAAGGTCATCCTCACGTCCGGGATGCAGCGAAAGCTCGTGCCGATCGGAGGCAATGTGAGCAATAAGCACATGAATGTGGTCACCGATCTCCAGGTGGAGCGCATGCTGGCCGACACCGGGCCGAGCAACGGGCGCATCATCCGTCCCCAGGACGGAGAAATCCCAACAAAGATTGCGTTCGTTCAGACCTTTGCTGCCGGAGATGACAAGGTGCGCGATACCGCCCTGATCTTTGGAATCAATGAGGCTATTCTTGCCTGGAAGAAGATGGGGGGGGTTCAGATCAGCTTTATCTCGCCGGACATGGACGCTTTTAAGGCGGGCGCTGCGGGAAGTGACCTGGATAAGGTCTCTGGCATCAATTTTACGAACGGCACGGTGGTTGAGGCTGGAGAGGTGGGGGCAAGCAAAGACGTTGAGGTTCAGTACGAGGCAGGAGGCGGTAAAAAGACCGAGACCTTTGACCTCGTGGTGCTCCTGACCCAACCCCAGCTTCCGCCCAGCATTGAGGACGCAGCAAAACAACTGGGGGTTGAAGTCAGTTATGCCAGCTTTTTGGGCAAGCCCGGTGAACTGGCGGAAACAGACAAGCCGGGTGTTCTCCTGCAACAAAATGTATAAATGGAGGTAGATCCTGATGGCTGAACAAGCAATAGAATTGGATAAAGTAACAAGAAGCTTCAAGAAAAAAGCCATGGAAGCCATACCCGGAGGCGGTAATTTGGACCTGTGCCTCAACTGTGGGACCTGTTCTGCAGGCTGCCCCGCAACGGGTCTTGCCAATATGGACCCCAGGAAGTTTCTGAGAATGATTCTTCTCGGCCTGGATGAAGAGGCCACAAAGTCGCCTTGGGTATGGATGTGTACCGGGTGCCAGCGTTGCATCTATGCCTGCCCAATGCAGATTGACATCCCCCGCCTGGTTTACAACGCCCGTGCCTCATGGCCCCGTGAAGAGCGGCCCAAGGGGATCCGCGGCTCATGCGACATGGCACTCAAAAATGACAGTACCAGCGCCATGGGGGCGTCTCCCGAGGACTTTACCTTTGTCGTAGAAGATGTGCTGGAAGAGGTGAAGGAAACCCAGCCGGGCTGGGAGGAACTCCAGGCCCCTATTGACAAGAAGGGAGCGGAGTTTTTTCTGAATCAGAATTCCAGGGAACCGGTGACCGAACCGGATGAGCTGATCCCGCTCTGGAAGCTTCTTCATGTTGCAGGTGTGGACTGGACTTACGGCAGCAAGGGGTGGGCCGGGGAAAATTACTGCATGTTCCTTGCCGACAGCAAGGCCTGGGAACATGTCACGCGCACAAGCATTATGCAGTGTGCAGAACTTGGATGTAAGGTCTATCTCAATACCGAATGAGGGCACGTCACCTTTTCAGTCCTGGAAGGACTGAAAAAATTCAAGATCCCTTATGACTTCGAAATCGCGAGCATCTACCACTATTACGCTAAATGGATCCGCGAGGGAAAGCTCCCGGTCAACTCCGATTGGAACAAGGATCTGAAAATCAAGTTCACGGTCCAAGATCCGTGTCAAATCGTACGCAAGAGCTTCGGGGATCCTATCGCAGATGAATTGCGTTATGTCGTCAAGTCTGTTGTAGGAGAAGAGAACTTGGTTGAGATGTGGCCGAATAAGTCCAACAACTTCTGTTGTGGCGGAGGAGGAGGATTCCTCCAGTCAGGCTATGCTGATGAACGCCGGGCCTATGGCAAGATCAAGTTCGACCAGATTATCTCGACCGGTGCTGATTATTGCGTTGCTGCCTGCCACAACTGCCACGCGCAGATCCACGATATCGGCCATCACTTTGGGGGAAAGTATCAGACAGTCCATCTGTGGACATTGATCTGTCTGTCGCTGGGCATCCTGGGTCCCAATGAGCGTGAGTACCTGGGAGACGACTTAAAAGAAGTCAACATGCCCCCCTCCTCATAGAAAAAGCCAATGTCATTAAAAGTCCCGTCTGACAGCAGACGGGACTTTTTTATTGCACCCTTTTAATAAAAGCTGTAAACGCTTGCGGCTTTACCCCCCAGACCCGTGAATCCCGCTTTCTTCCAATAGCTCCAGTGCAATTTTTATTGCGCCCGCGATGATCGGTGGACAAACCTCTGTGGGGAGCTTATCGGGATCTGCATCCAGGAAATCACCGCATCGATTGCCGGGATAAGAAAACGCGATATTTTGGTTGAATCGGTCTTCCAGTTCTTGGATGAGCATGTACATCTGGTCCCGCTCCATTCGATCTACGGCAGCGCTTGCGATGAGAACGCCCGCCGCGGTCAAAGCGCCACAGGTCACTTCCACGAACCCCTGCGCGCCCGCCAGCCCGCCAGCGGCCTTGACGACGTCGGGTTTCCGCTCACCAAGGCAATCAAGACCCACATCGACGACAATCTGACTACAAAGGTTGCCCTTTTCAGAAGACGTCTTAACGCGCCTCAACAATTCTTCCAGCGATGGTATGGCCATCCCTTTTCCCTCCCACTGCACAGATCGGTTGTTAAAAATCCACTCAGACTCAATTTGCTTTTGATACGCCAAAACAGGACAACAAGCTCAGCTCTTAGCCCCTTCTACCCCTTGTTCTTGCCAGGCCTTTTCGTATTGCCGGTGAGAGTCCGCACCGACAGTATTTCCAACAGGCGTGAAAACTCGTCTGACGTTAATTTTACGGGCGGCATTTGCGCGTTGTTGCTGATTTGTCTTGGATTTTTCAGCCAGTTTTTTAGGGACTTGGACGACCATGACTCCTTATCACGGCAAGTCTTGGGATAATATTCTAAGAAAAGCCCTGACAGATTCGGCCCGATGTTTCCTTCCCCCAGCCCCCCGAACCCCGCCGTCAGCGCCCTGTGACAAGAACCGCAATGTTTCACGAAAACGCTCTCTTCAGCCTGTTTTTTGTTTTCAAAATGAATCACCAGCGGTATCTCTCCAGCTTCCGGTCCCGACCGGGCGGCTCCAGCAAGGACGGCGTTGACCAAATCTATGATGTGCGTCTCTTTGAAACAAAAATCGGGCATGAATAGCGCAGGTGTCCTTATGGCATCGAAAAGCTTTTGCGGGCGGGCAGCAACAAATATCCTGTCAAGATTGGTGGCAAGCCAGTTCCCCTTTGCGTCAATAACATGGCATCTCCTGCAACCGGAAGTCTTGACAAGCGCACGGCCCCGCTTCACGACCGGGCTGCCCTTCATTGTAAAGTCCGCGTACTTGGCCGGGATCAGGTCGTGATGGGCAATGGAGACCCTGTCCGTCCCGGGATCGCCCCGGTGGCAGCCCACACAGGGCCCTTTCTCCTCATAATGGGGCCTGTGGCACTTCAGGCAACCAGACCCGCCGGCCAGGGCGATGACGCTTTTCAAGAAAAAAATACCGGCAAGGAACGCTAAAAATTGAATACGAACGCCCAATTTTCACCCCTGAAAAACATGGCCACCACCGTCAATGCAAAGATCATAAAAAAGGCCATGACTGTCAGAATGCTGACCAGCAACTGGTCTTTCTGCAGCCACCTTGCCCTTTTGCATTCAGGACTGCCGGGCAGATAAGGAAGTAACAAAAAGTAGAGCCCAAGAAAGATAATCGGATAGACCAGATACTTGGAATAACTCACCAACTCCTGGGCCCATAGCAGGAACCAGGCAGATTTTATGGGATTCGGCACGCTGGCGATATCAGCCGGGCCCTCAAGTGGCGCCGGGATGAAGAGCGCCAGAATCACTACAAGAGCAACGAGCAAACCGAGGGAAATGATTATGCGCCGGAAAAAAAAGGGGGAACTTCGAACGTAACCTTTCATAGGTAGGGCAACACCCCCTTATCACGGCGAATTCGGTAGAAATGTAAGAAACACAGGATCGCGATGGCCAAAGGAATCACCGCAATGTGCAATGCGTAAAAGCGCAACAGGGACAGCGGCTGCCCAACGTCGTCAGGGACCAAAAAGTTCCGTATCATTTCCCCGAAAGGTGCTGTGCTGATGAGTTCCATGCCGGTGTGCGTTGCCCAGAAGGCAAGTTGATCCATGGGGAGCAGATAGCCCGTATAGGCCCCAAAAACAACCGAACAGAGGATAACAAAACCGATCACCCAGTTAAACTGCCGCGGTTTTCTATAGGCACCGGTGAGAATAACCCGCAAGGTATGAAGGAAAATTAGCACAAGCAAGGCGTGGGAAGCCAGCCGGTGGAGGCTCCTGACAAAGCGGCCTCCCGGGACGGAAGACTCCAGAAACAGGATCGACTCAAAGGCCTTCTCTGGACATGGCTGATAGTAAAAGACTAAGAGCAGCCCAGAGACAACCAGCAGCACAAACGCCGTAAAGGCAAGCCCGCCGAGGCAAAAGGTGTACGTTATCCTGAGATTTTCCTCGAGAATCAGCCTGGGGAAAATATGTTCCATGAAGTCTTTGAACAAAATGTCCTCGCCGTTCAGCTCAGCACAACAATAAATTCCCCGTCGTCTTCCACGGCAGGCCGTTCCAGCGCACGATCTGCGGGGCCCTTTAAGACCTCTCCGCCACGCGCGAAAATGCTGCCGTGGCAAGGGCAAATTAACTCGTTGGGCGTTACATTGACCGTACACCCCAGATGGGTACAGACAAGGCTCAGGGTGTAGATATCATCGCCTTTCCTCATGATAGCCACCCTGGATTTCCGGAAAACAAGAGCGCCGCCGACAGGCACGTGTCCTTTTTCCACACGCAGCAGAGGTTTTTTCTTAGCAACCCGGGGAGTCAGAAACTTCCAAACCAGTGAAACAGAAGCGATGACAAAAGCTACTGCCTTGATGAATTTCCGACGCGATCTACCAGCCTTTTCCATTTTTTTGCACAGGCTCTCGTATACGCAGGATTCTTCGAAGTCATCCGGTCAAACCGCGAAAGCTCCAAGAAAGACCCATTGATCACTTCCTGGCCGCTCTGGTCCCAGAAGGAATTGAGGGTCATACCGTCAAGCGGCAACTGGTAAATCCTGTCTTCCGCTTTTTCCAGGAGAAACCTTGAGGCGTTGTGATGACATCCCTCACACATCACGGTTCCCCGGCGTATCGTATGGGGAAAGAAGGCCTTCCACTGCGCCCTTAGCAACCGGTTTTCCTCCCCCTCCGGTTTTCCGTCCCTGATATCGGAAAGGTAACTAATAAACTGCGGCCGGACGGGACTGACCTTCCCGCTGCTGTTCATGCCCAGCGGGGGGGCGTTCTGCATTTTAAGATAGGCGCTCTTAATGTATTCGCTGCCGCTCCGTTGCTTGACCCTGAAGTCCTTGCCGGAAGGGCTATTCACCAAACGGACGTAAAAGGTGCCATACTCCTGGGCCGCCCACGCTGAATGGCAGGCATAACACTCAAGGCTTGTCAGGTGGGCGGTAAGGCCATGTTCAATCACACTATCACTGGGCTGATGGCAGTCAACGCATTTTTTCGACGATTTGCCGCCAGCGACAAGGCTCTCCATTGCATGGCAATCACTGCATTCCATACCTGCCTCAGCATGAATATCAGGCAGCATCTTCAGGAAGGTCTCTCCTTGCACCAGCTTGCCCCGCTGATAACGAAGACTGTCTTCCCTGGGGGCCATGCCGTAATAATCCGTTCCGACAAAGTACCCTTTGTGGCAGCCAAGACAACGATCGTGCGCGGGCCTGGTGATGTTGTGCCCGTTTTGACCGTGACAGTCTAAACAATCCCTGACATGGCAGGATTGACAATTTTTTTGGTAAAAGGATGGGTCGGCCTTTCCATAGGTCTCTTGGACGAACTGCCTTTCCCTGGCCCTGGTGGTCATGGCCTGGTCAAACAGGGCGTCATAGCCTTGATGGCAGCCGACACAGCCCCTGGCCCGATTGTCACGGGACGCTGGATGAGTTATCCTTTCTGTTTCATCCCCATGACATGAAGAGCAGGGCAAAGCGGCATGCACTCCTTGGAGCGGAGTGTGGCGGGCGGCTGCCGGGCTAGCGGCCAGCAGACACAGGGCGATTGAGGCAATCGTCAAGAACACGATAATCAAGTTCCTTTTGATATATTTTGTCCCTGGCATTATCGTGGCAGATGATGCAAAGGTTGACTGCCAGCACATTCTTTATCTCTCTACCGTTCAGCGGTCGTGAATTTTCCCGTGTAATGGCAGAAAACGCCTTCACCTTCCCCGTCCTCATGGTAAGAAATCCATCAAGCGGCCTATCTTTCGATTTCTCGCACACAAGGGTCGCTATGATGGTGTCTCCTTCCACAACATGCCGGCCAAAGCCGAGAAAGGCTGGATTGCCATGGCATTCGGCACAGCCCACGGCCTTGCCCCCGGTATTGTGTGAATAGAAGGGTGCAAATCGCAACTGTTTTTGGGCTTTATATTCAGAAATATATTCCCTTTGGACGGTCCGGCCCGCCTGGTCGACCACCGTTACAAATGTCTGGCACCCCGGGGTCACCGGCGAGATTTTCCCTCGCTGGTTCACGGCCAGAGGGAAGGGGTAAAGCCTGCGGTAGTCCTCGGTTTCACTGAACGCCCCGGGAGTCTTAACCCCCTTGATGAAATCCCGGCCATGCCGGGACTGATCGTAGCTGGTGTGGCACCCGTAGCACTGGACCACCGTACGAGAGTGGCAGGCGTAGCATTCCATCCGCTCATGACCGGCAATCGTGTGTTCCGGGGTTCCGGTAATCACCCTGCTTTCATGCGTCTTGCCGCTATGCTTGCCTTGGACGTAGATCTTGTCGTCCTCGTTGAATACATTTGAGTACTTGCGCCCTTTGGCAGTCAGAATCATCTTCATACCGGGCCGCATCTGTCTTTGATAACTTTTCGACTCCCTCACCGCCTCCTCGTTCTCCCGCGTAATCGCCACGGCTTTTGGCCGCTGCGTGGCGCTGCCGTGACAATCTTCACAGGTGATCTCCGTCTGAAAGTACATGTTCTCATAGGCGTACCCGTCGCCCATAACGTCCCGTGAGGTGTGGCAATCGATGCAATCCATTCCTCTGGCAAAGTGAATGTCGGCACGAATATGAATGACATTCCGTCTTCCGCTGATCAACTCAGGTCCCGGCATGCCGTCACGGGTCGGCACCATAGCGTTGTTGCCGTCGTTCAACCCCTCGTAGGAGAGGGCTATCCTGCCGCTGCGGTTGTGGCAGCGGAAACAGACCCGGTTATCCGGCAATGCTGCGAGCTTATGGTCGGCCGAATACGAGCGTTTGCCTTTCACCGAAGCATCACTGCCTTCATAGGTAGCTGTGTTGTTGTAAGGAAAATGGCAGGCCGCACAGCCGGACCCGTGGCTGGCGCTATAGGACCGATTCGATTCGATGCCCACATGGCACAGGGAGCAGAACTTGCGGTAAAGCTCCCCGGCGATGTTATCCAGGTGGGCCACGCTTTTTATTACCAGAGGGTTGCCCGCTGCGTCATAGAGCGCGTCGGTCCCGGCGCCATATAATTCACCGGTGGCGCCTTCCCAGGTGGCCTGAATATTCTTAATCATCCCGGTGTTCGTGTACATCAGGTTCGCCTTGACGCGTGCCAGTTGATACGGATGACAACTGCCGCAGGTTTGATCCCAGAAACGCGGATCTGAAGGATTCTTGGGGCCAAACATGGAACGGTGAGAGGCTTCCTTCTCTTTTTCCTTGGGGTCGCCCCCATGGCAGGCGACACAGGAGGGGTGAAGGGCCGAAACCTGCTCGAGCCCTTTGTGACAGGATGCACAGGTTGAATCGATGTTGCCTGTCTGGTCACAACCACCGGAGAAAAAGACCAAAGCACAAAGGATAACTATGCCAGGCAAGCGGATCATCGCGCTTGAATACTACCACAAATGGGCCCCTTTGCTATCAACAAAAAAACGGCTGGTGAAACTTGAATGAAGTGAAATACTCATTGTTTCACCAGCCTGATTTGTTAATCAGTGCCCATCCACGAACGCGGGCTACCCGAGCCAACATAGTTCGGTTGAACACTACCTGGTGTCGTGTCTCAGAAGTAACTATCATTAGTCACCATGCAGCCGAAAGCCTTTTCCGCGCGACATTGAGCATTTTCGGAATGAGGGGTCAGCTGAGTGAAGCGTCAAGAATCATAAACTGTTTTAGGGCCTTAGCCCGAGTTTTTATGATTCAGCGCAACGAAGCTGACGTCCCGGAAATGCTCACGGAGCCCGGAAAATGGCTTAATGGCGACACGTTACTTTTTAAAGAAACTTCTGGGACATGACACTAGCAGCCCATCAGGAAGTCCTCCTCGCCACCAGCCTTCTTTTCCTTGATTTGCACCTCCACGCAATCACCAACGGAGAACCCTGATGCCTTGCCCTTTTCCAATTCGATGGTCACCTTGTCATCCTTGACCTGTATTACCTTGCCGGAATAGGTCTCCCCTTTGGAAAGAGCAAATGTGGCGATTCCGGCCACCATCACCAATCCCACGGCCAAACCAAAAAACTTCTTTTTCATTTTTTCCTCCTCCACCCCAAAACATGTCATCGAAATTGAACCCCAAATCAACGCCCTCGTCGAACCGCCACGCGGTGGATATTCACACCCCCGCCATACTCAATATTCACATCAATGGCAAGCCATTTTACATAGATGCCGATCAGGGCTCAGCCCAAAAAAGTCCCAAGTGACTTCTTGCCGAGCCCTTATATCGGGCTTTCATCCGGTCACATTGCCGTTGACAGAAACACTCATGCGTCTGTATAAGCGAAAGATCCACAAGGGAAAAGTCGAGATGCTCCACTGCAGACAGGAGGATTCATGAGATCCCTAAAATCAGTTTTCGTGTTGGTCTGTCTCGGATTGCCGTTCATGATGCTATTTCCAGAGGCAAACGCGGAACCAGGAAGAAAGAAGGCCAAAACCATTGATGAACTGGCAGCAAGATATGACGTGAGTTCCTGCAAGGAATGCCACGAGGAAATCTATGAACAATGGGAAGAGTCCGCCCATTCCAAATCCATATTTGGGATCGGCGCCAGAACGGCTGCCACCATAGGGACCACCATTACAAAAGGCCTCATGACATGGCCCTATTCCGGGGTCAAAGAGCCCAATGATGTCAAGGTGAAACATCTGATGCTATGTGCAAAGTGTCATTTGCCACAACTCAAAGAGGCCACGGATGATGTTGCTAAGGAAATCGTAAAGGCAGTATTTGGCCTTTGGGATAAAAAAATCAAAAAAGAGAGTGTAGAAAAGCTCAGAAAGCTCAATATCAACTGCCTGATCTGCCACCAGACGAAAGCTATCACTCACAAGTGGGCTCAAGGCTTTCCCAAGCAAAATACCGTTTATGGATCAAAGGACGGGGAGCACGACGACCAGAACTATCCAATCATGAAAAAGAGCGCGATTCTGCATGAGTCCATCTTCTGCGGGCAATGCCATGGCCTTGGACCCAACTTCGAGTTTGAACAGCCCTCACAGTGTGCCACAGCCTACGGAAGTTATCTGTTTGCCTACATCCCCGAAGGGGGGCATGAAACATGCCAGTCGTGCCATATGAAGAAATTCAATAAAGGCCATCTCATCCCCGCCTACCGGGATCCGGACATGGTCAAGGCGGCCGTGAGATTTGAGGTTGATGCCTTTGGCTATTATTGGCGAAAAAATAAGTCGGAGGGTGTGACCCCTCTGGCAGTGATCAGAATAGAGATGACTAACAAAACGGGGCACGGAATCCCGGATGGCTGACCGACCCCAAACCGGCTGATCCTGGATGTGATCGCCAGGGCCCCTGATGGTAAGGAAGTCTCCAGAACTTCAAAAATCTATATGCCTGCTCCCGGGAAAATGGGCTATGGCAAAGAGATGGGGCGAGGACCGTACGAAAAGGCAGGCCTCATTCGCGACACCGCCCTTCCGCCTCATCGCACGATAGTAGAGACCTTCGAGATTCCTTTCCCCAATGAAAAGGTAAAACGAGGGAAAGAAATCTATGGGAAGCCTCTTTTTAAGGAAATGGATATTGATGTGGAACTCTGGTATGTTCCTTTCGGCGAGACAGAAGGACCTGCAGCCCGCTGGAATCAGCTTTGGCGAAAGCTCACTAAAAAGGTAACCATCGATTAACGGAGTGAGTAAAATCGACTTCCAACGAAGCCGTTTTTATTGATACATTGCGGCTATTGAACAACTATCTGAAATGATTTGTTTTATTAAGTAAGGACTGGCACATTTAATAAAAGAGGTCATTCCTTCAAGAATCTGAAATAGAACATGGTCCAGTTTCCAAGAAGGATAGAAATGGTTGTCACGATACTCGAGATTGCCAAGGTGGACGCACCGGTCAACCCGTGACCGACGTTTCAGCCGCGCCCTACGGCAGCACCGATACCCATAATGAACCCGCCAATAAAGGTTGCCAAGAGTTCTTCCCGTGGAAGAAAAAAGAGTTTGAATTCTTTAAGCAACTTCGCACTCAAGAAAGCCCCCACCGGAATGACTATCACGTATAGGCCAGCCCATGTAGTCTGAAACAGACCAAAAAAATTAAAGACGGGCGTCCTTCCTACCATTGGATCTCCGGCCAGAAGGCTGAGAAAAAACTCCGCCGTCGGCCCTGTCAAGGAGAGACCTCTTGGACGCCCACCCCAGTATGCGGAAGCCCACCATGCCATGACGGTTATCACACCCAAAAGCAGGCCTGTGGTTGACCAGTAATACCCTTTATGTGCCCTCTTAAAAGGTTGCCCGCGTAAAAGGAAAACGGTGATGATAATTGCAATGACACCTATGGTTATCCATTTTGCCTCCATACCCCCGCCAAAAAAATCCCAAAGGGCTGGATTCACCTTGCCGTTTACCCTAACAACCACCGAAGCTGACATATCATAAATGGGTTTTAGCCATCCGTGTCTTGTGACAGACAGGCCCAGGAAAAAGGATGCAAAGGCCAACCATGCGTCCGTAAACCCTTGACCACATCTATAAAGGATACCACTTGCGCAACCATTAGCCAGGACCGTACCCATGCCAAAGAGATACCCCCCAAGGATATTGGCCACTGGTGCAAAGCCCTGTCGATACAATACAGTCGATACAGCCGCCCCGCTTGACGGGTCCACAGCAATAAGCCAGCCAAGATCCTCGATGAGATTTGCTCCTAAGATAGCCACAAGAAGGCTCAGCAGGTAAGCCCTAAAGATCGTGAAATCCCTTCTAGGGGTAATCATGCTGGTAAAGGCCATATTGCAACGGAATCTGCCCCTCTGAAGGACAAAGCCAAAAACAAGCCCTACCAACACGGCACTTGAGAATGTGAAGATATTTCCCGGCATTTTCGAAAGGTAGTAAGGACCCCCTTGGCAGCAAGTTTAAGGGAGTGAAGGCGGAACAAACACTGAATGCAGGGGCAAAGTCAGAACCTCAACCAAAGCATTCCGGCCATCGTATTGAAATCCCTCGTTGATCCCCGATGACTTTTTCCACAACCAGCCATCAGGGATATTTCCTCAAAAAACCAGCTCTCGTCACGCAACCGACGCATGGGTACTTGTTTTTCAGGTTTTTTGTGCTTACCAATTTTCGGCTTCTGTGTCAAGGTGCGAGTAATAATGCACAAGACGGGTCTTGTCCTAATCTCATGCCTCAAGGTCTTTTTTGAAACGGCGCAGGAAATCCTGGACCGTCTCGAGCTCAAAAGATACTTCACGTGCCTTGTCAAAGTCTTCCCGCACGCTCAAGTCTACCTTGGCAAACTCAGCCAACCTGTCTTCCAGCAACTTGATGTGGGCGTTCAACTCGACAATGGCCTCTTGGGATGCCAACTGCAGGAAATACTCTGATGGCTCCACTCTGGCCGAAGGCGCTTGCGCATCATCTTCTGTAACAATGGTGTAGAGCCTGTTATCTCGCATCCGTGTACTCCTTTCCCCTGCCAGGGATGATTCTTGGTGAAGAAGTAAAACCTAACGTTGATGGTTTCGTAAAAAGTCGCTTTTACTCACTCCGTGAACATTTTGGGGGCCCTTAAGATGTTCAGCTAAAATGCTAACACGCAGTGAAGCTTTGCGCTAAACTCGGGCTAACGCCCTCAAACAGTTAGCATTTTTTAACGCTGAATATCTCAAGTGCCTTTATCCCAAAATGCTCAATGTCGTTCGCAAAACACTTTTTACGAGTCTGTCAACGTTGGGGTAAAATACGCTTGCCAATACCTGCCAGCCACACACAAGGCTGACATGGTTTCAACGGCCTCGACAAGTTCAGGCAAGGAGATCCTTTCGTTGAATGCCCCCAGGTGGGGACCGGTATAGACAATGATATCTTTGATTCCCCTTTTTAGCCCTTTTATCGCTTCGTCAGCAAACCCCCTCTCTTTCAAGAAACGCCTGAACTGGTCATCAGTCATGGCTTGCTGGTCTGCAGCCCTTAATATCTCTTCCATGTAGCGGTCCACGCCCATTTCTTCGATCATCCGGAAAGCGAGTCTGTCCAGATCCAGGGGAACGTTTCCCTGGTATTCTCGTTGTACGAAGCCGCGGTAGTAGCCAAGGAAAATCCCGAGAATAATTGTCTTAAGGACTCCTTTGTCAAAGAGGCTGCGAGTATCCACGGGCTTGCCGTTGTCATCAAATCCTACCAGGTTTCTATTCTTTCCTCGAAAATAGCTGCCCGTGACCAACAAGAGGCTCAGCAAGTGGCTCCCAATATGGCGGTACAGATCCCGGCTATGTCCTTTGAAACTAATGAGGTGCTCGAAATCCCTGATACCTGTAAAACCGAGGTTAGGATATGAACAGGAATCAAGCCACCTGTCAAGCCTTCCTCCCCTAAACCATTCATAGCGACCATTGTCTCGCCGCCTGCGCCTTTGAACGCGGTTATGAAAAAGCGGGATAGGCGCAGAATGCACGATACCCAAAGAGGTGAGCCTCCCCAGCAACCACGCATTTCTGAACATCACCCGGCTGAATGCGGTCTCATTCGTTTCCGGTTGCGACCTGGCATCGGCAGGATAGCTGAAGTAGTCCTTGTGAGCGGTAAATCCGATAGCATAAGGATGCGGACAAAGGCCCACCTTCCCGGGCAGCCTCACAGGCAAGTCCTTTAGCCGAAAGACATAGGCCCCCTTTATTCTGATGGCTACAGGAATATCGAACCTCAAAGGGAACACATAATTCGCTCCGCGCAGATGTTCCGTCCAAAGGGCTTCTCTAAACAGGCATTTCGGAAAACCGTTACACGAGGCCAATTTAAAAATCAACAATCTGTCTGCCTGCTTCAGGGGCGCCATCAGACTCCTTCCCACAAATCTGGGGGAAGCGGACAACCGGAATCCCTTTTTATCCAATATGTCCGACCAGCTCACACTCGGTACATCTTGTGTCGTCACCTCCTTCAGTCGGGGGCCGCAAATGGAAAATGGAAGACCCCCCAAGGCTTCGGCACTGACTCTGTGAGCATGCCCACCGGTTGTGGCAAGGACGTCTCTGAGCGAAGCGAGTGCCTGGTCGGCCAGGGGTTGCCTGTCGGAATGGAGGATAACAGCGGCCAGCGTCTCCGCCGCCAGTCTGCACAGGAAAAAGCCCCGCCTTTGACGAGAAAACCCAGGGTCTTTAAGAAGCCCCTGCACCGTGGAAATGGTCTTTGAGGTGATAATCTCTGGATGTGTTTGGGCAAGGCATTGGAGATGGTAAACAGCAAAATATCTCGCGCTAAAATCAGAAGCCTTATCTTGAATCTGGCCCTCGGAAAGGGCTTTCTCTCTTTCTAAGTGCGTCTTCTTCATGAACTTATGGAGCTCTTACGGGTTTCAATCCCTTTTTTCATCAACCCGTCGACTGCTACGTCCCATTTTCAAGAAATCGCTTTCTATCTTACCTTGATTTCACGTCTAAAAAGCTGCTTCAAGCCCTCAAGAGTCCCCTTCCACATGGCACTTTCCCCCGCCATGATGGATACGATAACCTTGTCTTCTACACTGATTTCAAGAACAATCTCTTCATCTTCTATCTTAAACACCGCTTCTCCCCATCGTTCCGCCGGGAAGCCTATGGCTTCACAATCATAATCTGTTCGCATCTCAGCTGTCATCCTTACTGTTCCCATGGGTTTCTCCTTAAGAAATGCAACATGATGTGCTTTGTGGAGTCAAACTTTGTGTATAACCCAATGACTGATGGTTTCGTAAAAAGTATTTTGCGAACGACATTGAGCATTTTGGGGAGAAAGCACTTGAGGTGTTCAGCGTTAAGAAATGCTAAC
>CAZCXI010000011.1:0-49119 GCA_964502635.1 uncultured Desulfobacterales bacterium
AAAGAATCCCCATGATTATTTTGGCCCCATGCAACAAATCGGCTCAAAGAACCTTGTATGAAGAGGAGACATCATGCCGATAAAATCGCTCTTTGGCAAAACGTATCACCTTCTTGAGCGGTCTCTTGATATCGGTAGGCTCCGGCACGGCGTTATAGCCAGCAACGTGGCCAATTTAGACACACCGGGTTACAGGCCGAAAGAGATCGACTTTGACAAGGCACTCAAGGACAGTCTCGAGAGAAAGCCGGTTGATTTGACCCGAACCCATCCTCTTCATTTTGGAGCGCAGGCAGGCCGTTATGAGACCTCTTATGAGGAGGCGGGCGATCGGGTCGATATTGATCAAGAGATGTCAAAGCTCTCAGAGAATAATCTGAGATATCAGACCGACATCGAGATGCTCCTGAGGAAGTTTTCAATGTTAAAATATGGCATCACAGAAGGAGGACGTTAGCATGGATTTTTTGACTGCACTCCATATCAGCACGACAGGTCTAACATCTCAGAGGATGAGGATGAACGTCGTTTCCGCCAATCTTGCCAATGTGGATACCACACGGACCCGCAACGGGATGCCCTATAGAAGGAAAGTTGTCCTCATGGAGGCCAAACCGGTCGAAGACTTCGACTCAACGCTGAATTCCGAAGGCGAAGAGTTATATGGGGTAAAGGTCAGTGAAATTCTGGAGGACACAACGCCTTTCAGGCGGGTGTTCAATCCCGGTCATCCCCATGCGGATCAAATGGGTTATGTCTCTTTTCCCAATGTGGACGTGGTCACGGAAATGGCGAACATGATGGTTGCCAAGAGGTCCTATGAAGCCAATGTGACTGCCATCGCAACCATCAAGAGGATGGCCTTAAAGGCCCTTGAGCTTGGCAGGTAGGCAGCACGGAGAGTCATCATTTATCATTGGGTAATGACCAGTGACAAGTTAGCCAGGAGAGATACATGAACGATTTGACGATTCAAGGCAGGGTCCAGCGTGGCACTTGCGACACACAGGATGGGACTCGCACGAAGCCAGCAGACGGGGGCTTTGCTGGTGTTATCAAACAAGCCGTAGAGCGTGTGGACGACATGGAGAAGCAAGCCGATCGATCCGTTCAGCACCTCGTGAAAGGAGAAGCGGGCATCCATGAGACGATGATTGCCCTTGAGAAGGCCGACATTTCTCTGAGGCTCCTCCTTCAAATCCGAAACAAGGCCATGGATGCCTACAGAGAAGTCATGAGGATGCAGTTCTAGTTCGATCGTGTAGCCAGTTCATAATTCAATCTACTGCTCAGTGCTTCGATGCGCAAATACCGTGATGTATTCAAACAAGTTAGGTCGGAGCAATTGTCTTCGACCATGAGCTCAGACCCAAGGGCTCACTCGGCAATCAATAAAGAGAGACGATGAAGACCCTTATCGAACAGTTCGTCGCAGTATTCAAGGCTCTGCCCACCTCCAGAAAAATCTCCATGGCGGTCGTGCTTGGGCTGGTGGTGGCCGGGTTTGCCTTGATGTTTTTTTGGGCCAATCAGATTGATTATCAGGTTCTCTACAGCAATCTTTCTCAAGAGGATGCAGGAAGTATCGTATCGAAGTTGCGGGAGCAGCGCATCCCATATAAGCTGGCCGGCGGCGGCTCGGCCATCTTGGTGCCTGTGGGAAAGGTATATGAATTGCGTCTTGACATGGCCAACGACGGCCTTCCAGCCGGAGGCCACGTCGGCTTTGAAATCTTTGATCATAACGATTTCAGTACGACCGAATTCGTCCAGAGGCTAAACTATCAGAGGGCACTTCAAGGAGAGCTGGTTAGAACCATCAACGAATTTCGTGAGGTGGAGCATGCTCGGGTCCTTGTGGTAATGCCCAAAGATTCATTATTTGTTGAAGACAGCAAGCCCCCATCAGCCTCGGTACTGTTGAAACTCAGATCCACGCTGTCCCCCGATAAAGTTGCCGGTATTGTGCATATTGTGGCCAGCGCCGTGGAGGGGCTTGAGCCTAACGGGGTGACCGTGGTGGACACCAATGGCAGGGTCTTGTTCAAAGGGCCGAACCAGGCAGATCAGGCAGCCCTGTTCAGTAGCAATAAGCTTGACTATCAACGTCAGGTTGAGGGACGGATCGCAGGGCGTGTTCAGAGCATGCTGGAAGGGATCGTAGGCAAGGACAAGGCGATTGTGCGTGTGAGCAGTGCTATAGATTTTGATCAGGTTGATTTTAGTGAGGAAAAATATGATCCGGACAGTAGCGTCATCCGGAGCAGACAGCGCAAGTCCGAGTCGTCCGAGAAAGGCGGGGCAAATACATCAGCCTCGCTTACGGAACTGGATCAGGGCGCAGCGCCGATTGAAGGTGACAATGGCGCCAAAGCGCGATCCCAAAAGCAAGAAGAAGTGATTAACTATGAAATGAATCGGGTCACCCGGCGTGTTACGAAGCCATCCGGCACCATCAAAAGGCTTTCGGTGGCAGCTGTGGTGGATGGCACCTATGAAGTCGCTACGGCCGAAGACGGGGCCAAGACGAAAAAATATGTACCAAGAAGCGCAGAGGAACTGAAAAAGTTCGAAGAGATTGTCAAGAGGGCCATGGGCTTTGACGAGGATCGCGGTGACCAGGTCTACGTGAGCACATTGCCACTTTCTATGTCAGCAGGCCCGGATGTGGCTTCTGAGGAGACGCGGATAGACTGGCTGGGCTTCGGACGTCGGTATCTAAAGATAGGCCTGAATCTTGCCTTGATCATCTTGGTTTTTCTCTTTGTCGTCCGGCCCCTTGTCAAATCAGTCAAGGGGATCGGCACAGGTGTGGAGGGGCGCAGACAGCTGCTGGCTTCACCTGGAGGGGGCGAATCGGCTACGTTGCCTGAACCACAAATGGACATTCGACAAAAGACCGTTATGCTGGCAAACAACAATACGGACAAGACCGAACAGTTGCTTAGAGGTTGGCTGAACGAAGAGAAGTGATGGCACCTCCTGAATTGGATATGAACAATTTAACCGGGCCACAAAAGGCGGCCACCTTTCTCCTGATTATGGGCCAAGATTATACCGCACAGATTTTTAAGAACCTGGCAGAGGAGGAAATCAGGAAACTTGCCTCCCATATGTCAGAGATCAAATATGTTCCCCCTGAAGTGACGAGACAGGTCATGGAGGAGTTTGTTCAGAGTCTCGAGAGTCATGACCAACTCATGGTAGAAGGGCAAACCTTTCTAAAGACGATCATGAAGGGTTCTCTGGCCAAAGAAAAGGCAAACGCCATTTACAAAGAGTTGGAAAAGAACAACAAGAACGTCCCATTCAGTTACCTTCAGGAGATAGATACCGCAACCCTTGTCGGCTTGATCAAGGGGGAACATCCCCAGACGACTGCCTTGATATTGGCACATCTCAGGCCCGAAAGGGCTGCCGAGGTCTTGAGCGGATTGCCAAAAGAGATTCAGGGTGACGTGGCGATGCGCATCGTCGAAATCAACCGGGTACCTACGGAAATCATAGACGAAGTCGATGAAACGCTTCAAAAGGAGCTTGTAGGCCGGGGCAATACCGGCGATTCCAGAGCCATCGGCGGTATCAGTGCCCTTGCCGACATATTGAATGAGGTGGACCGGGAGACCGAAGAAGGCGTCCTCGCCTCCATTGAAGAACATAAGGAGGACATGGCGGAAGAGATCAGACAACTCATGTTTGTGTTCGAAGATCTCATCAAGGTCGATGATCGCGGTATGCGAGAGATCCTGAAACAGGTGGAGACCCAGCAACTCAGTTTGGCCCTGAAGACCGCTTCAGAAGAGATGAAGGAGAAGATCTTCGGGAATCTGTCGGAAAGGGCGGCGGGCATGCTTCGTGAAGACATGGAAGTCATGGGTCCCGTGAGGCTGGCTGAGGTCGAAAAGGCCCAGCAGATGATCATCCGAGTTGCCAGGGACCTTGAAGCCGAGGGCAAGATCGTTCTTGCGAAAGGAAAAGACGACACCCTTGTCTAAGGATGCAACGCAAACGGGATCCGACAGGGGGACATGCAGGCCCTTTCATATGGAGTCCTTGGATGGTCCGGAGAACCCCTCCACGTCACACACAGTGGACCACCTCTTTAGGGCTGTCCCCGGCAGTGATGATCGTGCTGATGACGCGTTTCGGTCTATGTTCCTCGGTGAGAAAGAGATGGAGGGGCAAAAGGCCAAGGGGATTGTCGATCGAGCGAAAGAAAAGGCCGCCCTCATTGAACGCGAGGCCTACGAGGCGGGCTTTGCTCAAGGGGAAAAAGACGGCTTCGAGATGGGAGCCAAGAAACTTGATAAGGTCTTGGATCGGACCGAGGAAACCCTGAAAGGGATGGTTTCTTATAAAGGGGAGTTCATCAAGCTATACGAGAAGGAGATCTTAGGCCTCATCTCTCATATTGCCGAGAAGGTTGTCCATGGACAAGTCAAGATCGATCACACGGTCGTTCGAGAAACCATTTTCGAGGCCTTCAACCTCGTCGTTGACCGTTCAGAGGTCAGGATCAAGGTGAGTCCAGAGGACGTTGAGTATGTGAAAGAAATAAGGCCGACGTTTTTCGATCGGATCAAGGACCTGAAGTCCATAACCATTGAATCCGACCCTTCTGTGAGCCCGGGTGGGTGCCTTATGGAGACGGTTTTTGGCGAGATAGATGCCCGCTTGGAGGGCCAGTTGGAGAAAATAGCCGGTGCAATCGAGCATACTCTGAACTCCGTGCCATGAAAGCTCGTGCTGAATAAGATCATGTCAGATGACATTAGGTGCGTCCCATGGAATCATTTGCGGGAAGCCGTGAATAGTTGTCGATGCATAACAGCCGATGGCAGGGTTGTCAGAGTGAGCGGATTGATCACAGAAGGCCGCGGGCCCGGCATGGGCGTGGGGAGCACCTGCGGGATCTGCAATGCGGAAGGCGAGGAGGTGTTGGCTGAAGTGGTCGGTTTTAAAGACCACAGAATCATGTTGATGCCCTACGGAGAAATGCGGGGCATCGGCCCGGGGTGCAAGATTGCCCTGGTCCACGAACGGCCCCATGTGCCGGTGGGGGAGGGCTACCTTGGAAGAGTGGTGAACGGTCTGGGAGAACCCATAGATGGACAGGGGCCCATTGCCTCAAAGGTTCACTATCCCCTGTACGGCCAAGTGGTAAATCCCATGCAACGGCGTCGGATCAGAGAAGTGGCTGATGTGGGTATCGGTGCGGTCAACGCCCTGGTAACGATCGGCAAGGGTCAGAGGATGGCCATCATGTCCGGCTCTGGCGTTGGCAAAAGCGTACTGATGGGGATGATGGCACGACTCACGAGCGCTGATGTCAGTATCGTTGCCTTGATCGGAGAGCGGGGCAGGGAAGTCAGGGACTTCGTTGAACAGAATCTTGGGCAAGAAGGTCTCCGAGAATCGGTGGTTGTGGCGGCAACGTCGGATGTGTCTCCGTTGATCAGAATGCGTGGAGCTTACCTGGCAACCACCCTGGCAGAATATTTCAGAGACCGTGGCATGGACGTCCTTCTGGTTATGGACTCTATCACAAGATTTGCCATGTCCTCAAGGGATGTGGGACTGGCAGCGGGAGAACCGCCCACCGTGAGAGGCTATACCCCTTCATTTTTCGTTCAGCTTCCCAAGCTCCTGGAACGGGCGGGCAGCGTGGAGGGCAAAGGGACGATAACCGGCATATACACAGTTCTCGTTGAGGGAGATGACTTGAACGACCCTGTAGGGGATGCCGTACGATCCATGGTAGATGGCCATATTGTCCTTTCGAGAAGGTTGGCCAATCGAGGCCATTATCCGGCTATAGATGTGCTGGCCAGCATCAGCAGGGTCATGGGAGATATTGTTACGCCGGACCACAGGAGACTTGCTCAAAAGGTGAGGGAAATCATGGCCGCCTATTACGATGCCGAGGATCTGATATCCATCGGCGCCTATGTCGACGGCAGTGATCCAAAGATAGATTACGCCAAGAAGATGATTGACGGAATCAATACCTGTCTGAAGCAAGACATGACTCAGAAGGTCGACTTGGAAGCCGGTATCGCTGGATTGAATAAACTCTTAGAAGAGACGGATCATGAAAAAGTTTAGATTCAGACTTGATCCTCTCCTTCGGTATAGACGGTACCGAGAGGAGCTTGCCCTGATGGAACTGGCCAGGGCAAAGCGGGCCCTTGTTCTAAGTAAGAAGAAGCTCCAGCAGATCGGACAGACCAGAAAAGGTGTGGTGACGGAGCTCGATGCCAGACAGGCGGAAGGGCTGGAGGTCAATCGATATCGAATTTATGCGGCCTACCTGCAGGGGTTGGGCAAAAAAATCGAATCTGAAAACGAGCACTTTGTGGAAATTAGTAGCGTGGTGAGAGACAAGCATGAGATTGCTGAGGCCAGGAGGATCAGCAAGGAAACCTTACAACGGCTCAGGCAGACTCAGCACGCGAAGTATTTGCAAAGGAGTAACCGGGCGGAACAAAAGGCAGCAGACGAACTCGTCGGCCTAAGAAAGCGCCCTGGGGTTGAAGATGCCCCTTGAGCGGCTGCCATCTTGAAGGAAATAGCGATGAGCGGCAGATACCCAGTGACAAGATCTCAGGTGCAGGTAACGCTGTTGTGTTTCCTCATTGTTAAGCTGGGGCTTATCAGCGTCTTCGTTTGTGCAAAAAGACCGGTGTTTCCGGTTCCCATTTTGGAAAGCAATGTCGCTCTAGCGAAGGACGCTCAGGAAAAGCCAACAAAAGATCGCGCGCCGGATTCAGCTTCAGCGCTGCAGACCTCTCCGGACAGGCGTCAGCCGGGCGCAAGTCCCGTGGCTCTTGAACAAACGCGGGCACAAATAGAGGTGGAACGGCGGCGGCTGGAAGAGGAACGCAAACAACTCACTGCACTGAAGCAGGAAATCGATGTGAAGCTTGGCCGCCTGGAGAAAATGCAGGATGCCGTGCAGAGCAAGCTTGATGAACAAAAGGTGCTCGGCAACCAGAGGATGAAACAACTCATAAAGATATATACAACCATGCCCCCCAAAAAGGCCGCCGGCCTCATAGAAAAGCTTGACATGACTGTTATCATTTCCTTGTTTTCCAAGATGAAAGGGGAGAACGTGGGACAAATTCTTCCCTATGTGTCCGCTGAAAAGGCTGCCGCCATCAGTGAACGCCTTGTCAGGCAAGGTTTGCCGTAAGGTTGTTTGGGGCTACGGTCGATCTACTTTTTTGATAATAACAGGCGGCAACTGAAGGTCTTCCGGAGTTGAGGGTGTCGGCTTCGGTTCAGGTGGGCGACGCGTGCCGTAGACAACGCTTTCATGGCCTTGCTCATCCACTACCTTTTTCGTCGGTGCGACATGAAGCATCTGCATAATTGTTTCGTCTGAATAGCCTGCCTTCCTTAATATCTCCATTTGCTCCACGGAGAGCTTGGCCTTCCGGGGGTTCTTGTAGCGGTCCGCCAGAATAACACTTTTCAGTGTCTCGTCATCCGCGCCCGCCTCCTTGAGCCTGACCAAAGAGTCTCCTGTGACAGAGCAGGTCTGCTCGGCTACCAGCATCTGAATCACATCATCGCCGATTCTTGCTTGTTTCATTTTCTTGAGGCTTTCGGGGTCAACCAGTGAATTCATGGCCCACGACAGGCCGGCAAATAAGATTGCCAGACTCAGCGAGCAGCTTATCACAAAGCCTTTTCGCATCATTCCTCCTGTGCGTCGTTTCATGTAGCCCTTGTCAGAGCGTAAAAATGCAACATCAATGCCGAGATCATAAAATGAGGTCTGGGGGCGCGTTTTGCCTGGCGTACGGCCTAAATGTAGATGTCCACCACGCTGCCCTTTTCCAGACAAGCGGGGCGTTCTGCAGGCCGAGCAAGGCCCTTAGACGGATCCTTCGAAAACTCCTCGCCTTTGTGGCACTGAAGCGCGGTCGTATAGGGAGATTTCCCAGCAGACGTGCTGATCTTTGCGATGGGAAACATCTGAAGGTTCTGGGTGGGGTTAACGCCCATATTCAAGCCCTCCCCTCTTGTCAGGACATATACGGAAGAAACCCATGTCTTATTAGTAAACATCATAAGGCTGCATGCTCGCAAAGTCAAGGCTCTGGGAGCCAGGAAATATTTTCCCCCAGCCTCTTGGTGCAGGAAAAAGTTTCACTGCGAACTCGGTGATAAGCACTTCATGCCCCTTGTCTTTCCGACAACCAGTTGTATTGATTGAAAGAATTTATGAGATGTTCTTTTGGCATACTCGTTGCTCATCAAGGAGCGCCAGGGACCAGAAAGACAAAGGTCAGAGGAACCAGATAGCTCACTCATGAATGCGCAAACAACAAACCTTGCCTCGATCCTCACAGATCTCAATCCCGGCCAACGGCAAGGCCCTGCAGGCAGGGCCGGCAGCCAGACAACATCTGAAAAGCTGTTTTCACGGCTCCTTGGCCAGGCCAGCAAGTCTGTCAGAGACGCTCGGTCACACGGGACAACCAAAAGGGAAACAACCGGCGCGGACTGGCTTAAGACGTTGCGGAATCAGTTGTTATCCACAGGCATCCCCCTCAAAGACCTTTCATTATCCTCCAAGGCGCGGCCGGCGCTGAAGGACCTCCTGTTGGCCCAGGGGCTCTCAGAAGGCGATGTGCAGTCATTTGTCGAAAAACTCTTTGGCACAGATAGCGGGCGAGAGATCAAGGTCACTCAACTTCTTGCCAAACTCTCAGAGCTGAAAGAATTGGCTGGCCGGAAGTCTCGTGATCCGGTTCTTGACGTCTCGGCCTTGCCCTATTTGGAGACCCTGTTGCGCTCCCTTGGCCTGGACGCAGTGCAGGCAAGGAAGGCCATGAACCTGGCCCGGGTGGACGGGGGCGGGCTCAGTGTGAAGGGCCTGGTCCAAGCCCTAAAACGCATCATAAGCAATTTGCCTGAAGAAACGAAAGCCGCCGGTGTCAACCAGGAATCCGGCGGGGACGTTAAAGATTTGCTGGTGCGCATTGGCATCGTGGATGAGGCAGCCGAAATGAATGGGCCCCTCTCCTTAAATAGCTTTGTACGAATGCTGGAGGACAAAGTAGCCGGCCTCGTGCCCCACGGTGTGTCGGAAGGAGAGACGGAGAGCGCCGTGAACCGTCTGCTGGGCCATGTCTTGACAGAATCTGAGAAGCAGGGGCATCTGTCAATGGCAAAGGCCCTTTGTTCGGCTAAACAACACGCTTTTTCCGTTGATGGCTCGGGAGATGACGCCGTGTCCAAGCACCTCAGCAAGGGAATCGAGGAAATGGTCGCGCGTGGAGTCTGGAAGACTGCCCAGACAAAGGGCATGAAATCCTCCCTGGCCAAAGGGCTGCAAGAAGTGGTCTCAAATGGACGCTGTCATGCTGATGATTCCGGTCAGGCCGGTAAGAAAACAGCCGGGTTATTAGTCAAAGCAAATGGACAGATGTCTATGTTCAAAAAGGGGCCTCTGGATCCAAGCGTGGATCAGGACACAAGAAATGCGCCATCCTCGGCAAGAGAAGTGGCCGTGAACCGACCTCATATGGCCGGGGCAGAGGCAAAGCCAATGGCCAGGCCTTTCCCCCTTCACGTGGTCAATCAGGTGGGCAGACAGTTGGCGTTTGCCGTCCGGCGGGGGGACAGCCAGGTGCGGGTCCAATTGAAGCCCCCCGATCTTGGGTCTATTCAACTCGATATGGTCATGAAGGATCATACCCTAAAGGTGGCCATGATCACCGAGCATCATGCCGTCAAAGAACTCTTGATGTCCCATGTCCAAGAACTCAGACAGGCATTGATCGATCAGGGCGTTGAACTCAAGAGCGTAGATATCAACATTGACTATCACTTTGGCCAGTCCATGGCCAATGCCCAAAGAGACCTCAGTGAGGCCCACCCGTGGAGGTTGAATTTGCCTTCTGCATCCGGCGCATTGGAAACGGGGCCGGGGCGAGTGGAGGAGATGATACAGCCCAATGTGTCCAGCGACACCTTGGTGGATATGTTTGCATAAGAAACAGGATCAGTGATCAGTGGTGAGTGGCAATTGTTGATATTGGTTCGGCGCCAAAGACTAATGACCAACTACAAAAGGAGGTAAACCGTGTCTGTAGCAGCACTTGAACCCATCTACCAGCAGACGCCTGAGAACGAGACACCAGCGCGTAGCGATCCCAAGGACGCCCTTGGTCGGGATCAATTCCTGACCCTTCTGGTTGCCCAGCTCAAGCATCAAGATCCCTTGAATCCCCTTGACGGCACGGATTTTACGGCCCAACTGGCCCAGTTTTCCAGCCTCGAGCAGCAATTTACCATGAACGAGAACCTGGAAGATATCCAGAGCAGTCTAAAAGCCGGGGAAAGCGGGAATCTCCTTGACTACATTGGCAAGACGGTCAAGACGAATGGCAACGCTATTTTTGCAAGAGACGGGCATCCTGATTCAGGTGCCTACCGCTTGGATGATTGGGCCGACGTAATGATTCACATCTATGATGATCAGGGCCTCGAGGTCCGAAGGCTCTATGCCGGTTGGCAGGATGCCGGTGAACACGACATCGGATGGGACGGAAAAAATGATGCCGGAGATCCTGTGAGCGACGGCGTCTATTCCTTTGAGGTAGAAGCCACGGACGAGGAAGGCTTCGTCGTTTCACATGACACCTATCTCACAGGAGAGGCCACCGGTGTGACCTACGAGGGCGGCACAGGCTATTTAATGATCGGGGACAAACTGGTGGCGCCCGAGAACGTTGTGGAGGTCACGAAGACAGGGGCAGGCAGTGAGCAGTAGGCAGTAAGGATCTCGCACGCTCATGACTTTGAAAACCAATGACTAATGACCAAGAAAAAGGAGGGAAAATAAGATGTCACTTTCAAGCGCACTTTTTTCCGGGATCAGCGGTCTAAGCACCCTTGGCAATTCGATGACCGTGATCGGCGACAATATCGCCAACGTGAACACGGTGGGTTTTAAGGGAAGCCGGGTGACCTTCCAGGATGTGTTGAGCCAGACAGTGGCCACCACGGCCGGTACGGCCCAGGTGGGACGCGGTACGATTTTGGCTGACATCTCCAGCAGTTTTGCCCAGGGGTCTTTCGAGTCAACCAATTCCACGACAGACTTGGCCATCGGGGGCAACGGTTTCTTCATGGTCAGAGATCCTGCCAGCGTCAACAATGAGTACTATACGAGAGCTGGTGAATTCCGGTTTGACAAGGATGGCAACTTTGTCAACCCAGCCGGCTATATTGTCCGCGGATGGGCCCTTGATGCAGATACGGGTGAAGATTATGGATCCATCACGGATGTTACCCTTCAGTCTTTTACATCATCACCCAGGGAGACCGACCATGTCACCGTCATTGCCAACCTCGATTCGGACGCAACGAGTCTCACCGCCGCCCTGGAAACCGCCTGGGACGGGAGCGCTTCCACGCCCATCGGCGGTACTGCCTACGAATATCAGACGAGCCTCAAGGTCTACGACTCCCTTGGAAGCACCCACGACCTGACCGTATACTATGATCTCGGGTCGGGCTCGACCTGGGAGTATATTATTACCTGCAATTCGGTTGAGGATGCCCGAACGGGCGCCACTGGTGCCGGGCAGGGGCTGCTGGCCCGAGGGTCCATCGTATTTAATGATAGTTCAGGCAGCATTCAAGACATCACCATGGAGCAGTTTACCGGCGCGGCCGACTGGACCGATGTGAGCGACGTGGGCAACTGGGCGGCGCCTGAGACCCCTGATGCGGATGGGTACCTGGCATTTGCCCCTGAATTCATCAACGGTTATCCCATGGCTGTTGAATTTGACTTAGGGACCCGTTATGACGGAACCAATTGGGTGCCCGGTTCCCTGGCAACCAGCCAGTATGCGACGGCATCTACGACCATCTTTCAATCATCTAATGGTTATGGCGCCGGTGATCTTCAATCCGTAAACGTGGGCACGGACGGTGTGATTACCGGTCAATACTCCAATGGTCAGGTGATCCCCCTTTACAGGGTGGCCCTGGCCAAGTTTCAGAATGTGCAGGGGCTTTATAAAGAAGGCGGCAATCTTTTCAGGGAGACCCGGGTCAGCGGTGACCCCATTACCGGCAGACCCGGAGCCAATGGCCTCGGCAGTATTTCTCCTAACTCCCTTGAGCAATCAAACGTGGATATTGCCACGGAATTCGTCAAGATGATTACGACCCAGCGTGGATTCCAGGCCAATTCCAAGATTATCACGGTGACGGACCAGATGCTGGCAGAATTGATCAACCTGAAACGATAAATCAACACACAGCCCAGGTCCTTTCCGTCAACAGATTGACAGGGCCACCCAACTTTGACACGGCCTTTGTGGCAGCATCAAGTGGGGTGGCCTTTTTTTTGTGTTTTTGGCCTCGCAGCCATATCGAGCCTTTTTACCATAGGCCACGAAACCATTTGAATTTATATAATATTTACCAAACATCCTAAAAACTCCCCCCGCCTGCATCCCCCCGACGGCTGACCCCTGACCCCTGACTCCAAGCATTCGCATGGCCATGGCACAAAGGTTGCTCTGAATCTGGCAAGAAGACCGGGAATCATACCGCCCCGCAGAGGAAAGCGCTTATGGACATTGCAACCGTTCTTGGAATTGTTTCGGCCTTCGGCCTTGTGCTTGTGGCTATTTTCATGGGTGGGGGCCTCATCCTGTTTGTTAACGTCCCTTCCCTGATGATTGTGGTCGGTGGGACCCTGGGCACCACCATGATCAACTATCCCTTGAAGGAAGTGGTGGGCGTACTGAAAGTGGTCAAGAACGTCTTCTTCACCAGGGTTCTTTCAAGTAAGGACATCATCAAGGAGTTTGTCGAATTCTCGAACAAGGCGCGTCGTGAGGGGATCCTTGCCTTAGAGTCCGAAGTCAAGAGCGTTGATGAGGACTTCCTGAGGAAAGGGATTCAGCTTTCCATCGACGGCTTGGAACCAGAGTCGATCCGGGAAATTCTTGAAACCGAGATTTCCTCCGTCCAGGACCGACACCGCCTGGGTGCAGAGATCTTTACCACGATGGGCACCTTTGCCCCGGCCCTCGGCATGGTGGGTACCCTTATCGGGCTGGTGCAGATGTTACAGACCATGAGTGATCCGAGTTCCATCGGACCGGCCATGGCCGTGGCCCTTTTGACCACGTTTTACGGTTCTATCATGGCGAACATCGTGTGTATGCCCATGGCTGGAAAACTCCGAACCCGCAGCAGCGAGGAAGTGCTGGCAAAGGAGATGATGATCGAAGGCGTCATCTGTCTTTCCACCGGAGAGAACCCTCGTATTGTTGAGCAAAAACTCCACGCCTTCTTAGCTCCAGGCCAGCGGGAGAGTCAGTTCGAGTAGCACACTTCGGGAACAGCTGAGATCATGAAATCCAGGCAAAAAGAATCTGAGGGGAATGCCAGCGAGGGTGGGGTGAGACTGATGGTCGTCTCTCTCTTTATTATTCTTTTGGCATTCTTCATTGTGCTCAATGCCATTGCCGTGCCTGATGAGAGGGGCAAGCTTCAGGCCCTTGGATCCCTGACAGGAAGCTTTGGCATCCTCCCGGGGGGGCTCTCGCCCATGAAGGGCAAAGGACAAAGCATAGGCCCACCGCAGCCGCCGATCATTTCCCGGGAAACAGACGCGGGAGAACTCGTTGGGATGAAGTTGCCGGGTTCCGGGCAGGTTGTGATGCGGAACACAGCAAAAGGAGAAACCATTAGCATACAGGACCGGTTCATTTTTGACGAAGCAAACTACAAGATCAAACCCTCAAGTTACGGCTTTTTGAGAAAACTTTGTGAAATGATCAATCAGCATGAATACCCTGTTGAAATCGTGGGTCATACGGACAGCAGCCCCCCTGATGAGAAGACGGCTGGCTCCAACTGGGAGCTTTCAGCCTTGAAGGCCCTTGAGGTCTTGAAGTTCTTTGTGGTGATAGGCAACGTCGCCCCTGCCCGCCTCACGGCCTATGGCCGGGCGGAGTACAAGCCGATTGTAACCAATGAGACGAGGCAAACCAGGGCGCAGAACCGGCGGGTTGACATTATTCTGGGTGGAAAGCTACGGCAGGGCCTTGAACAGATCTCTGAGAAGAAGTCCTCAGGGTTTGTTGTCTTCAAGCGGTTTGTGTTTCGTATTCTTGATTGACCAGAGGTAACTGTTTCGTAAAAAGTCAATTTTGTTCGCTCCGTGAACATTTTGGGCGCACATGAGGTGCTCCGCTAAAATGCTAAAACTCGGGCTAATGCTCTCAAACAGTTAGCATTTCTTAACGCAGAACACCTCAAGTGCTTTTTCCCCAAAATGCTCAAAGTCACTTACAAAAAACTTTTTACGAGTTCATCAGAGGTTACCGTGAAAAAAAGCAGCAATAAAGATACTGAACTTCAAATGGATACCACGGGGTGGATGGTCACCTTCGGAGATCTGTTGATGCTTCTGTTGACCTTTTTTGTCATGCTTTTGACCATGTCGTCCATGGATGTGAAGAGTCTAAAAACCATGTTCAGCATTTTTTCCGGTGTGAGCGGTCCCTTGGAGCTGAGCGAGCTAAAGGCCATAAAAGGCACACGGGACCTTGAGGGCGGCAGTGGCGCCATGGAAACGTATGAATTAAAGATGATGAAGCTTCTACAGGATCTAACAAGTGATGTCGGCGTCCCGGAGGGGCAGACCGGCGCTTTGGTGACCAACCGCAAGATGTTGGAGGATTACTTTTCCTCAGAAGAAGATACGGGTGAACATCAAATACTCATGGGTTTGGAGTCTATCATGGGTATCTCGGAAGACGAGCGTGGGGTGGTTATCTCATTGCAGGCGAATGTCCTGTTTGATTCCGGAGAGGCCGAGATAAAGCCAATGTTTTTCCCCCTGCTTGATACCCTTGCCAATGTGCTTGATGCTGTTTCCAACGAGGTGCTTATCATGGGCCACGCAGACAGTGTGCCCACACGTAACAGACGTTATCGCTCAAACTGGGAGCTTTCCCTGTACAGGGCCTTGAACGTGCACCGCTATCTTTTGCAAAGCAAAGGCCTCTTGCCGGAAAGGTTTGCCGTTGGCGGCTATGGTGACTTGAGGCCGCGGTTCCCAAATAATACAAAAGAAGGTCGGGAGAAAAACAGGCGTGTAGAAATTATCCTCAGACGAACGTAGCCTGCAAACCCTATTTATCAGGACTGCAGGGATCTTTAAAACGAGAAACAGATCAGGCTGAAAGGAGACGAAAATGGCGGAACAAGACAGCAAACCCGAAGAGGCCCTTGAGGAGACTGAGGCGGCCCCAAAAAGCTCCTCCAAAAAATTTATTGTCATTGGGCTGGTGTTGGTCTTGTTGGGCGGAGGTGCTTTTGCGGGATGGAAGTTCCTGTGGGCGGGGAAAGGTCCTGAAAAGGATGGCGAAGCCGCCTTGAAGACCGAGGAGGCAGTGGCAGACGTGGACACCTCACCGGAGATCATTCATGAGATGGAGCCCTTTATCGTTAATTTGCTGGGTGACCGCGGCAAGCGATACCTGAAGACAAGATTCGACCTTGCGGTCGAAAATGAGAACGTGAACAGTGAGCTAAAAAAACGCACGCCACAATTGAGGGATGCCATTCTTTTATTGCTTACGAGCAAGACCTTTGAGGAGATCAGCAAGCCCGAGGGAAAGATTCAACTCAGAAACGAGTTGATTGCGCGGATTAATCAACTTGTGCAAGGAGGCGCGGTCCAATCCCTGTACTTTACGGAATTTGTGGTCCAGTAGATAGCGGAGTGACTCATGTCAAATGTTTTGTCACAAGACGAGGTCGATAGTTTACTCAAGGGGGTTTCAAGTGGGGAAATTGAAATCGAAACAAATGCGCCACACCCCGACGACAATGCCGTTGCCTATGATTTTACGCGTCAGGAACAGACGCTTCGGGGCCGGCTGCCGACACTCGATATGGTCCACAATCGCTTCGCCACGATGTTCAGAACGAAGCTGTCCGCCATGGTCCGAAAAGAGGTGGATATTGAGGCAGAACCCGTGGACATGGTCAAGTTTGAAGATTTTCGTGGCTCCCTTGCTGTGCCGACCAGTCTGCACATTTTTCGCATAGAAGGCCTTGTGGGACAGGCCCTTCTGGTCTTTGACACGCGTTTGGTTTTCAGCCTGATCGAATGCTATTTTGGTGGGAAGGCAACAGAAGATGTAAAGATTGAGGGTCGGGAGTTCACGGCCATAGAGAACAGGATCATGCGGAAGGTGGCTGGCGTTTCGCTGGAGAATCTCGCAGCGTCATGGGCCCGGGTTCATAAGGCAAAAATGACTTATGTGCGATCGGAGATCAATCCACAATTTGCTACCATCGCGCTTCCCGGGGATTTGGTTATGATGATTCGCTTCAAGTTGGACATGGAGGGGATAGGGGGGCTTATGACAGTCTGTATTCCTTATGCCACCATCGAACCAATTCGTGGAAAGTTGCAAAGGACAGGGGAGGGCGATCAACCCAAAGTGGATGCAGGCTGGAAGGAATGCTTACAAGAGCGGCTCCAGGAAGCGCGGGTGGACATGGTTGTGGAACTGGGTGTAGCGCAAATTACCGCTGAGAGGTTGCTCGGTCTCACCGTTGGTGATGTGATTCAGCTGGAACAGGACGTGACCCAAGACCTGGTTGCTAAAGTTGAAGGTGTGCCGAAGTTTAAGGGACGCCCGGGCCTTGTAAGGGGTAGTCAGGCTATTAAGATCGGTCAAAAATGCATGAGAATGACTGGTACGTAATGTCTCACGAAAAGGATGGGAGTGACCTATGTCCGATTTATCACAAGAAGATGTTGACAGCCCTAGCTCCGGAAAGGACCAAACCACGGAGGAGCAACACGATGACAAGGTGGAAAATACACCCGCTGAGGTGACCGAGGCTGCCAAGGGAGCAGAGAAATCAGAACAGGGGGGTGGGGCCAGAGATCTCAACTTCATTCTTGACATCCCCCTGGAGATCTCGGTGGAGCTGGGTCGGACCCGCCTGTTGGTTAATGACTTGCTTCAACTGGGACAAGGCTCGGTGGTTGAGCTGACAAGACTTTCCGATGAGCCGATGGATATTTACGTGAATGGAAAGTTGTTCGCTCGTGGTGAAGTTGTCGTCGTGAATGAAAAGTTTGGTGTCAGGCTCACGGATGTGGTTAGCCCCGTTGAGAGAGTCAAGACATTGGGTTAGTTCGGGCTACGGCCAAGCCGCTGAAAGTCTTGGGATTTACAATTCATATGAAGCCCCAAAAAGTTCCATCGGCAGGACTTGAAGAGGGGGTGCCTTGAACGGGTTAGCAGAAGCATCGGACATGGTGTATCAACCGAACCTCTGGGGCGCCGGGCTCAAGACATTGGCGATGTTGTGTATTGTTCTTGGGATCTTGATCCTTGTTGTTTTTCTCTTGAAGCGATTTTCGTATCTGAAACAAGGTTCAGGGCACGGACAACTCATCAGGGTGCTGTCATCCTATCACATGACCCCCAAAGAACGCATTGCACTCATTGACGTCGCAGGGCAGAAAATGGTGATTGGGATCACCCCGGGAAACATCACTTGTCTGGCTCAGATCAACAAACCAGAAGTCCTGGAGCGGATTGCAGGGGCGAAGCCCCTTGGTGGAAAGGATAGCCTTTTCGGAAAGCTCTTGATGTCGTCTCTGCATGTCAAAGGCAGATCCAGTGAGGGACATGGTTAAGCAGAAAACAAAGAATGGAAAATGCAGGATTGTTTTTTTCATTTTTTCTTTCTTATTGCTCTTGGTGATAACTGACACTGCATGGGGCGCAGCCATACCGCTTCCCACACTTCAGATCGGTGTCGAACAGACGGATAACCCGCATCAGATCTCTGTATTACTTCAGATCGTTGCCCTGCTCACCATCCTTTCTCTGGCACCGGCCATCCTGATTCTGATGACGTCCTTTACCAGGCTGGCCGTGGTTTTCTCGTTCTTAAGACAGGCGCTGGGTACCCACCAGATGCCGCCAAACCAGATTATGGTAGGTCTCGCCTTGTTTCTCACGTTTTTTATTATGACGCCCGTCTGGCGGCAGGTCAACGACAAGGCGATCAAACCCTATCTGGATGAACAAATATCACAGGCCGAGGCACTGAAAGCAGCGATGTATCCCGTTCGCCAGTTCATGTTCAGGCAGACCAGAGAAAAGGACCTGGCTTTGTTTGTAAACATGGCCGGCATGGATAAGCCGAACGCGCCGCAGGACATCCCTTCTTCTGTTCTTATACCGGCCTTTGTGGTGAGCGAACTCAAGACAGCCTTTATTATTGGATTTGTTCTATATGTGCCTTTTTTGATCATCGACATGGTGGTGGCCAGCGTTCTCCTTTCCATGGGGATGATGATGCTGCCGCCGGTTATGATATCACTGCCCTTCAAGCTCATCCTTTTCGTGCTGATGGACGGTTGGTATCTTATTGTAGGTTCTCTAGTGAAGAGTTTTGTGAGCGGTTGACATGACACCAGAGTTTGTCATTGGATTTGCCCAGGAAGCCATCAAGGTGACCATTCTGGTTTCCATGCCGCTGCTGGGCCTTGGGCTTGTTGTGGGAGTGACGGTGAGCATCTTTCAATCGGTTACTCAGATTCAGGAAATGACACTGACCTTTGTTCCAAAGATACTGGTCGTTCTCTTGGGGCTTCTGTTTTTTTCCAACTGGATGTTACAGGAACTCATCGACTTTGCGCAGAAGTGCATTACACAAATACCGATCTATATCCGATGAAACCCTTTGTGAATAAGGAATTTTCCCTTGGGCGACAGCCCGGTAGCAAGTAACCCAAAGCGCCTATGGAACTGATCAGCCTTTCGCCTGAGCAATTTAAGTCCTTTGTTCTGATCCTGACCAGGATCAGCATTGTTTTATTTATGCTCCCGATTTTCGGAGGGGCCCTGCTGCCCAACCTTGTTAAGGCAGGGCTGGCCCTGACAATCAGTGTAGCGCTCTTCACGGTCGTTCGGCCGGATCCGAATCTGTTTCCAGAAAATCTGGTGTCAGGTCTGAATCTTATTGTTTCCGAGCTGATCTTCGGGCTGGTCATCGGACTGACCATCCGCCTTTTCTTTGCGGCCATTCAGTTGGGAGGACAGCTTATTGGGTTTCAAATGGGGTTTGCCATTTCCAATGTTCTGGATCCTGAGTCTGGTGCCCAGACCCCTATCGTGGCGCACATGGGATACTTGATCGCACTTGTGGTCTTTCTCCTCCTTAATGGCCACCACATCTTGCTGAAGGCGCTGGCTGACAGCTTTTCCATCGTCCAGGTGGGATCCTTCGCATTTGGAGATGGGCTTTTCCAAAAGATATTGGAAGCTTCGGGGGATATGTTTGCCATGGCGATCAGGTTCGGGGCACCGGCCATTGCCGCCCTGCTTTTTACAAGTGCCGCCTTCGGCATCGTGGCTAAGGTCGTGCCGCAGATAAATATCCTTATTGTAGCCTTCCCCTTGAAAATTGTCGTTGGGCTGTTCTTTTTTGGGCTCTCTTTGAGGCTTCTCCTTTACGTTGCGGGCCGATATGTGTTGGGACTTGAATCCATGTTGAAGCTCATGATGGGACCGATTGGGGTGTAAGCGTGGCAGAAGGGGATTTTCAAGACAAGACTGAAAAGGCGACCTCCAAAAAACGGAGTGAATCAAGGGAAGAGGGCCAGGTTGCCAAAAGCCGCGAAATTCCCTCCGTGGCCGTGCTTTTGACCGGGCTTTCAACGCTCTATCTGTCCGGGTCTTTTGTCTATAGCCATATAGAAACAGTGATGAAAGAGAGCTTTTCCATCATAGAGAGGCCCAGCTTAAACATGGGGGATTTCTTGGTTTTTAATTACGATATCGTACGGCACTTTATCATCATGATGGCCCCCATGATGATTGCCATCGTTGTGGTTGCCATTGCGTCGAATGTCGTGCAGGTGGGCTGGCTGTTTACTTGGAAGCCACTCATGCCGAAGTTTTCCAAACTGAACCCCATCCAGGGCATAGCACGGCTGTTTTCCAAAGAGTCCCTTGTTGAGCTGTTGAAATCAACGGCAAAACTCACGCTGGTGGGGCTCGTTGTCTATTGGACCGTCCAAGGGGAAATGCCGCGGGTTGTATCCCTCGGAGAGATGGAGATCTCCCGTATCGCAATATATATTTTGAGAGTCATCTTAAAGATCTTCCTTCGGGTTTCCGTGGCGATGATCTTCTTGGCTGCCCTCGATTATATCTTTCAAAAGTGGCAGTTTGAGCAGAAGCTGAAAATGACCAAGCAGGAGGTCAAGGAGGAACTCAAGCAGAGCGAGGGAGATCCCCTCATCAAGTCGAGGATCAGAAGGGTTCAACAAGAGATGGCCAGGAGACGGATGATGCAAGAAGTTCCAAAGGCTGATGTGGTTGTGACCAACCCGGTGCATCTCGCCCTGGCTCTTCGGTATGACAGTGGTGTTATGAATGCGCCGCAGGTTGTGGCCAAAGGGGCAGGCGCATTGGCTGAAAAGATCAAGGCGTTGGCCAAGGAGCATAACATACCTATCGTTGAAGACAGAGATCTGGCGCGCAGACTTTACGAGGTGGTTGAGATCGGCCGTGAGATCCCCTCTACCTTTTATCATGCGGTAGCTGAGGTTTTGACTTATGTCTACCGGCTAAAAGGCAAGGTTCGGTAGAAAGGAGTCTTTGTGGCTCTAACAACAGAAGCGACATTACGCCGTACATTTCTAGGCAATAGCAGCGATTCCTGCATGGCGGTAGGTGTGGTCGCCATTTTGATGGTCATGATCATACCGTTGCCTCCCTTCTTGCTGGACTTTCTGTTGGCGCTCAATATCACTTTTTCTATTGTTGTTATTCTTATGGCCATGTATACGGTCAAGCCATTGGATTTTGCCGTGTTTCCCTCCGTGCTATTGGTCGCAACCCTATTCAGGCTTTCCTTGAATGTCGCCTCCACCCGGCTCATTCTCCTTCATGGAAACGAAGGAGCAGTAGCCGCAGGAAAAGTCATCAAGTCGTTCGGCAGTTTTGTCGTAGGGGGCGATTACGTTGTGGGCCTGATTGTGTTTATGATTCTTGTCATCATCAATTTTGTGGTCATTACCAAAGGATCAGGGCGCATAGCTGAAGTGGCTGCACGTTTTACCCTCGACGCCATGCCTGGAAAGCAGATGAGCATTGATGCCGATCTGAATGCGGGCCTGGTCGATGAGAAAGAAGCCCGCCGCCGCCGCGACCTCATCGCGAGGGAAGCCGAGTTTCACGGGGCCATGGACGGCGCCAGCAAGTTCGTTCGAGGAGATGCCATTGCAGGGATCATCATTACATTTATTAACATCATCGGAGGTTTTGTGATCGGAGTGCTCCAACAAAAAATGCCCATTGTGGTCGCCGCACAGAACTACACGCTCCTTACAGTGGGTGACGGACTCGTCACCCAGATTCCTGCTCTTATCGTCTCAACATCGGCAGGCATTGTGGTGAGCCGCGCGGCTGCCGAATCAAGCATGGGCGTTGACTTTGGTAACCAGCTTTTGTCCAATCTGCGAGCAGTCTATCTGGGATCGCTCGTGATCTTTGCCTTCGGGCTTATTCCAGGCTTGCCTCATATTCCATTCATGATTCTCGGTTCTGTTGTTGGGGGCGCCGCCTATCTATTTGACAGAAGAAGACAGAGGGAGGCGGCCGTAGAACACCTTAAAGAGACCGAGGCAGATCAGGCTGAGAGTGCCCCTGAATCAGTGGAGCACCTCCTTATGCTGGATCCCATGGAGCTTGAGGTGGGATATGCCATCATCCCGCTGGTAGACAGACAACAGGACGGGCAACTCCTGGATCGGATCAGATCGATCAGGCGCCAGTTTGCCCTGGAAATGGGCATGGTCATTCCGGCCATTCATATCAGGGACAATCTCAATCTGAAGCCATCTGCCTACCGAATTCTTATAAAGGGTGTGGAGGTGGACAAGTATGAATTGATGATCAATCACTTAATGGCCATGGATCCAGGCGATGCTGTTCAAAAGATCGACGGCATTGCAACCAGGGAACCTGCGTTTGACCTCCCGGCTGTATGGATTCCGGAAGCCAAACGAGATGAGGCAAAATTTGCAGGGTACACCGTGGTGGATGGTGCGGCGGTTATGGCAACCCACGTTACTGAAGTCATACGTCGCCACGCCGATGAATTGCTGGGACGACAGGAGGTTCAAAACCTTTTGGACAATCTCGCAAGAACCCATCCAAAAACGGTGGAGGAACTCACGCCGTCTCTGCTTTCATTAGGCACCATTCAAAAGGTATTGCAGAATCTTTTGAGAGAAGGGGTCTCCATCAGGGATATATTGACCATCGTGGAAACCTTGGCTGATTACACACCGGTGACCAAGGATCCGGATTTTTTGACAGAGTATGTCCGGCAAAGGCTTTCTCGAGCCATCGTGAGCCCCTATCTCCCAGAGGACGGGCTCCTGCCTGTAGTTACCCTGAACCAGGATGTGGAGGATGTGCTTCTAAACAGTATTCAGCACACCGAGCATGGTTCATATTTATCCGTGGATCCTGAAGTCGCCAATAGTATCATGAAATCAGTGAGCAAAGAGATGCAGAAACTGATGGCCAAAGGCCTTCAGCCGATCGTATTGTGTTCTCCCCAGCTCAGAAGACATTTCAGGAGGATGGTGGAACAGTTTGCACCATCCTTAACAGTGCTTTCTCACAGCGAACTCGCAAGTCATATCAGCTTTCAATCTTTGGGAAAGGTTTACTTAGGAGATGCAGGTTAAAAAGTTCCAGGCAGCCACCATTCAAGAAGCGATCAATCTGGTCAAGGGCGACCTCGGTTCAGATGCGCTCATATTGTCCACGCGCAAGCTGACCAAGCAACAAGGGTCATCAACAGGCACGGCCCAAGAGTTGTTCGAAATAAACGCGATGGCGGGACAAAGACATGGCGACTCGTCCGGATTGGACCGCCCAGACTTGTCTGCTTTCGACGGTCTCAAGTCCGAGTTGAAAAGTATCAAGGAGATGATTTTCCCCCTGAGCCAAGCCAGGCATCTTATGGCGTGCTTCGATGCGAATCCGGAGGCCATAGATCTTTACGCCAAGCTGATTCGACATGGTATTGCTGAAACTCATGCGGAGGCGTTTCTGAACAGAGGGGGGGCTTTTGAGAAGCCTGCACCGCATGCTTCCAATGGCTTACATGAGGGGGTTTTAAATGAAGTCTTGAAGGTGATCGATGTCACTGATCCTTTTGCTCACACTGAAGGACGGATTGTAGCCGCTTTTGTGGGACCAACGGGCGTTGGCAAGACGACGACGATCGCAAAATTGGCGGCGGACCTTAGCCTGAAACAAAAAAAACAGGTGGGACTCATCTCCGTAGACAATTATAGAATAGGGGCCGTGGAGCAGCTTAAGACCTATGCAGGCATCCTTGGGGTGCCGTGTTTTCCTGCTTTCAGCCGTGCTGACTTGCAGGCCGCCCTGAGGCGGTTGGAGGCTAGAGATGTCATCCTCATCGACACGGCCGGGCAAAGTCATTACGACACGGCTCGCATGGAAGAAATGGAAGCATTGATCGGTCGTGATCGCTCCATCAAGACTCATTTGCTCCTCAGCGTTGTCACGAGTGAGTCGGAGATGCACGCTGCTGCCACGAAGTTTGGCCGGTTAAACTTCAGTAGTTACATTTTTACAAAGGCGGACGAGACAAAGGCTCGAGGAATCATCATCAACCAGCTACTTAAACAAAGAATGCCCGTCTCCTTTGTTACGACAGGCCAACGGGTGCCAGAGGATATTTTCAAGGCGACAAAAACGGGCATATTGCGCCTGATATTTGAGTAGGAGAATCGTCCAGTGGATCAAGCACATGGTTTAAGACTGATGGTGAAAAAGAAAGCCCATGATACGGCTGGTCGCGGCGACGCTCGCAGATACTCCGGCACGGCGCCTTTCCCCCGTGTCATTTCTGTTACAAGTGGCAAAGGGGGCGTGGGCAAGACCAACATCGTTGGGAATTTAGCCGTAGCCTTTAGAAGACTTGGAAAGAGGGTTTTGATATTGGATGGCGACCTGGGCCTTGCAAATATTGACATTATCTTTGGCCTGAACCCCGCCTATAACATCAAGCATGTCATCAGCGGGGAGAAAGACCTGGCAGACGTCATCGTTGAGGGGCCGGAGGAGATTCGCATCATCCCTGCCGGCTCTGGTTTGCAACAGTTGGTTGATCTGACGCAAGGGCAAAAACTGAACCTCCTGAACGAATTTGATGCGTTGGAGGAAGATTTCGACATCTTTCTAATCGACACCGGAGCAGGCATTTCTTCCAATGTTATCTATTTTGGCATTGCCGCGGAAGAGCGAATCGTGGTGGCCACCTCTGAACCAGCATCCATAACAGATGCCTATGCCTTGATTAAGGTCATGTTTACCAAGCATGATACGAACACGTTCAAGCTGCTGGTGAATATGGTGGACCACGAGGAGGAAGCCAGGTCCGTATTTGAAAACTTGAGCAACGCTGTCATGCGTTTCTTGAAGGGTATATCCTTGGAATACGTCGGGTTCATACCAAGAGACGGCAACTTGGAAAGGTCGGTCAGGCAGCAGTGCACCGTCATCGAGAGGTACCCGGAGAGCCCATCAAGCAGAGGATTTTTAAAGTTAGCCAATCGCTTGCTGGTCTCATCAGACAATCTCGCTCAGGATGGGAACATCAAGTTTTTCTGGAAAAAACTCATGAGTCGTTGATGGATATGATGCAGAAAGCCCAAGTCAAACACGCCTACGGCAAATCGAGTCCTAACGGACGCAAGATCAGAAACGAGACGGAACGGCAGGACTTGATCGTTGAATATGCCCCCTTGGTGAAATTCGTGGCAAACCGCATGGCCATGCGCGTTCCGCCCAGCGTGTCTTTAGATGACCTCATCAGCGCGGGCATCATGGGGCTCTTGGATGCCGTTGACCGGTTCGACCCTTCCCGGCAGGTTCAGTTCAAGACCTATGCGGAGTTTAGAATCAGGGGGGCCATGTTGGACGAACTCAGGAGTATGGACTGGGTTCCCCGATCAACGAGAAAAAAGATCCACGAAATGGAAAGGGCGATTACGGCTGTTGAAGGCAGACTGAAACGGCCGGCGGATGATTTGGAAATAGCCGAAGAAATGGCTATTGATCTGGATACATACTATGGCGTTCTCAATAAAGCGAGGGGCCTTGAACTCTTGAGCATCGATGAGTATCTCAAGGACGACAGGGATCATTCGGAATCAAAAAAGACTTTCCAAAGTCTGATCCGTGGAGATGATGACTCGGGTGATCACATCATGGCCTCGGAGCTCAGACGTGTTATCGCCGATAGCCTCAAGACACTTTCTGAAAAAGAACAAACGGTACTTTCACTATATTATTACGATGAATTGACCCTCAGGGAAATTGGAGAGGTGCTGGATCTGACCGAATCCAGAATCTCTCAGATTCATACCAAGGCCATTGTGAAGTTAAGACCAAAACTGAAGTCATATTACGATATGGAATAGGTGGGCCATGGACAGGCCAAAGGAAAAACAAGAGCCATTAAAGGATGATGATGGCAAAAGGTTAGGCGACCTTGAACCGCGAAAGCGAGCGCATTCCCCGCTGCTTGCGGCGGGGTTAGCGAGCGAATCTGAAAACGAAAAACTTCCTTACGGTGAAGATTCCCCGCGGCTTGCCGCGGGGAATCTTCAATCTGCAGGTAGCGCCGATCTCAAGAACAAGACGGAAAAGAGTCCCGATCCTGAAACCCTTTCACGGGGCGAGATCCAGGACGACTCAGTGCCGGAGGCCACGATCATACCGGAAGACGCGACTCCGCCGAAGGGCCCCGAGGAGCCCGAGGAAAACCTTGAAGAGAGTCAGCCTTTTACGGCAGGCTCGGCAGAGGAAGGGACTGAACCTGCTCCTGACCATGTACCTTTGCCTGTAGCCGTTGAAAAGGGCCATGGCCCAGGAACGTTTCAGCGGGTGAAAAAACACCAAAAGACTGCGGGGAGTCTGGCGATTGGCCTATGTGCGTTGTTCTTGGTTTACGGGCTCAGCAGGTCTGTGACACCCCGTCACGCAAGGCGCCAGGAAACGCCTTCCGTGCGGGTGTTCTGGGCCCCTGTCGAGAAGGGGGCCTCTGACATGCTGAATTTTGCCAGGTTTCTGGTCCTCTTTCCCAAAACAGACGAAGCGGCTTATTTACTACTAAGGATTTCTGTCAAACCCTCAAACCGTGCTGTATACCGGGAAATGAACGAAAAAAGGACGTATTGCAGGGCCTCGATCTATGCGGCCATACTGAAAGAGGTCAGAACAGATAAAGGACAGAGGATTTCCATGAAGACATTGAAGCCGGATATTATGGACGCACTAAACAGCACGCTGGCCACCGGAACCATAGACAGGGTCTATTTCACCGAGTTCTTGGTCGTGTGATCCGGGATCTTCTTTGTTCCGTTTTGGAGAGGCGAAGCCATGGCAGCCATGATGGACATCAACATCCCGCTGGGACAAGGCACCGGCATTAGAGAGATAGACAGGGCTAAACAGCAGACCCTAAAACTCAAACGGCGTCCACCGCAAAGGAGGCCTAAAGAGAAGGAGAAAAAGAAAGGAAAGTCTGCTGACAGGTCTGACGATGCCCTGGGAAATGAAGAGCAACCCACGGATGCAGACAAGAACAAGGTGGACAAGGTCTCCCCGCCACGGGGGAGCATTTTGGATGTGACCATTTAGGCACTGGAGGAGCACAGCGAGTTGAGGCCGGAATCATGATGTTGTCAGCCCCCGTAGAATTTTGGGTCATCACGCAGGTCGCCATCGACTTGTGTTTGATTATTCTTTTTGTCGTTTTTTTGAGGCAGGTAAAAGGCGCAGGCGCCAGGGCCGTGCCCGGCGAGCTGGAACGCGTGAGCCAGATCCTGGAACCCGTACTAAGAGACGCGCGAGAGCTGGCCGGACAATTTGAGACCCAGCTCCTGGAAAAACAACGTATTGTCAGCAGTCTGAATGAACGCCTGGACAGCCGAATCATCAGTTTAAATCTGCTGTTAAACCGTGCCGAGACCTGCCTGGCTTCCGGTTCTGGAGCCCCCGGTGCAAACGAGACATCTCGCAGGGAGGTGTCTGAATTACAGCACGAGGTCATGACACTTGCAGAAGAGGGACTGGAGGCGAAGGACATAGCAAGTCGCCTTGAGATTTCGAAAGGCGAGGTGACGCTCGTGCTTGACTTGAAAAAGAGATTTCTTGAAATGGAGCAGGATTAGGAATTATTTGGCTTAAATGTCTCACAAAATTGGCTCCACCCTGATACCATGTTATAAGCTCGACCAGGCGAACAAAACGAGCCATGGCAAGACCCTTGCCATTTATAAAGGCGAGGTGGTCGAGGGTAGAATCATAAAACCGGTTTCTACTCGTCATGCCATCATCTTGATTAATGGCAAACAACTCCTGGCACGAACAGAAGGGGTACCCCTTAAGGCCGGGCAGCTTGCTTTCTTCAAGGTCAAAGAGACCTCCCCTCAGTGCATCCTCAAGTTCCTTCAAGTGACGGGTAACCAAGAAGATGGGATCAGTCGTCTATTCAAGAGAAGTGAGTTTCGTGGATCTCCGTACAAGTGCCTCATGGATTTGTTGAATGCCTTGAAGGTCTCGACGGGACAATCGGATCGACAGGGAGCGCCTGATATCCTCATGCGAATGCGCACACTCCTTGGCCGTATCTCGCTTCGTCCTCACGATGCGGCCCAGCCCGAATTCTTGAAGTCCTTCATTGATGGCTCTGGGCTCATGTGGGAAAACAAGCTCAGGGCCCTGTTCCTTTCGGGTATTGAATCCAGGAATCAGATAGAGGCGTTAATAGAAAACGATTTGAAGGGGTCGGCAGTCGAGTCGCTGGCGGATGCCGGGACAGAAAAGCTGTTTTCCACACGAGCGATGACTTCATTTCTGGACGCAATGGAACACCATCAATGGCTGAATCTGTCCGCATTGGAAGAAAAGGGTAATCTCTTGTTTATCATTCCCATGCAGTGGCCTGACAAATTGACCTTTGCGCAGCTTCTGCTTGACGTCGGGGCCAAGAGAAGAGAAAGGGGTGGTGAGGACAGCGAGGATGGGGTTCTTAAGCTTTCTCTCCTGCTGGACATGTCGCGTCTCGGGCCGGTGCGGGTGGATGCCTCGGTCCTTGAAAAGGCGATCAGGGTTCATTTCCTGGTCTCCGATGAGCAAATCCAATCTTTTTTCAACCAGCACACCCTTTTCCTGCGACAGCAGCTTGAAAGGCATGGTTTTTTCTTGCAGCAGGTCACGTGCGGATTAGCGGAACGGGCCGTTTTGGCCGCTACTTGCTTGGCAGACGCCATCGTTGACCTGGAAGAACACACGATCAGCCTGATCGCATAACCCATGCAGAAGCCTCAAAGACCCAAAAAGGCCATCGCCCTCCAATACAAACCGGGTGATGATCATGCCCCTTGCGTCACCGCAAAAGGCACGGGACGGCTTGCCGAAAGAATCATTGAAATGGCGCGCAAGCACGGCATCCCCGTGAAGGATGCCCCGGACCTTGTTGAGGTTTTATCAAGGCTCGATCTCAATGACGAAATCCCGCCCGGACTCTATGTGGTGGTCGCCGAACTCCTCGCCTTTGTCTATTGCTTGAACAAGAAGAAGGGTTCAAAGTAGGAAGATTTTTCCGGCACTAGGCAAACCCACCCCATGCTCACCCCTTGTGGAATATGCCTGCCGGACAACGCGTTCTTTCGTCACAAGCCTCATATCTCTTTGCCTCAGATGCAAAACAGGCTGAAATAACGACAAATATGGCAGGCCATGCAGCGGAGATCCACATCTTTTTCCCTTCGTACTTTACGGCCCCCCGGCGGTGCTTACCGTTGAGTCGGCCTTGGCATCCTGGTTGCAATCCCACAAAGACAAAAACAGAGAGGTGATCCTTTGAACAGTGGAATATACAATGCCGTAAGGGGATGTCGCACGCAAGGCCTCAGGTTCGACATGATAGCCAACAACCTTGCCAACATGGGAACCACCGGGTTCAAGAAGGATATGGTCTTTTTTGATCAGGCCTTAAGAATGCATGTGACGACCGACCTGAGTCCGGGCAATATCAGGCGTACAGGCAACCCCCTTGATGTGGCCTTGGAAGGAGAAGGATTTTTCAAGGTGCAGACACCAGCGGGTGTTCGCTACACGGCCGATGGGAGATTTAGCTTGAATGGCGAAGGTCTGCTGGTGACGTCAAAGGGTGACCCTGTTCTGGGATCAAGCGGACCGGTCTCGATTCAGGGAAAGGATATCACCATCGACGATACGGGTCGAATCGAAGTCGATGAATCGGCCGTGGATCGCTTGTCCATCGCTTCGTTCGAACGACCTGAACGCCTTCAGAAAGAAGGCTCATCCTATTATATCTACAACGGCGATGAGGAGGAAATCTCGGAGCCAGAGCAGACCTCGGTGAAGCAGGGGTATATTGAGGAGTCCAATGTGGTGGTCACACAGGAGATGATCGGGATGGTGGAAGCCCTACGGAATTTTGAATCTTATCAAAAGGTGCTGCAAACATTTGACGAGACAGACGCAAGAGTAGTTAACGAGGTCGGCAAACTCTAAAGATAGGGAGGCTGGATATGTTGAGAGGCTTATGGACAGCGGCTTCGGGCATGGCGGCTCAGCAGTTAAACGTTGATGTCATTTCCCACAATTTGGCCAATGTGAACACGACGGCTTTCAAAAAGAGCCGTTCCGATTTTCAGGATCTGATGTACCAGACCCTTCGGTTGCCGGGGGCGACCACTGCTTCAGGCACCCAACTTCCAACGGGCATCCAGATCGGGATGGGCACAAAACCCATGGGCGTGGAGAAGATGTTCTCCCAAGGAGATTATAACCAGACAAGCAATGATCTTGATCTGGCCGTCGAAGGGAAGGGTTTTTTCAAAGTTGTGAGTAATGATGAAGAAGTTTACACGCGCGCCGGTGATTTCAAGGTCGACAGTGAGGGGTACGTGTGTACGCCTAGCGGCGACAGACTTCAGCCCGAGATCACGATCCCCCAGGAGACGGTTTCTATTTCCGTTGATTCCACGGGCAGGCTGGTCGCCTTCGGCGCGGATAACACCGAGGCGGCCACGGCCGATCTCAAGTTGTATACGTTTCCCAACGCCGCGGGCCTCTACAGCATGGGGCGAAATCTCTACCGACCCACGGAAGCCTCAGGAGAAGCCCTTGAAGGAACGCCCGGTTCAGAAGGAGTCGGGACCATCTCCCAAGGGTATTTGGAAATGTCCAATGTGAATGTGGTCGAAGAGATGGTGGGCATGATTATCGCCCAGAGGGCCTATGAGGCCAATTCCAAGGCCATTCAGACCGCGGATCAGATGCTCCAGATGGCAAACAATATCAAGCGCTAGATCACGAAAGCCCGATGAAAGGCCCAAAATGATATATAATAAGCCCAAAAGAGGAAATCTGTCTACCATCGTGCTGGCCACGCTCATCGCGGCATGGTTGGTATACGGTTCTATCAACGCCCGGGCCGATGTACAGACTCGCGTTACGGTAAAAGATCAGGCGTGGGTAAAAGGGGAAAAAGTCTACCTGAAGGACATCGCCGGCATAGAGGGTCCTCCTCGCGTGCGTGAGCGACTCGGGACGGTCTATTTGGCCTATGCCCCCAGTCCGGGCAAGCGCAAGACCTTGTATGGATCATGGATTGCGGGCAAAGTTCGCTCCAAAAGGTGGCTGCCGGCCGATGTCCTCTTGAACATACCGGCGCTTGTCCAGATAGAGCGGACCTGTCAAACCATTCCAGAGGAGAGATTTTTGCGTCAATACACGGGCTACGTGGCCCAACAGCTCGAGGTGCCTGGGGGTGATTTTAGGATCAGCCGTTTCAGGGTTGTAGGCAATGGGCCTCTTCCTGAGGGCAAAGTTCGTGTTGAACTCGTAGATCAGGCCGGCGGAAAACGGATGGGGTATGTAAACCTCAGTGCCATTGTCCGGGTAGAAGGCAAGATCGAAAGACGCGTTGTCCTTTCAGGTTGGGTCGATCGGTTTGACAAGGTTGTGTGCACGGTTCGACCCTTGAAGCGCCATACCATCCTTGCAGCAGAGGACTTAACTCTGCAACGGAGAAACATTTCCAAACTTCCTGACAGCGTGCTCATGGCTATGGAAGAGGTTGTGGGAAGAAGGGTGAAACACGGGCTCAAGGCGGGCAGTGTGCTGCTGGCCAGCGCCATTGAGAAACCGCCATTGATAACCAAGGGCGATCGAGTGACCATTATCGCTGAATTGCCCAACCTTATCGTGACAGCGGTCGGTATTGCCCAAGGCCAAGGGTCTGCCGGGGATCAGATCCGTGTTACAAACTCCATGGGCAAAAAGGAAATCATAGCGCGCGTCGTGGACGGCTCCACCGTCACGGTGGACTTCTAAGGAGTTGCAGACGATGAGACCCAAGATACTTGTGCTAATTTGCATGACGGCCCTCGTAGTGGCGATAATGTCAGGATGTGCCACCACCACACAAAAGACCTCGGTTCAGGCCCAGGCTGAGGATATCCAGCGGCCTCAATTCGAAGCCTTTGAAGTGCCTTTGCCCTCCGAGGGATCCTTGTGGACCGATGCTGGCAGCACGAAGCTCTTCGGCGATATGAGGGCCAGTCAGATTGGTGATCTGGTGACCGTAAGGATTTCTGAGAAGCCAAGCGGTGCGTTATCTGCCAAGACGGAAACCAGCCGAGATTCGAGCATGGAGGCAGGCATTGATGACCTTTTGGGCTACATGAAGGCCTTGCAGGCGAAGAACCCCAATTTGGACCGGCAGAGCATGTTCAAGGCCAGTTTCAAGCCGAGTTTTGTCGGTGAGGGAAAAAACAATCGAGATGGCGAACTGGAGGCCTATGTGACCGCAAGAGTGGTCCAAGTCCTTCCAAACGGCCACCTTCGTATATTGGGCAAACAAGAGATCAGGGTGAACAACGAGACCCAGTATATTGCGCTTTCGGGCATCATACGCCCTGAAGATATCGACACGAAAAACGAGATCCAGTCGGCCTACATTGCAGACGCAAGGATAGCCTATTCAGGCAAGGGCGTCATAGCGGACAAACAGCGTCCCGGCTGGCTCACACGGGTTCTTGACAACGCATGGCCGTTCTAGTCCGTGGCCGGTGATTAGAGATGACAAATGATAATAGGGGTAAAATAGATGAAGACAATAGGTAGACGGCCCATGGCCATTTTTTTTGCCATAGCCCTGTTGATGGGTTCCGTTCCCGAGACCTTCGGTGCGAGGATCAAGGACCTGGCATCCATTAAAGGTGTCAGGGACAACCAACTTGTCGGCTACGGTCTGGTCGTAGGATTGGACGGCACGGGGGACAAGGCGGGGACCGGCTTTACGGTTCAGTCCCTTGCGAACATGATTGAGCGGTTGGGCATTCATGTGGACCAGGACAGCATATCCGTGAAGAACGTGGCAGCCGTCATGGTGACTGCCGAGGTGCCTCCTTTTTCAAAGACAGGAAACAAAATTGACGTATCGGTCTCTTCTATAGGGGATGCGAAGAGCCTCCAAGGGGGGACCCTGCTTCTGACCCCCCTGCTGGGCGTGGACCGAAAAGTTTACGCCTTGGCTCAGGGCGCTATCTCTGTGGGCGGCTTTGCTGCTGGTGGGGCAGGCGGTGGGGGCGTGACCAAGAATCATCCCACGGTGGGCAGGATTTCAACCGGGGCCACCATTGAGCGGGAAATCCCCGTGTCCATACAAGGCAAGCACGCGCTTGTCATCGCCTTGAGCAATCCCGATTTTACGACAGCGGTCAGAGTTCGCGAGGCCATCAACCGCAGATTCGGCCAAGCATTGGCGACGACCATGGATTCCGGGAGCCTGAATCTTGAAATACCGGCAGCCTTTCGTGAACGCGTTGTGGAGATGGTGGCCACGCTGGAAAATCTGCAGGTCACCCCGGATGCGGTTGCCAGGGTGGTCCTTAATGAGAAGACAGGGACGGTCGTCATTGGTGAGAATGTCAGGATTTCCACGGTGGCTGTTGCCCATGGCAATCTGAGTATTCAGATCAAGGAGCGAACCGTGGTTTCTCAACCGCTGCCCTTTGCTCCGGCCCCACCGGAAGGAACCGACACCCGACAATTTCAGCCCGACGAGGGCGCTGTCATCGGACCAGGGGGGCAGACCGTTGTGTCCACAGACTCTGACGTATCGGTCCAGGAAGAAAATAACAGGTTGCTCCTGGTCCCCTCAGGAAGCACTATCGGTGAATTGGTGCGGGTGCTGAATGCCATTGGGGTGACACCGAGGGACTTGATCACCATTTTTCAATCCATAAAAGCCGCCGGTGCACTTCATGCGGAGTTAAAACTCATTTAGAATCAAGGGATCAGTGGTCAGTGGACCATGATGATTCGTGACTCATGATGAATGCAATGACGAATATGACAGGTATCATCGGCACGGCACGTTCAATCCCCCCCGTGGTTTCAGAAACCACGGGCACAAGAGACCTGAAACTCAGGCAGGCCTGTGCGGATTTTGAATCGATTTTTGTGAATTATGTTCTACAATCAGCGCGCAAGGCCGTCGCCCGGCAAGGGCTCTTCCACGACACCCATGAGGCAAAGATCTATGAGTCAATGATGGATGAGCAGATGGCCAGGACTGTGTCGAGGGGGCGAGGCCTCGGGCTTGGGCAGTTGCTTTACGAACAACTGGAAAGGGACGGGAAACCGTGACATCACCTTCAGCGATTCAGCGCTTGATCCGATAAGAGCCATATAACAAAACGGTTTGGGGGAGCGTTTATATGCAAACACAAATTGAGATTCTCAAAGACCTCTTCTATAAAAAAATCATGCTGTATCGGGATCTTGTGGAATGCTTGAAACGGGAGCGACACTTGCTGATCAAGACGGATATCGATGCCCTGTGGGAGATCTCGGACCATAAGCAATCGATCGGGGCGCGCATCGCGGCTGTGCGGGCAGAGATGCTGCAGGCCCTGTCCGAGGCGGGCATAAAACATGACATGGATGCGTTATCCTTTCGGCTCAGCACGGTGTTATCCCTGATTCCCGGCAGGGACCGGGTGCAGTTCAAGAAGGCCTATATGTCTCTTATCAGCCTGGAGGGCGAAATCCGTCAGCGGAGCCGGGACAACAAGCTCTTTATTGAGCAGAGCCTTGCTTTTCTTGATGAGCTCGTCACCATTATTGCCAATACGAACAAAGCAGAACCCCTTTACGATGGAGCGGGATGTCTAGACAGCAAAGGCCATAAAAATCTGTTGCTCCATAGAGAGGTTTGATTATGTCTTCTGGTGTTGAAATGGTACTGAGCATTGCCAAAGACGCCCTGGCGGCTCAACAGGATGGCATCAATGTGACCGGCCACAATATCGCCAACGTGAACACCCCGGGCTATTCGAGACAGAGCCCCGTGCTCGAGGCCAAGGAACCTGAACTTTACGGCGGCGTTCTGCTCGGCAGGGGTGTGGATACCACTCAGGTCGTAAGGGCCAGTGACCAGGTGCTTGAAAATCGGCTCATGCAGCAAAAGTCGGACATGTTTTCCTTTAAGGAAATGGAAAGCTATATGCAAGTCTTTGAGGGGTTATTCAATGAAAACTCAGACAGCAGCTTAAGCGGCCTGATTGGAGACTTCTGGAACCTGTGGCACGATCTTGCCAATAATCCCTCTGGTACTGCTGAACGGGTTGCTCTTTACGAGCACAGCGCCCTGCTCTCGCAGCATTTCAATGACTTGGACGGCGATTTGAGTCAGCTTGATACGGATTTGACCAATGCCCTTCGCGGTGGCATAGAGAAAATCAATGAAATCACCGCCGAAATCGCCCGTCTCAACGATGAGATTGTGGGTCTGGAAAACGACGGCATGGCGAATGATCTGAGGGATCAACGCAACACGCTGGCTTCCGAACTCACCGAATACATAGATGCGAAGATCTTTGAACAGGACAACGGCTCCTTCACCATTGTTTCAGCCAAGGGCTGCGTCCTGGTTAACCAGGACGAGAACTATGACCTTCAGATGAATGGGGATGCCGTGGAATGGCTAGGTTCCGGTGGCGCCGCCGTTGACATCACGAACCATATCACGAAGGGGAAACTGGGCGGATGGCTGGACATGCGGGACGAAATCGTGGCCAAGTATCAAGGCGATCTCAATGCCTTGGCCGAAGAATTCATCTGGACCTTAAACCAGCAGCACAGCCAGGGGGTGGGGCTCGAGGCTTTCAGCTCGGTAACCGCTACGTATGACGTATCAGATACCGGCGAGGAGCTGGGAACTGCGGATTCAGGCCTTGATTACTACGACAGATTATCGGATGGGACATTCAATGTCTGGGTCTACGATTCTGCCGGAGCCGTTGTTGGTGGCGCGCCCACAGTGATTACAGTGGATGCGGACCCGGGAGGCACCACTCTTGCCTCCATCACGGCTGACATCAATGCCGTTGCCAACATAAACGCCAGCATAACCACAGACAACAAACTCCAGATCGACGCAGCCGGCGGCTTTACCTTTGCCTTTTCCGATGACACCTCCAATGTTTTGGCCGGTCTTGGCATCAACACATTTTTCAAAGGTGCCACTGCCGGCGGCATGGGCGTCAATGATGTCATTGGTTCCAACAAGAACTGTATCGCCGCGGCACAGATCGACGCCTTGGGTAACTTTGCGTCAGGGGACAACGCCAATGCCTTGGCGATGACGGACGTGCAGTATGCGTCCAAGAGTATCGGCATATGGACTTGCGACAGGCGTGACGGAAACACTGAGGGCACGACCAACGCCACGCTTGAGGACTATTACCATGCCATGGTAGGTTCCATAGGGATCAAGGCCTCCAGCATCTCGGGCAGCAGGGCCTTCAGTGAGGTCATGGTCAATGAACTGACCACGATGCGGGAGAGTATTTCAGGGGTCTCTCTGGATGAGGAGATGACGGAGCTGATCAAGTATCAGCACGCGTTTGCAGCAGCAGCCAAGCTTATCACGGTTGCAGATGAGATGCTTGATACATTGATCAGTGTAAAGTAGCAGGTGAGGATAGACTATGAGGGTGACCAATTCCATCATCTACGATACGATAAAACTCAGGTTAAGCCGGATTACTGAGGAATTGAATAAGGCCAACACGGTCGTGGCCACTGGAAAACGTATCCTTAAGCTTTCCGATGATCCCGTGGGCCTGACCCAGGGGCTCAGCATCAAGTCCACGCTTTCCAATATTGAGCAAATGGGCCGCAACATCACCCTGGGCAAATCGTGGCTTGCTGCTTCCGAAAGCGCTATGACGCAAGTACAGGACATCATCTCCGAGGCCAAGGCCTTATCTGTCCAGATGGCCAGCGACACTGCAGGTGAGGCAGAAAGGCGGAGCGCCGCCGAGACCGTTCAAAATCTGTTGGAAGAGATCGTTTCTCTAGCTAACACCGAGGTGAACGGACGATATGTTTTTGCCGGGTCTGAAACAGATACGGCTCCGTTCAGCTTGGAGAGTGATAACAGCGTCACATACCATGGGGATAACAACCCGTTTACAGTGAAGACAGGAAAGGATGCGACGGTTCAGGTGGGAAGCGATGGCGAGGCCGTATTCGGAACCATTGGCCAACCTGACGATATCTTTAAGGCCTTCAATGATTTGAAAACCGCCCTGGAGGGCGATGATATAAGCGGCATTCAGGCCGGTATGGACGACCTGGATAGTCGCTTTGATCATATTACCTCCAGGATCTCCGACATAGGCTCCAAGATGCTGCGTATGGAGATAAAAGAAAACATCTTTCAGGATTTGAATATTACCAACACCGAAAGGCTTTCCAGGATTGAGGATGCGGACATCACTGAAGCCATCTTGGACTTGCGGGCCAAAGAAGTGGCTTATCAGGCCGCCCTGTCCTCGGCTTCCAAGGTGCTTCAGATGAGTCTGCTCGACTACATGTAATAGTCGGTGGACAGTGACCACTGCCAACTGCCTACTGAATTTGCGCCAAGGAGGGCGCTATGCTTGTATTGACAAGGAAGTCTGATGAAAAGGTAACCATCGGTGACGATATCGTTGTCAGCGTTCTGGATATCAAGGGATCACAGGTCAAGCTGGGGATCGAGGCGCCAAAGGGGATCGCCGTCCATCGCAGTGAGATCTATGAGAGGATCCAGGCTGAGAATCTATTAGCGGCGAGTGTAGTGGCGGCTGATTTCGTAGAAGCTGAGAAACTGTGGAAACCGAGAAAAGGGCATCAGGATACAGTGGGAGGAGAGCGTGAAGATTGAGACCACCCGATTCGGGACGGTAGACGTGCCAGCAGAAAAAATCATCACTATGTCCCACGGCCTGCTCGGATTTCCTGACAAAAGGCGATTTTGCATTTTCCAGCAGAAAGAGGGATCGCCCTTTTTTTGGTATCAGTCTCTTGATGACGCTGCTCTGGCCTTTGTCATAACTGACCCGTGGCTATTCAAACCCGATTATCAGGTTGACCTGGAGCTTGCTATCCGGGCCATGGCATGGGACGGAAAAGCCGATCAGCTGCCTTTGGAGTGCTATGTCATCGTCACGATTCCCAGAGGGGCGCCCGAAAGAATGACGGCAAACCTCATGGGGCCGGTTGTTCTCAACCCCAACACCCGAGAGGCGGTCCAGATCGTCTTATCGAATGAGACCTACTCCCACCAATACCCTCTCTTGAAGCAAGAGGCCGCTTAATCGGCCACCCGCCTCGGCAAAAAAACGTCAGCATTGAACATGGCTCTCAAGTATTGACAGTCTTTATGCTTTTGGGCTCAAACATGAGGCAGGGCGTACCAGAGCTTCGGCGCACGAAGGCAGAGGGCCATTGCTGGCCTTTAAACTTCATGGCGCTGCATCCATGAGGAAAGTGATGATCCCATGTTACATAGTAGTGCCTGCACTTGTGGCAGTCGATATATTCTGACCTGACGGACTTTTCCGATTCCATACTCAAAACCATTTGCTTACAGTTTTCGTGCCAACGTTGATGGTTAGGCCTGTCGTGCCCACATTGGGGTTGACACGGCGTGCCTGGATGGGCTATAAGCACGCGTGCGCAGGCTCCCCGGTGGTCTGAGCGCCAACTCTGCGAAGTCATTCTTGCGCGAGCCTTTACCGCACAGATGAAAAGCCACGGTGGCGAGACATTGGGACGGGTGATATGGAACAGGTGCTGCTGCTGAATGCGACGTTTGAGCCCTTGAAGGTGATCGATTGGAGAAGGGCCATCAGGCTCCTCACCTTGGGCAAGGTGGAGGTATTGGAAGAATACGAGAAGGAGATTCACGCCGTCACCTTTGCCATCAAACTGCCATCCGTGCTTCGGCTTTTCAGATTCGTCCGATACAGGAAGAAGGAGATCAAGTTTTCCAGAGTCAATATTTACGCTAGAGATGGATTCCGGTGCCAGTATTGCGGCGAAAAGTTTGAATCTCAGGACCTCACCTTCGATCACGTGGTGCCCAAGAGATACGGTGGAAAGACCGAATGGACCAACATCGTCACTGCCTGTTTCAGGTGTAACCGGGCAAAGGGAGGTGGAACCCTGAGGGAGGCCGGGTTCAAACTTCTTAAGAAGCCGATAAAACCCGACTGGGTGCCCTTTATCATGATCACCATTGGAGTCAAGACAGTCCCTGAGTCTTGGCGGGATTATCTGTATTGGAATGTGGAGCTTGACGAGATCTAGGAGGGTGACCCCAGCCACCCCCGCCAGGCGTATGGATTATAATGGTTTCCCCCTTTTGAACCTTCCGGGTATAACGCCCGGGCAGACTCACCTCGGTTCCGTCAATCCGCCTCAGGAGATTTGATCCACACATGCCGTCCCGGCCTCCGGCTATACCTTGGGGAGGAAAGCGCCTTCTTTCTGATTGCACAGAAACCACGGCGTCTTCAAGGAGAAGGATCTCCCGGCAAAGGCCCATCCCGCCCGAATGAACCCCTGAGCCGCCGGAGCCCGCTCTGAGTGCTGTCTTGAGGACTCGCACCGGATAGGCACTTTCCAATGCCTCGGTGGGGGTGGTGGCCGTATTGGTCATGTGTACCTGAACCGCGCTGGCGCCGTCGCATGTCGGGCTTGCTCCCATGCCGCCTGCCATGGTCTCGTAATAAGTTTTTCCCGGCCACCCCATGGCCAGATTGTTCATGGTGCCCTGTCCCTGGGCCGGGATCCGCTCAGGAAGCAGATCTTTTAAGGCAAGCAGGATCACATCCACAATCCTTTGGGAGGTTTCCACGTTTCCAGAACTGACGGCTGCAGGAGGCCGTGGATTGAGCAATGAGCCTTCCGGGGCAATCACACGGACAGCCTCGTAACACCCGTGGTTTGGCGGGATGTCTGCAGGCAGGAGGCATCTCATCACATAATAGACGGCTGACCGGGTCACACTCATGGGTGTGTTGGCATTGCCCTCGACTTGGGGCACAGTGCCCGTGAAATCCACTTCAAATGCTGCTCCCTGAAGCCCCACCTTTGCCGTAATGGGAAGGGGACTGCCTTCACCATCCAGATAATCGGTTGCTTCACCCTTGCCGTCAGGCAGGGCCAAAAGATGGGCTCTGACCCTTGATCTACTGTATTGGATTATGGCCGTCACAAACGCGTCAAAGGCGTCTTCCCCATAGCGGCGAATAAAATCGATGCATCGGGACACCCCGAGGCGGTTGGCCCCCACCTGGGCATTCAAGTCGCCGATCCGCTCGGCAGGGTTTCTGGTTTCCTTTGCAAAGAGCTTCAGAAGATTTTCTTGTATCTGATCCTTTCTAACAAACAGGGTAGGGGGGATGACGATGCCTTCTTCAGCGAGGGTACGGCTAAACCCGGGCATGGAGCCCGGGGTCTTGCCGCCCACATCCGCATGATGGGCACGGTTTACGGCATATCCCTTAAGCTTTCCCTTACAGAAAAAGGGCGCCATAAGGGTGATATCCGGCAGGTGCGATCCACCCCGGTAGGGGTCATTCACAATGACCTGGTCCCCAGGGTTCAGCGTTGGAAAATCAGCGGCAACAGCCTCCACGGCCGATGGCATGGCGCCCAGATGCACGGGGATATGTTCGGCCTGGGCAATGAGGCGGCCTTTTGCGCCAAACAGTGCGCAGCTTTCGTCCAGGCGCTCTTTGATATTAGGAGAAAAGGCCGTTCGTCTCAGGTTCGCCCCCATCTCTTCAGGGATGGCCAAAATGAGGTGCTTGAAGACTTCCAGCGTCACGGGGTCAAGGAGAGCCATTATCGCACCTCCATTTTGAGACAACTGTTTTCTTCCATAAAGACCTCACACTCTGGTGGAACAAACACGGTACACCCCTCATCTTCAATCACCACGGGCCCCGGGGTCCCGAAAGATCGCCAGAGTTGTTTCCGTTGATAGACGGGGGCAACATGCCAGCCGGAGGACAGCAGGACCTTTCTTTGGTCGATAGGAGGGGAAGGGCTCGTCCCTTCCACTCCTGGCCAGGCCACCGGCCCTCTTGAAGCCGTGGCTGAAAGTCTCACCGCCACCACCTCCACAGGGGCGTCCTGAGCCAGGGCGTATCCGTAACGCTTTTTGAAGGCCTGATGGAAGCCTTCCACCATGTCGGTTCCCCTGGTGTAAGGGACAGACAGATGAAAGCTTTGCCCCTTGAAGCGCAAATCCAACGCCGGTCTGAACCGCATATCCTGGAGCTTGACCCCCTGGCGCTCGAAGGACTTAACGGCCCTTTCTTTGAACCGATTCAACACCCTGTCCATGGCCTCTTGACGTCCGGCATCCCATGGGACCAGAAGTGTTTCCCCAAAGTCGAGCCGAACGTCGGAAAGAAGAATACCCAAAGCGGAAAACATGCCCGCCATGGGGGGGACAAGGACCTCTCTGATGCCCAGTTCTCTTGCCAGTTCGGCCGCGTGCAGGGGGCCTGCGCCTCCAAAGGCAAGGAGGGTGCAATCTCTCACGTCGATACCCTTTTCCACGGTGGCCCTGCGGATGCCTCGTAACATGTTGGCATGCACCACGGACCGAACACCCAGAAGGCTTTCTTCCACAGTGAGGCCCGCTGATTGCGCGAGGGGAACAAAGGCCTGGTTAGCCTTGTCCGGATTGAGGGTGATGGCCGTACCCGCAAAGGATCCTGGATCCAGCAAGCCGCAAAGAAGGTTTGAGTCGGTTACGGTCGGCAGTGTGCCGCCTCGATCATAGCACGCCGGGCCTGGGTCAGCACCCGCGCTATGAGGCCCTACGCGCAGGGCCCCGCCCTGGTCTATCCAGGCTATGGAGCCCCCTCCCGCGCCGACCGTGGTGATGTCGAGGATGGGAATTCGGATGGGAAGTCCGTCTATGTCTCCTTCGTCCGTCCATAACGGGGTGTTATCCACGATCGCTGAAAAGTCCGCACTGGTGCCGCCCATATCAAAGGTGGTCAAGTTCTGTCTTCCCATCAGCCTGCCGAGAAGCACACCGCCGGCCACGCCGCCGGCCGGACCCGACAGCAGCATCTCCACGGGGTGGATTTCGCCGGATGCGGTCACACCACCCCCTGATTTCATGATGTCGTAGTCCGAAGGCCCTCCCGCCTGATGGAGCGCCTCGCGTATCTTTTCAGCGTAAGCGGTGACGACAGGATGGACAAAGGCGTTGATCGACGTGGCAGAGGCCCTTTCAAATTCTCTGAACTCAGGGATAATCTCGGACGACCTGGAAACGGGAAGCCCTTTGTTCCTGAATATCTTTTCAAGAACGATCTCGTGGGCCGGGTTTTTGTACGAAAACAAAAGGCAGATGGCCACGGCCTCTGCCCCGGCTTCCACGATCTTGTTGGCCAGCTTGTCTGCATGGGTTTGAGAAAGAGGCAAGATCACCGTGCCATCAGGGGCGAGGCGCTCAGGTATCTCGAAGCACAAGTTGCGATCCACCACAGGCCGGGGTCGCGCGCAGTCAAAATCATAGAGCCTCGGCCTTTTCTGCCTGGCAATGTAAAGGAGGTCCTTGAAGCCCTGGGTGGTAACAAAAGCGACTTTTGCTCCCTTTCTTTCCAGCAGCGCATTGGTGGCCACCGTGGTGCCGTGGGAAAAAGAGGCAATGGCCGGCAGGGTCCTGATGGTCTGGGTGACGGCACGATCAGGGCGCTTTGGCGTGGAAAGGACCTTCCAGCCGCGGACACCCTGTCCGTCCAGGGTGACCACGTCCGTAAAGGTTCCCCCAATGTCGGTAGCGACTCTCATAGGGCGAAGGCCCAAGGGGTCACCGTTCTCATAAGGGCTTTGAACAAGTCATTTGAATGAATAAGCGAGGGGGCGTTTTTCAAAGGTCTCTAATGGTTGGAAACAATGCGACAAAAACGCTCTGACCGGGACAAGGCCTCGATGCTTTGCCAGATCCACGCCTCTTTGTGGGCCTCGAGGGTGATGATAGGCCTTGGGGGATTTTCTTCCACATACTTGAACAGGATCTCGAAATCCACCGTGCCCTGGCCGATGGCCCGATGGTCATCCCAGCGCCCGTCATTGTCATGAAGATGGAGTTGTTTCAGAAAAGGCCCAAGGACCCTCAGCCATTCTTCCATACCCGTTTCAGAGAAGGCGCTCATGTGACCGGCATCAAAACAAAAGCCCAGTTTCTCTCTATTCAATCGCTTCAACAGTCTCAGAAGCATCCGGGGGGTTCTTTCATAGACGTTTTCAAGCATCAAGGTCGTGGCCGTGCCCCGGAGGCCGTCAACCAGGGGCGCCCATGTCTCAAGGGCCGTCTCAAGCCACGCGTCCTGGGCTTCATAGTATCTTTTCCTATCGTAGCCCGTATGGCAGACCATAGACATGGGCTCGAACACGGGGATGAGATCGAATGCCTCTTTGAGTCGATCTCGACTCGCTTGCAATATTTTCTTGTCCATGCCCCCCGGTACCAGATCGTAGAAAGGTCCGTGCAGGGTCACGGAAAGGCCTTCCTGGTGCAGGATGGCGGAAATTTCTGCAAATTCTTTCCTGGAACAGGTTTCCAGGACCTCCCCATCGATTCCGATCTCAGGATTAAACCTGTTTTTCAGGACGAGGGGCAGGTAGCTTTCCTTGAGGAGTCTAAAGGGAATACATACCTGGACACGTTTTATGATGTCTTCAAACATGAACCGCAAAAGCGAGCGCATTCCCCGTAGCTTGCTGCGGGGTTAGCGAGCGCATCTAAAAAAGTCAGCGTTCCTTACGGTCGAAGATTCCCTGTAGCTTGCTACAGGGAGCTTCAATTCTCTGGCACCTGAAAGGACTCGTTGCCCTCGCCATCGGCAACCTGACATGCCTACGGGGGGAGTTACTCCTTGTTCCGTTTTTTTCTCAACTCTTTTCGGCGTTGAGCCCTGATTTTTCCTTCTTCAAACCGCCGCTTTTCATCGTCGGTTTGGGGGACAATCTTTGGAACAGCCGTAGGTCTGCGGTTCTCTCCCAGAGAGACCAGGGTCAGGTAGGCGGAGTTGGTATGACGCACGTCTCCTGTCATGAGGTCTTCGGCCTCAACCCGCACGCCCACCTCCATGGAAGTGCTTCCCACATAGTTGATGGCGGCCCGCAGGATGACCAGTTCCCCCACGAAAACGGGTTCGTAAAAATCCAGCCTGTCCATGGAGGCGGTAACCACATTGGTCCGGCAATGACGCATGGCCGCAATGCCTGCGGCCGTGTCGATGAGTTTCATGATGCTGCCGCCATGGACGTTTCCGGCCCGGTTGGCATCGGATGGAAACATCGCCTGGGCCATCTCAAGCCTGGAGTCACAAACCGTCTTTTCTCCCGTCATTGTACTTTCCCTTTGCTCTTCCTTCTTGTTCTTGCCCGTCGTTCCACCACACAATAGACGCCCTCAGGGCCCCTTGCAGCGCCAAAACACTGATTACAGGAAATGCAAGCGGCCTTTCTCCCATCTCCCTTCCTCCATCGCTTGATCAGATTCGGTTCTCGGATGAAGGGTCGTGCCATGGAAACAAGGTCTGCAGCGCCTGATTTCAAAACGTAATTCACCCCTGTTAACGATCGGATGCCCCCGACAAGGATGATGGGTGCCGACACATGCTTTTTTATCTTCTTGGCAAGGGGCAAAAAATAGGCTTCCTCATCTGCCTTGCGTATCTTCGGCCGGGCCGGGCCCAGAGCCCCTGCCGCAGGGGTCCCCCCACTCAGTTCAATGGCGTCTATGCCCATGTCATCCAGCCTCTTGGCAACGAACAGGGCATCTCTTTCGTGAAATCCGCCCCGGACAAAGTCCTTTGTGTTGAGCTTGATCAGGACCGGAAAATCTTTTCCCACTGTTTTTCGAACGGCCCTGTAAACCTCAAACAGAAACCTGGCCCGGTTTTCAACAGGGCCGCCATAGTTGTCCGTGCGCTTGTTGGTCAAAGGAGATAGAAACTGACTGATAAGATAGCCATGGGCGCCATGAAGCTGGACGGCGTCAAAGCCTGCTCTTTTCACCCGATCCGCGGCCCGGGCAAAGGCCTGAACCGTCTCTTTGATTTCCCGTTGAGTCATGGCCCTTGGGGTTTTTCCGAAAAGCTTGTTGTGTACCGGCGATGGTCCCCAGACGGGCTGGTCTTTTTTCTCTCTCATTACGGTCTGGACCCCGGCATGTACAATCTGCATGGCAATCTTTCCATGGGCTGCATGGACCCGCTTCGTGAGCCTCGACAGGTTCGGGACCATGGCATCGTCATGGATGCCAAGCTGCCTGGCAAGGGCCTGGCCATTTGGCATGATGTAGGAAAACCCTGTAATAATCAGCCCGACCTCTCCCCTGGCAAGCGCCTCCATACGCTGGATAAGCCTTGTACTGCATCGGCCGTCCCTTTCTGCCATCCCCATCCAGGTGGCCGACCGTACACTCCTGTTTTTCAACTCCATGCCGTCAATTGCAATCTCCTGGAATAATTCCGTCATCGTCTCACCTCCCGATTTTGGGCTCTCTTCCTTCTCCTGTTGACCGGCCTGCTTCCCGCAAGCCCCGACCTGTGGTCGGAGAGCTTCACTATGCGTGTGGTTGACCCGCAGACACGTTCGAATGCTTTGAAAAAACCAAGAAATGAGGCCCTCTTGTAGCATTTTCAGGTTGACGCTACAAGGGCCATTTTTGTGGGGTGGAACCTAATGCATGGTTCCATAGGTCTGTTTGAAGGAGGTCAGGAAAGTCCGGACAAGTTCAAGTTCAAATGCCAGGCTGCCTATTTTCCCAATCTTGGCGGGCAGGAGTATGGATGCCTGTTCGCACTCCTGCAAAGCATTTTCCAGCGTTTGTGCATATTCCTGCATCTCTGCGATGGCCTGGTGAGGATGAAGCTCATCGAGATATTTTGATGGGGTAATCCTCAGCGAATCGGCTGTGGATTCGTCCATTTGGACCGTGAAGAATTTGTTTCGACTCATTGGCGTATTCATACCTTTCACGTTAAAGGTAAGCATTACCATCGAATGTTCAAGAGCCATATCGTTGTCAAGATCCGGCCGCAACTTGACCTCAAAAAATGCGTGATTATGTTTAAATTGAAAGGTACTCTATGAACTTGGATGTTAAGAGAAAGGATGGGCTGGTATGGGGAATTTCAAATATTATCTGCCAGGTGCCGTATTGTTTCTGTTGGCGTTTGTAGTTTTGGCTGTTCCTGAAATCCTGGTAGCTTTCGTTGCAGCCTTGATTATTATGGCTGGCATTGGAGCGCTGTACATCGGTCACATGCTCAGGAGATCCAAAATTGAATTCAGAGATATGAATGGCTGGTTTTCCAATAATGATCCTCATGACTGGCGTTGTGTGAAGGAATCCATATTCAGAAGGCGGCACTAGGCGGTTCAGTTGTGTCCCTTGGGATTTGCAGGCATTTAGAGTGAAGGATTTGGCCGAGACTCCCTTGCCCCAGGTGGTGGTGATATATGAAAGGCGAAGCAAAAACAGCTTATGACACGCGGAAAAGAGGCAAAAAGGCCAAGCCGAAGCCCAAATGTACTTATTGTCCGTCAGGGCACTCGTTGGTGTGGTATGAAAAGATGCCGTTGGTGTGTCCGTACTGCCATACCAAATTATCGGCCCGTGACACAGCCTGCCGCAACCCTGGCTTTTCCTGGCTGTCATGGTAGCTTCAGGGTTGGTCAAAGGGAAGGATGGCATTCCTCGTCCGTTAGTCGTAAAAACCTTTTTGGGTTATCCTCTGTGAGCCTCTTTATCTCTTGCGGCGTGAATGCCACCCTGCACCAGAAAATCTTTCTCGAGTATTCCAAGAACCACTTCAAGTAAGACACTTCCGTCCAAAAACATCGTCCCATATACCAATCCGTGCCATAAAGGAGCCTGTCCCGGATTTTCACTGTTCCCAGCATCCGTTTGATGCGCTTGAAGTATCTTCCGGGCATGAACCACATCTCGGTATCGTATGAGATATCGGTGTAGACGTCAGGGTAGGTTGTGATGAGTTCGGCGATCGTTTGCTGCCACGACGATCCTGTACGATCATTGTGAGCCAGGTTCAATGTCAGCTCCGGGAAGTCCTGTAAAACCGCCACCCAGTACTTCGGGTCTGCCAGGTAGTAATAGGCTTCAAGGCCCGGGATTCCGCCGTTTTCGCAGTGGGTTGTTATGGGTACATGGTGCTCCACGCAGTAGTCATAGATGGGGTAGAGCCTCTTATCGTCCGGCGTGAATCCCATGACCGGGTAGATCTTCACGCCTTTGAACACGCCGTTGCGTAACCGATCTATGACAATGTCCACCACACCTTCTCTATGCGGGTCGGCAGCAATAAAGGGGAGCATGCGGGGCCTATTGTATTTCTCGTTTATGGCGTCAACGGCGGCCGCCGTTTCCCTCACCTGATCCTCAAAACTTCTTGTGGCAGCCCCAAACTGCTTGCAGTATTCCATGTCCATCATCAAGGGCGTGCAGATATCTATGCCGGCCTCATCCATTTCATCAACCAGGTTTTGGGCGATCTCGGAGATGGGCATATCCAGAAACGCCAACCAGTCTTCAAGCCTGGAATCACGGGGCAGAAAGCCTTTGATCAGGTGATGAACAAATCTGTGCAATGGATTCTTCAGGTCTAGGAAAAACCGTTTGCGGAATTCCAGCGGCACACAATCCAGGCTGAAGATATGGCAGTGACAGTTTATCTTCACATTCGATTCCTTGAGGCCATGTTTCATGGCCATAATCCATAGAGTTGCCTCCTGTCAAGAACGGCTTCCGATTGTCCTTCCAGATGCCCACAACTGGCATCTCTTTTCTCAATGTATAACCTTAATTACCCAATATGGCGAAGATGACTTTTGGTGCTATATGACTGAACCTGTTGAAATTATAGCAAAAAGACCCCGTCTTCCACCTTGGCACGATGCTTTCATATAAGGAATAGTGAAACAATGTGAGCAAAGAAGAGTCTCTATCATGATGAACAAGGATTTCTGGCATACACCATGGCTATCAAAGAGCGAAAAGGTTGGGCTCCATGTCCTTTACCTGTGCTGCATGCGTTCTGTGGTGCAAAGGTACGGGGGAGTCATGGAGATTGACTCAGCCATGCGCCGGGCGGCCATACTGGTTCCAACAAGCCAGAGGGTTGCCTGCCTTGAAGCATTAGAACACTTGAAGCTGGAGATCCCGAAACAGCTGCCAATAGCCGGTCCTCCTGTCTCCAGCCGAGCAACCTGGGTGAGGTCATGAAGGTTAGAGGTGCCTCTGTCCGCCATTTAAGCGGCCCATCATCCTTGACGAAATCGCCCCGTTGTGTTACCAACACTTCTACGATGGAGTTGAACCCAAGCGGAAATGTGCACCATTTTCCTATCGCCACGCTTAACACCTGTGTTGACAAGTCTCCTTTCGGTTCCGGGTTTCAACACGCGAACAACCGCGAACTTCCTCAGATTTCCATCGGTCGCCTGACTCGCGCCTCAAAACCGCTCCGACATTTTGACAAGGGAAGCCTCATAGACGTCTACGCCTAGCGGCATAGCAGGCAATAGACGGGATTTCCACTTACCAGCCCACCCCTCGCATAAGATATCATTCGAAAGGACGCCCGAAATGACATGTTAGCCCTACCGCGTTGCAAAAGTCGAGGGTGCTGCAGGTCCAAGGCGTCCAAGGGTGAGGCTGTAGTAAACTACGCCGAGCCCTTGGCGACGCAGGAGATACGGTATCATCGGCTTTCCCAACGGGTAAACAACATGGCTGTTTTTCTGGTTTTCTGGATATCACTCACAATGCATTCCACAAAAGCGCCCAAAAAGATGGCAGATAGAGGCTGTTGTTACTTTTTGGGACGTTTCGCCATGTTGTTTGTGCAACTGAAGGGTTAGCTGTGACCCTGCGCATGCGTGTGTCGTGGTGAGATGGTTGAGACAGCGCGGGACTTGTGTTAGGAGTACTCCGAGGTGACCACGATGAAAAAGGCTGTTTTCGTATTGCTCATATTGTTGGGATGCGTGTTTGGCTATTGGTTGGCACACGAAAATAGAAGGCTCTTGATGCCGACCTATGTTATGCAAGGTCCTGAAGAGGCTATCCGTCAGCGGATTGTTGATATGGACGGCGTCGCTGTTGGTATGGACATGTGGCAGGTGAAGGAAGCTTGGGGGCCTCCTGAGAAGAGGAATATCCAAACGGCAACCCGGGGGATGCAAAAAGAGCAATGGGTGTACGGCGACAAATGCCTTCATTTCACAAACGGCGTGCTCACGTCTTGGCAAAGCAGGGAAGCACTCAGAGGATATCCTGATGAACCAGGAGGTGAACGTTAAGGAGAGGTGAATCTACCATTCCGTTGGTCAACATGCTCAGCAGGGCCCCCCAGACCATTCCCAGCGCCCCTGATTCCATGGGAAAGGATGAACGTCGTTTGTCCGACATGCAACACGAATTACACCATCCGAGACAATAGGGTTCCCCAGAAAAAGTCTGCCTGACCTCATCCTCACTATTACCCCATGTCCTTACCCGTTGTCCACAATCCTGATAAGTGGCCAA
>CAZCXI010000012.1:0-48570 GCA_964502635.1 uncultured Desulfobacterales bacterium
AATGGGCACCTTCGGCCTGTATCCCAGTTTCTTCTCGGCCTTGGTCATGTCCGCGAAGGTGTGTCGCACGTCCCCTTTTTGCACGCCCTCATAATGCACCTCAAGCTCCCGGCCCACCATTGTTTTTATCATCTCGACAACCTCATTTAAGGTGACCCGAGAGCCTCCTCCAATATTGAACACCTCTCCCGGCTGACCTTTTTCCAGGGCCAGCCAATTGGCTTCAACGATGTCGTCCACATGAGTGAAGTCCCTGCTCTGTCGGCCATCCCCATATATCTGAAGAGCGCTGCCCTCAAGCGCCCATCTCAGGAAACGATGGAAGGCCATATCCGGCCGCTGCCGGGCGCCGTAAACCGTAAAATATCGGAGTGAAACCGCCGGTATTGCAAAGTTTCTGTGGTACAGACAGCTGAGGTGTTCGGCAGCCAGCTTGGAAACACCATAGGGCGAGACCGGACACGGCAGCGACGATTCCCTCATAGGCAGATCTTTCGTATCCCCGTAAACGGATGAGGAAGAAGCATAGATAAATTTTTCGACCGGGCTTTCCTTGCACGCCTCAAGGAGCATCTGCGTGGCGAGGATGTTGTTGTCCGTGTACACCTTGAAGCTCCGGCCCCAGCTCGCCCGCACGCCGGCCTGGGCTGCTTGATGAAACACCACATCAACGCCGGCCAGAAGCCTTGACAAGTCGACCTCTAAGAGACTGCCTTCTATAAACTCATAATGCTGGTCTCTTATGATCCCGGCAATATTGGATTCCTTCATAGATCTGGGATAGTAATCCATAAAGCTGTCGATACCTACAACCCTCAAGCCCTTTGCAATCAGATACTCACTTAGATGAGAACCGATGAAGCCCGCCGCCCCCGTCACCAATGCCTTCAAGATTGTCCCTCCTTCTCCGCCTGCCCCTTATGCATGCACGGCAGCCTACAGCTCAATATAGACGGCTTCTTTCCTCTTGCCGCGCGGGCCAGACACCGCATCGGCCCTTGCCATGATTGTGGTCTTCAAGAAATCTGCAAACGCCTCTGCATCATCGCCGAAGGAGATGCGAATTCCCAGCACCAACAGCGGCGGCACGGATGGCGTGTCGGTGCCCATATTGACCAAATCCTTCTCCGTTGTAATGATGTTGTCCACGCGCTTGTCCGCCGCGCTTTTCCAAATGGCTGCCACATCACTGTGCGTATACCGATGATGGTCTGAAAACTCAAGGAAACCGACGATGTCCCCGCCAAGGCTGGAAACGGTTTCACGAAAGGTCTCGTTTCTCGCAATGCCCGAAAATGCAAAAAGCCTCTGTCTTTCCAAGCTCGCCAATGGGATCGGCTCTTTTTGCCGAGCCACAAACAGCGTGTCAGGCACATGCATACACTTGAAAATCGGACGTCCCGGAGCATGAGCCGCAAGCACATCGCGCTGTCGCTTCCAATGGGTGTCGCCTTTCCATCGGGTCAGGACAAAAGCGCTGGCCCTTCTTATCTCGCTCACGGGTTCTCGAAGTGGCCCCCTTGGCAGGCAATGCCCGTTTCCAAAGGGCCGGGTGCTGTCAATGAGCAGCAAGTCCAAATCCCGCTTCAAGGCCAGGTGCTGAAAACCATCGTCAAGGACCAGGGCAGATACCCCGAACATGCTAATGGCCTGTCTGCCGGCCCGATAGCGGTCCTTTCCGACAAGCAAAGGGCTGCCCTTGAGCCTTGAAGCCAGAAGCTGGGGCTCGTCGCCTGACGCCTCGGGTCCCATTAATGTGGTCTTGCCGTCTGACACAACGCCTCCCACACGCTGGGCATTGCCCCCGTACCCCCGGCTGATGACAGCCACCCTGAGACCAAGCCCACTCAACAGATTTGCCACATAGCACACCATTGGGGTCTTTCCGGTCCCACCCGCGGTTATATTGCCTATGGATACAACCTTGCATGGCAGGCGCTTCCGGTGAAAAAAGCCATGATCATACAGGTGGACCCTGACTCTTACTGCCAGGCGATAGACCTGGGAACAGGCGTAAAGCATCCATGCAAGAGATGATGAAAAGGCTGGAGAAGCCTCATCCCCTTCGGTCATCACCCCCTCTATCTTGCGTCGGAGAAAAGGTAGGGTCACAAAAAGCCCTCAATGACGGCTAACGTCTTCTTAACCGCTCCACGGTTCATACGGAACACGTCATAGGCTCTTGTCCCCATCGCGTTCGAACGCTTGGGGTCAGCCAACAGGCCCCCGGCCTCTTGGAGCAGCCCCTCTTCGTCTGCCACCTGTAAAGCCCCCCCCTCTCGGACAAGACGTTCGGCAACGAGTCGGAAATTGAACATATATGGGCCAAAAATGATGGGTTTCTTCAGAGCTGCCGGCTCCAGGGGATTCTGCCCGCCAAGCTTGATCAGACTTTTTCCAACAAAAACGACATCGGCTATAGCGTAGAGCCTCCTCAGTTCTCCAATCGTGTCAACAATCACGGCTTCAGGTGTGGTGCCCGGATTCATCCGGCCCAATTCTGTTCTCAAAGGGACAAAAAACCCAGCCTCCTTAAACATGCGCCGGACTCCCTTGGCCCGTCCGGGATCCCGCGGCACCAGTACCAAGACGAGATCCGGGAAGCTCCTTTTCAGTGTTTGAAAGCAACGCAAAACCATTGCCTCTTCTCCCTCATGGGTGCTTCCGGCGACCAACACCCGAGCCGTGGGCCCAATCCGCATGGACGCCTTCAGCGCTTCGATCTCCTCTTTTGAGACGGAGACCGTTGGCTGGTCAAACTTCATGTTTCCTGTAATGTGAACCTTGTCCGGTGCTGCACCCAGGGCTACAAACCGCCTGGCATCCATCTCAGTCTGAGCACAAACACTTGAAATCTTGGAAAAGACGCGTCGCATAAAGAAAGAAAGCCCCGCGTATCCTGAAAAAGACCTGGGTGAAACCCTGCCGTTAACGAGGATGAAGGGAATCCGCCGTCTTTTCATCTCATATATGAAGTTCGGCCAGATGTCTGATTCCACCAGGATGAATGCGACAGGGCTGACAGCCGCAATGATCTTTCTAACAGACCAAATCAGGTCATAGGGAAAAAAGAAGAGGGCATCCACGTCGGTTTTAAGCAGGCCCTTGGCAATCTCATGGCCGGTAAGTGTCGAAACAGAAAGCACGACCGGCCGTTTGGAATAAAGATCCCTTATCTGTTTGATCAGGGGAGCCGAGGACAGGACCTCACCCACGGAAAGGGCATGAATCCAGATCGGCCCCTTCCAGCAGGCCCGGATGTCAACATGTGGGCGCAACCTCCGGCCAAGCGTTTTTCGTATCTTGTCGGAAGTCAGTCCCTTCACAATAACAAACGGCAGGGCCAAGACGACGCTTGTCAAAAACAAGATGTTGTACAGGATAATCACAATCCGGCTCTCTGATGAGAAGGCCCACGCCCAAGCGTTGGGTGGCGTTCAAAGTTGATGAGCTCGTAAAAAGTCTTTTGTGAGCGAAATTGAGCATGTTGGGGAGAAAGCCATTGCCATCTGCACGAATGGCATACCTGCTTAAAGGCATTGGATGCCGAAGAGAAGCGATGATCCCTATCCCGAAGTGGTTGATTGAGGAACACATGATGCCACAACTCTTGAACGTTACCAAGCATTTTCAATTGGCCTTGAGTAATGTGAGGGTACCCAGACCCACAAACAGCACATTGGTGAGCCACGCTGCTATGACGGGTGGCAACATCCGGCCATATCCCAATGATAAACAGAAGCTGTTAAGGCTCCAGTAAAGAAAGGCTACCCCGACACCGTAAACAATACTCCCGGCGAAGCCCTCTTTCTTTCTCCTCCATAAGGCCAAACCCGTCCCCACCATGCTCATGATGATGCAAACGAACGGAAAAGATATTTTGGCAACGAGGTCCACCCGATAGCTGGTCGCATCGTATCCTTCGTCTTCAACCTTGTGTATATAAGCTGCCAGTTCGCTGTAACTCATCTCTTCGGGCTTTTTGACCACGGTGAGCAAATCTTCGGGCACAAGCTCAAGCTTGACAGGCATCTCTTCTTCAAAGGAGACCTTGTAACTTCCATCGTTTTTCAACAGATCCTGCTCAACGACGTCGAACAAACGCCATCCTCCTCCCGTGAAAACACCTTTTTGAGCATCGATCCGCCTAATGAGGCGGAAACTCTCGTCAAAATAATTCAGCGTTACACCGAATATGGTCTTATCCGAGGGGTGAAAATAGGTAATATGAAAGATAGAACGCTTGCCCTTGATCCAGATGTTTTTTTTCCTGGAAGCCACTGCAGATCCTTTTTTCACTTCACTTTGCCATATCTTGTTCGCCGTCGCCATGCTCATGGGGACCAACACCTCGCTTAAGAAAAAAACAAGAACACCAAATGTCAGGCCCACAACCAGGACCGGCTTGAACAGACAAGAGATCTTCACCCCCCCGCTTTTCAAGGCCAACACCTCGTTATTTCTGACCATCAGGCCAAGGGCTATGAGCACGGCCAACAGAAGGCCCACCGGCGTAACCTGGGCCACGATCAGGGGAAGCTTGAGTGCGAAAAAGACCACGGCCCTTGACAGGGGCACTCCGGCATCGAGGAAATCATCGACCTTTTCAAAAAAATCTACGGCAAGATACATGCCCACGACAGCCATCAGTACAAAAGAAAAGTACTTCAGCAATTCCTTAGTCAAGTATCTGTGAATGGTCGTAAGACTCACAGTTGCAACTCTCGTCTCGTCCGGTCGTGCCGCGGCGAAAACTGCTCGCCCCAGGCAATGCAGTCCATACGGGTGAAACCAACCTCAATGCACACCATTGTGGAACATGTCATGTCACGGAGTGGAAAAGCGCGCGGACGGATAAGCGTCGCCTCGCAGATGGAACCTACTTTGCACACGCTGATTTAGACGACATGAATATCCTTGGCAACAGAGAAATGGTCTTTAGGGGGCGCTCCTTGGCGCTGGAGACGAGAAGGTACACGCCAACCGTCCCGATCACTAAGTTCGGGCCCCACATGCCGATCAGGGGCGGACAGACCCCCGACTCGCCAAGAATCAACCCAGCGGACATCAATACGTAATAAATGAGAAAGAAGAGCAAGCCAAGAACCAACCCCAGAGACCTCTTCGCAGACTTCAATTGAATCCCCAAGGGAACCGCCACCAGTCCAAGGACAAAACACGAAAAGGGAATCGAGAACTTCCTGTAATACTCTATCAAGGTCAAATAGTATTTGGCATCTTGTTTGGCGTCCGTCTTCAGACTCTGGCGCAATTCCGCCAGGCTCATCTCTCCTCTGCTCTTTCGGCCATGCTCCCTGTCAGATAAAACCTGAGCAAGTTCGAGGTTAAAATTGTAGGTATCGAAGCTGACAGAATGTACGGTCCTGTCCTTCTGATCCACTTCGTTGATCACCCCATTGAACAGTGTCAACTGGAAGGTCAATCGTTCAGGGTCGAAAAGAAACCTCCCTCTGGGCGCAACAACCGTGTTGACCACGCCCGGCCTTTGCCGATCTTCAATGAAGACATCCATAAGGGTCTGGTCCTGAGTGTCGATTTGACTCACATAGAGCATGACACCATTAAAACGGTCGTTGAATGTCCTTGCTTCCAGTCCGACGTCAATATTTGATCTGGCGGTCTCAACCAGTAACGCCTTGAAAGAAAGCTTTCCCCACGGCGAGCCATATATGGCGACAAAACCGGTCACCAGGAACCCGATAAAACAAAAGACAAAAACCGGAGGCAGAAGCCCATAGACGCTAAACCCACCCGCTTTCAGGGCAGTGATCTCATTGTCGTGCGAGAGCCTCAGGAAAGCTACCTGAACGCCCATCATGATGGACATAGGAAGAACAAAAACCAGGAAAGAAGGTATGGAGTAAATCAGCAGGAGGAGGACGGAAGTGAGGCTGACGCCATAGTTTACGATCAGGTCCGTAATACGGAGTATCTTAGCCATCAAGAAGATGAAGGTAAATAGGATCAAGCTGATGACAAAGGGAGGTATCATCTCCCCAAAAATATATCTGTTAATCGTGCTATGGACTTTCATAGACTTTTTGATCGTTGTTGTTTTGAAATTGCATGTCATAAAGCTTAAAATACTCGCCATGAAGGGCCAGGAGTACTTCGTGTTTGCCCTCTTCCACAATCCTTCCGTTCACAATCACGATGATCCGATCAGCGTGTCGAATTGTGGAAAGCCTGTGGGCGACGATAAAGGTCGTGCGACCCTTCATCAAGTTTTCAAGGGCGCGCTGGACAGCCAGCTCCGACTCAGTGTCCAGAGACGAAGTGGCTTCGTCCAGGATCAAGATAGGCGCATTCTTTAAAAGTGCACGGGCAATGCAAATTCGCTGCTTTTCCCCGCCGGACAGCCGCACGCCCTTTTCGCCGACCACCGTATTGAACCGGTCCGGGAACTTTTCTATGAAATCAAAAGCATAGGCCGCCCTGGCAGCCGCCATGATCTCCGCCTCCGGGGCATCAAGCTTTCCATATGCAATATTGTTTCGAACGGTATCATTGAAAAGAATGGGGTCTTGGGTCACGATCCCGATTTGCCTGCGAAGTGAGGCGATGGTCACATCCCGGACATCCTGTCCGTCAATCAGGACGGCCCCTTCGGTGACATCATAAAAGCGCGGAATCAAGTTGACCAACGTCGTCTTGCCGCCGCCGCTCATGCCTGCCAGGGCAAGGATTTCACCCCCCTTGACCCTGAGATTGATGTTTCTAAGGACCATTTGATCCTGGTACCTGAAAGAAACATTACGAAAAACCACGGAATGCCGCCCCGCATTAAGCGTCACAGCGTCCAGTGACTCCTGGATGTCCGAATCGGTGTCCAGGACGTCATAGATTCGAACAGCTGCGGCCAGCCCTTCCTGGATCACATTGTTCAGTCTACTGATCCTCTTGATCGGCTCATACAACATGATCAGAGCCGCCATAAAGGAAAAGAAGGTTCCCGGTGTTGATGTGCCTGAAATCACCTTGTATCCGCCGTACCAAATAATAAACGTAATGCCGAAACCACCCAGCAGTTCCATGACGGGTGAAGACATCGCCCTGACGATGACGGCCTTGATTTCATATTCAAACAACCGAGCGGTTTTTTCAAAAAAACGCCCGTTTTCGTACGGTTCCATGCCAAAGGCCTTTACGATTCTCGTGCCCGTGAAGGTTTCATGAAGGAGCGAACTCATATCCGCCATGGCCTCCTGGCACCGCGTGCTCAACTTCCGCATTCGCCTGCCAAACTTTACGATGGGGATCACGGCCACCGGCAACACAGTGACCGCGATCAAGGCCAGCACCCAGTCCCGGTAAAAAATGATAAACAGAAGGCCTATGATTGAAAAGAAATCCTTGAGCACCCCTGTCACCGCATCAGAGACCATCCCTTTCACGAGGTTAACGTCGTTCATGATCCTTGCCATCAAGACACCAGTCTCGTGGGTCTGAAAAAATGACATGGACAACATCTGAATATGACTGTAAAGCTTATCACGAAGTCGCTTGATAATGCAGTGCCCCACATAATTCATCAAATAGGCCTGGCCAAAGAACGCACCCCCTCTGAGGACATAGATGATGATAATGGCAAGGGGAAGGAGCTCCAACATCCGCTTGTCTCGGTTGACAAAGATGTCGTCCAAAACGGGTTTGACAAGATAGGCCGTGGCCGCAGTAAGTGCCGCCACCACCATCATACACAACATGGCGACGATGAGGCGATGCCACTGTGATTTGACAAGCGCCATAATCCGACGGCAGATCTTCACTAAATCTGTATCCTCCCTGTCACTCACAGCCATACCACGCAAAAACCGGGAAAGGATGAAAGATTTCCCACAGCCCGCCTCAGGTGGACGGCGGATTCTCGGCCGTAACGCTATGCCAGCGCCCATTCATTTTTCCGGATCCGTGGATGGGCACTATGCTATCTCGTGACCGTAGTAACGGTCCACTTTTCTTGTAATGCGATTGAGTTCCTCTTCCAGCCGGACGCGATAAACCTCTTGTCCCTCCACACCCAGTTTGGAGGGTATTGAAACAGGACTGCCGTAGATGAGGCGACCCTCGGTGAAAGGATACGGCAGAAGAAACCGATCCCAGCTTGCAAAGATCTTGATCCGTTTGGCGCTGTAGCTGATCGGCACCACAGGATAGCCCGTCTTGTGAGCCAGGGTGATGACGCCCGGCTGGACCCTGAACCGGGGCCCCCTAGGGCCGTCCGGAACGACGCCTCCAGGACGAATCGTTTCATTAAGGGCCTTGATGAGTGTGGTCATGGCTCGAACGCCATGGCGTGACGTCGATCCGCGGATGGTCTCGTGACCCTGACGTTGAAGGATCCGTGCCATGATCTCCCCGTCCTCAGAGCTGCTGACAAGGATCGCGGCTCCCCAGCCCTGATAAAGGTAGCTGATCGCCAGGATCCTGGAATGCCAGAAGGCCAGGATAAATCTCTTTGACTCGATCTGCGCGCGGGCCTTCTCAAAGTCAACCACTCGGATCCGCATCGTGCCGCAAATCAAGTCGACCAGACCTTTCCCCAGCCAACCTGCCAGCCACCATTTTAATCCGGACCTTTCATTGGGTTCTCCAACCATGGGAAAGACCACTCACTTGCCAGAAAGCAGGCCCATTGCCACCCGTGCAGCCCGTTTGGAAGCGCCGGGCGCGCCCAAGCGCCGGGTAACACGACTCAGTGCGCGCCGCATCTCAGCAAGTCTGTTCTCGTCTGTGAGCAACTGTAATGCCCGCTGAGCGATCTTCTCGGCAGAGGCTTCGTGCTGAATCAATTCCGGCGCCACCGTCTTTCCAGCGACCAGGTTGACCAGGCCAATATGTTCGACCCGCACCAGACGTTTTGCAAGCCAATAGCTGAAATTAGATACTTTGTACACGATGATCATGGGTGTACCTGCGATGGCCGCCTCCAGGGTCACTGTCCCGGAGGCAGTGATAACCAACGTGGCCTCATCCAGTATGTTTCGAAGCTTATCCGACAGGATCAGAAACCGTGCCGTCCGTCCCTCAGCGATGGTCTCCACCAACGCCCTGTCCACGGAAGACGCTACGGGGATGGCAAAGCGCATACCCGGCATGTGTGCTGACAAAATATCGGCGACCTGAACCATCGTCGGGAGGAGACGTCTAACCTCTTCATTTCGGCTTCCAGGCAACAGTCCTATCAGTGAGCTGTTCGCCCCGAGAGTTTCGTTTGTCTGTCCGGATGTTGTGGGCGTCATGCCATCCAGTAAAGGATGCCCTACAAAGGTTACAGGCACATGGTTTGTCCTGTAAAAGGCTACTTCGAAGGGGAAGATAACCACCATGTGGTCAACCACTTTCTTAATCTTCTTCAACCTTCCCGTCCGCCATGCCCATATCTGAGGGCTAATGTAATACATGACCGGGATACCCAGTTTCCTGGCCGTCGTGGCAACCCGCAGGTTAAAATCCGGAAAATCGATGACGACAAGAAGATCAGGGCGGATTCTTTTCAGGTCATCTTTGGCAATCTTGAGTGCCCTGAGAAGAATTCTTAGCTTTGAGAGGGCTTCCGAAATCCCGACGACAGCGAGTTGAGAATTATCAACGCTTATGCGAACGCCTGCTTGGCGAAGGGCTCTGCCACCTATGCCAAAAAACTTAAGCCCGGGGCTGAGTGCCTGCATCGCCTCGACCAGGCGCGCACCGTGCATGTCACCGGAGGCCTCTCCGGCGATCATCATGACCTTTTGTGTTCCGTCCATGTGACCGGCCTGTTCCTCGCAAGCCCCGTCCGGGAGGGCGGGGAGGCTTCACTTCTCAACGACCTAGTACGACAGGTAGTTAAATTTGAAAACGTCTGACTGTCCGAGCCCATTAGTAAGCCTTTTAAAAAAAGGGAGGGCTTTCTGATCCTTTCTTCAAGGGGGTATGAATTTGAAGCTCCCTGTAGCAAGCTACAGGGAATCTTCGACCGTAAGGAACGCTGACTGTTTTAGATACGCTCGCTAACCCCGCAGCAAGCTGCGGGCAATACGCTCGCTTTTTCGGTTCAACCCGGAACCTGCAGCAGTACGGTGAAATCGTTGTCGTTTTGGAGTTTGTTTCGAGGTTCGGTCCGCAGCAAAAATTCTTGACAAAGAACCCAACCCACAGACAAGGCACGAACGGCACTAGCTCAACAGGCTGTCTTCCGCTAGAACCTTCTTCCTGCTCGCCTCAATCTGATCCATGATATCCAAGGCCACGCCAAGGGCGTTTCGCCCATCGTGTCCTGAGACCAATGGAACGTTCCGGGTCCTCACGGCGTCAACAAATGACCCAAGCTCGGCCTCCAGCGCATCGGCTTTGTCAAAGATTGATCGTTCCATGGACATCCCCGGGATGGGAAGGTCGACTCCCTGGCCATCTTTGCGGATGATGGTAATGTCGTGGTTTGAATAATCTACGGAAACGTAAGTGTCCTTCTGAAAGATGCGTATCTTCCGCATGTTCTTCAGTGAAATCCGGCTGGCAGTCACGTTGGCGACACAGCCGTTTTCAAACATCAAGCGTGCGTTGGCGATGTCCACACGTGAAGATATGACCGGGACACCCGCCGCGTGGACTTGCTGCGGTTGAGCCTTGACAAGGCTTAATATGATATCGATATCATGAATCATGAGATCCAGAACCACGTCCACTTCCGTTCCCCGCTCCTTAAAGACACTCAAGCGGTGAGATTCTATGAACAAGGGACGGTCCACCACTTTGGTCAGCGCTATGACAGCAGGATTGAAGCGTTCCAGGTGGCCCACCTGGATCAGCGAGCCACGGGAAGCAGCGACCTCTATGAGGGCCTCTGCCTCTTCAAGCGTCTGTGCCACGGGCTTTTCGATCAACACGTCGACACCGTGTTCCAAAAAATCGCGGCCGATGGAAAAATGAAGAGGCGTGGGCACAACAACGCTTACCGCATCGACCTGATCTATGAGCTCCCTGTAATCGCTAAACGATTCGGTCCGAAACCTTTTTGCAACACGTTCCGCCCTGTCGGCAATGATATCCACTATGCCTACAAGCTCAACGTCTTTCATGCGGGCGTATTTCTCGGCATGAAACTTCCCGAGATATCCGACCCCTATGACCCCCACGCGTAATGGTTTCATAGCTCGTCCGGATTATAGTCCTATGACGGCAATCCCATGTTCATCGGCAAGGGCGACCATCTCTTGCTTATCAAAGGCCAACGTCTTTCCGGCCTCAACAGCCAGGACCGAGGCGCCAACATCGCGCATGATCTCAATGGTCTTAAGGCCGACGGCGGGCATATCAAATCGCATGTCCTGGTTAGGTTTGCTGGCCTTCACAATGACTGTTTTTTCCTTGCCGAGCTTTCCGCCTCGCCGGATGGTGGCGTCCGTGCCATCAATCGCCTCCACCGCCATCACCGACCCGTTGCGAACGACGACGGCCTGACCAATATCGAGCTTTCCAATCTCCTTGACGATGCGCCATCCGAAGTGAACATCAGCCATTTCCGGCCTGGAGGGTCTGCGCCGTGTCCAGCATCCTTTCGGGGCCAACAGGCTGGGAAGCAAAAAGGTTGGGGCATGAATCGTAATGCCTTCTTTTTCCAGTTCCCCTGCAAGGGCGCGCAGAAGACCATCATCCTGCGTGTGATCCATCGTGGCCAGGACCTTCAGGGCCTTGAGATCCGGCCTCACGTCGGCAAACATCTTGGTCTTGGTCACGGCCCCCGCCATCACGGCATCGGTCACACCATGGTGCCTAAAGAACGCGATGAGTTGCTTCAGTTGGCCGAGCTTGATCCACTTTGTGGCCTCCGCAAGGCTCTCCAGACGAGTCTCTGTTTCTCCCTCATGGGCCACCACATAGACCCTCAAACCCTTTGTCGCCGCTGCCCTCGAAAAAATGATGGGGAACTGCCCGCTCCCCGCAATGAGTCCAATCCGTTCGATCATGGTCACCAGTGCGTAGACAGTGGTCAGGGGTCAGAAACTATCTGGTCACCCCCCGCTCAGAGGACTTGATAAACGCCAGAAGATTAGCGACCTCGGGGAGTTGATCAACCTCTGCCGTGACCCTTTCAATCGCCTCGTTTAAGGTCAACCCAAAGCGAAACAGGATGCGATAGGCCCTCTTGAGGGCAACAATCGTCTCCCTTGTAAAATCATGCCGCTTTAACCCTATGACGTTCAGCCCGTGAAGCTTAGCCCGGGGTGAGCCCGCGGCAAGCACATAGGGCGGAATGTCTTTTGACACGCCAGTCATGGCTCCTACAAAGGCATAATTTCCTATGCGCACGAATTGGTGCACCGCCACGAAGGCACCTAGCGTGGCACAGTCTCCCACCTTAATGTGGCCACCCAGGCTTGCCGCATTGGCGAAAATGACCTTTCGGCCCGTGAAGCAATCATGGGCGATGTGGGTGTAAGCCATCAGAAAATTCTCTTCCCCAATTTCGGTCGTCCCGCCGCCGAATGCGGTTCCGCGGTGAATCGTCACAAATTCTCGGATGGTCGTCCCACGACCGATCCTTAGGAAGGTCCTTTCCCCTTGGTATTTCAAGGCCTGAGGCACGGCGCCCACGGCAGCGTGCTGAAATATCTTACAATCCGACGCGATGGTCGTGTCCTGGTCAATGGTCACATGAGAACCGATGATAGTGCCGGCGTGTATCTGAACGTCACGGGCGATGACGGCATAAGGTCCGATCTCAACCTCAGAATCTATCTCAGCCCTGGAATCGACCACAGCGGTGGGATGTATCATGGCTTTTCTCCTATCATAGCCATGACCTCAGCCTCCGCGACCAGCGCCCCATCCACGGTTGCCTTGCCGGTCATCTTGGAAACGTTTGCGCGCCTTTTAGTCCAGAGTATATCAAGGACGAGTTGGTCTCCTGGAATCACAGGCTTTCTGAAACGGGCCTTATCAATGCCCATGAAATAGATCAGTTCTGTCCGCTGCTCCTCCGAACGAGAAACATTAACGAGGATACCTCCTGCCTGGGCCATGGCCTCAACAATCAGCACCCCCGGCATGACGGGCGTTCCTGGAAAGTGTCCCTGGAAAAATGGCTCATTCATGGTCACATTCTTCAGGCCGACAATACGTTCATCGGGTACTATTTCTATAATGCGATCAACCAGAATAAAGGGATACCGATGAGGCAAAAGCCCCATGATCTTTCGAATGTCATATACCGCTTCCATCTGTCATTCCTGTTGTCTCACCTCGGCTGTGACTCCTCCAGCCCCTTCACACGTTTTTCCAATTCTCTCAGCTTCTTTTTCATATCCGGAAGCCTTGGAATGATGCTGGAGGTTTTCAACCACAGGCGATGGGACATGCCCGGCGTGCCGGAAATAATCTGGCCGTCCGGGATAGACTTTGCAACGCCTGCCTGGGCTCCAACGGTCACACGGTTGCCGATGGCCACATGCCCGGAAATCCCTGCCTGCCCCGCCAGGATGGCGTGGTGTCCGATCGTCACGCTGCCTGATATGCCGACCTGCGCAACAAGGACAGTATCCTCGCCCACGACGACATTGTGAGCAATGTGAACCAGATTGTCTGTCTTCACACCCCGTTTGATCCAGGTCCGCCCAAAGGTAGCTCGGTCGATCGTGTTACAGGCACCGATCTCCACGTCATCATCGATCTGAACGATACCGACTTGGGGAATCTTGTGGTACCGATTGCCATCAGAGGCAAAACCGAAGCCATCAGCGCCGATTACAGAACCGGCATGGATCAAAACGCTGCTTCCGATTCGGCAACGTTCCAGAATGGATACATTGGGTTGCACAGTGACATCATTTCCCATGTCCACGCCGTTACCGACCACGACGCCGGGGTGCAAGGTCACACGGTCGCCCAGCGTCACGTCGTCCCCAATGAACACACCTGGATACACGGAAGCGGCTTTGCCGCACCTGAAGTTCTCGCCCACCCAGGCCTGTTGGCTGATACCAACCACGGGCCTGGACACGCTGTGGAACTGGGTGGATACCTTGGCCAACGCCAAGTAGGGATTCTTGACCCGCACAAGCGTCTTCTTGGATTGATACACCTCAAACGGGACGATCACCGCACCGGCACCGGTCTCATCAATCCGTTGCTTATAGCCCGCAGAGGCAGCCAAGGTGATGTCATCGGGGCCGGCCTCATCAAACCCTGCAACACCCCGAATGACGCGATCGCCATCGCCTGCGACCTCACCGGCAACAAGCTCTGCAATCTTGTGAACCGGCAGTTTCATGCTTCCTTGTGCGTCATTCGTCACTTGCAGATCGATCCCCCATTCGCCTTCACGCTTCCCCCTATGGCTTGTTCTTCGATCCTGACTTTGCCGCCTCCTCCTTGAGACGTTTTGCATCCAGGGCGTTATACGCTTCTATGACCTTGTCCGTCATGTCGATCGCGTGGGGTGCGTAGACCACCCCGCCCACCCGGCGTTCAAGGATTAACAAGTAGCCCCCTTCCTTTCCTATCTCTTCAACGATTCCAAAAACATCTTTCTTGATCTTATTGGAAAGTTTCAGGTTCAGCTCTTTTAAGGTGTCCAAGTACCGTTTTCTGAGAGACTGAAAATCGTTGGCCTTGATCCGCAGTTGCCGCTCCTTTTCGTCACGGGCCTCTTGGCTCATAACGAGGGCCTTCTGCTCCAGGCTATTCTTCAGCCCTTGAACCTCGGCCTCTTTTTCTTTCAGGGTCTCTTCCATCTTCTTGCCTTGACTCTTGATCTCAACAGCAGACCGCTTGCCGGGATTTGACGTGTCGATCACGCGCTGGAAATCGATAATTCCTATCTTCGCCACCTCCGCCCCGTAGAGGACTCCGCTTAGGCCAAAGAAACAAAGGGTGAAGGTTATGAACAATCTACGCAGCTTCATGAAAAGACCTCCTTTTCTCGTCATTTGTCACTGACCACTCGGTTAATATGCCGCCCCCATGTTGAACTCCCAGCCCCCTTCACCTCTTCGATCATCATCCAAGATGTAGCCATACTCCATACGGATGGGCCCCATGGGTGAATACCATCGAACACCGCAGCCTACGCTCTTTCTAAGGTCCCCGAGGCTCATATCCTCTCCATTGTCATAGGCCATGCCTGTGTCGTAGAAAACGACACCTTGCAATCCCGCCTTTTTTATGATGGGGAACATAAACTCGACGTTAAACTGCAACATCTTGTTCCCGCCTATCTTATCATCTGTTTCCGGGTCCCTGGGACTGATGTCGCGCCAGTCATAACCGCGTACCGAGCCCATGCCACCCAAGTAAAAACGTTTCCAAACAGGCACATCGCCAACACGATCTCCATTGATAAAGCCAGTGCGGCCATGTAACATGGCAACCGTATCCCAGAAAAGGGGGAAATACCATCCAGAATCCAAAGTGTACTTGCTGAACCCGATATCGCCACCAAAGGGCGTGCCCGCATGCTCAACCGTGATGCTGTTGTCCGAGCCTCGCCGGGTTTGGAAAACCCGGTCTCGCGAATCTCGGCGCAAAATGCCGGTCACCGTGTTGGCCACGTTTTCCCCCTCGAGATCCCGGATCGCCGAGGAAGCATTATCTGAAAGGTTTTCGATCTTACTCCGGTCATAGTTATAGGACAGGGAGAATCGGGTATAATCAAAAACCGGATAGCTGCCTCGAAGGGTTCCCCCCACACTGTTCTTGTCATAGGTATCATAGTCCCTGACAAAATTATACACATCAGCACCCGCTGTCAGTCGAGTATCAAAAAGCCATGGTTCTGTGAAACTGAATGAGAAAGCGGTGGTTCTGCCGCCCACTTGGCCCCTGAGGTCTAAGGTCTGCCCTCTTCCGAGGAAGTTTCTCTGCGAAATGGAAGCCATGGCGAACAGGTCGTCCACAGAACTGTAGCCGCCGCCAAAGCTGAACGCGCCGGTTGGTTTCTCCGTGACATCGATCTTGAGAATCATTTTGTCATCGGCGCTCCCTTTGGTATTGTTTATCTTAACGTCTTCAAAAAAATCAAGGCGATAGAGGTTTCGTGCCCCCCTCTTCAAACGGTTCCCGCTAAAAAGTTCCTGCTCATGTACGTTGAGCTCCCTGCGAATGACCTTGTCCCGGGTCTTGGTATTGCCGGCTATGATGATTTTCTCAAAGTAAACGAGTGGCCCCTTGTGGATAACATAGGTCACATCGGCCTTAAACGCTTTAAGATCCTGATCAATACGCGGCGAGATATCCGGATAAGCGTAGCCCGAAGCTGAGTATGTGTCGCCCAGGGCCAAGATATCTTCTCTGATCACCTCCCGGTTGTAAAACTCTTCCTTGTTAATCTTCAAGTGCCTCAGCAATACCTCCTTTGGATGAATCAGATCGCCTTCCAAATCAACTTTTCCCACCTTGAACTGGGGACCCTCTTCTATCTTGATGACAATATAGATCCGGTCCCCCTTGTAGGCGATCTGTGGCTCACCAACTCTTGCCTGAATATAGCCGTGATTGTTATAGTATGCCGTTATCTTGGATATATCCTGATCCAGGACCTCGCGATCCAGATCCCCTGACGAAGTAAACCACGACAAGAGCCCCTTTTCCTGCGTTTTCATCAGATCCTTCAACGTACCGTTATCATAGACCTTGTTCCCTTCAAAAGAGATGGCCTTGACAAAAACCTTTGAGCCCTCTTCGACAGCAAACTCAACATCAGCTCGATTCTCTTCCACAGGCTTTATCTCGTAGGTCACCTTAACATGATGGTATCCCTTTTGTTTATAAAGCTTCTCAATCTCCTTCAGGTCCCCACGTAACGTATTGACATTCAACACCGATCCCCGTTTGATATGAATGATTCCTTGGAGTTTCTCATCATCAAACTTTTTGTTGCCCTTGAACCTGATGTTTCGAATCGTGTCCAGTTCCGCCACACGAAAAGTCACCACCTTCCCTTCAGGGGTGCTGACGGCCTCCACGCGAACGTCCCCGAAATAGCCCATCTTATAGATGGACTTCACGTCATCCCGGATGTACTTGGCTGAATAGGCATCACCTTTCTTGGTCTTGATAATCTTCTTGATGGCATCGGCTTCTATTCGTTTGTTCCCGGTGATGACCACCTCTGCCACCTTCTCCCTCTTGAGTATCTTCGTACTGATGTCTCGGCCGAGCCGTCGAATACCATCGGGCAGGTTCTCAAACGGCTCGCCTTCTGAAGCAACGGTCTCGGGAGGCGCCTGTCCGTATGATTCTATGACCTTGGCATCCAGGCTGTAATGTTGACCCACCCGGGTAAGGTTTCCCCATATGACGAAATCAGCCCCCACGGCCGACCCCAAGCTGCGCAAATGCTCAAGGCCTGAGTCTTCCCGGGTCTCGAGCAGCGATTCATCGGGACGCGGCGACTCCAGGACAACGATGCCCTCTTCTGTGAGTTCATTTGCAAGCAGCGTCTGAATTTGGACTTTCAAGGCGTCAACCCCTTCAGGGGCCTGGACCTCAAAAGGCAGAATCACAACTTGCACAGTCTCCTGGGCGATGAGACTTGTTGACAACGCGAACAAAATCAGAAGGGCTGACAACCATCGCCTCAACATAGACACCTCATGACAATTCACCCCTGGTCAATTCACTTCCACCGCGCGCCCGTCAATCAGGGTTACCTGACGGGACAATCGTTCAGCCAACTTCATGTTATGAGTCACAATCACAGCGGTAATGCCATCATCTCGGTTCAATGAAATCAAAAGGTCATGTATGGTTTCGCCGGTCTTTCTATCGAGATTGCCTGTGGGCTCGTCGGCCAACAGGACGAACGGTTTCAATACCAAAGACCTGGCCACCGCCACCCTTTGTTGTTCCCCCCCTGACAGTTCGCCCACCTGATGCCTGAAGCGATCCTGCAGGCCCACCCGCACCAGGATCGCCTCGGCCTGTTGAGACGCCTCGTTGGCGCTCATGCCTTTGATCAGGGCAGGCATCATCGTGTTTTCCAGGGCATTGAATTCCGGCAGCAGGTGGTGAAACTGGAATACAAAGCCGATCGTCTCGTTGCGGAAAGAGGCCAACCTTTCATCATCATAACTGAAAACGTCCCTGCCTCGATAAAGGATATCTCCCCGGTCTGGGCGTTCCAGGGTTCCCAGCACATGCAGAAGGGTTGACTTGCCAACCCCGGAGGCCCCGACAATGGCGACCATCTCTTTTTGCTGAATATCTAAAGACACGTCTTGCAAGACGTCCAGCTGGTTACCATTGGTAACAAAGGATTTGTGGACGCCTCTCGCACGGATCAATGGCTCTTGGTTATTCATATCTGATGGCTGCCGCGGGGTCCAACTTAGACGCCTGATAGGATGGATAGAGGGTGGCCAAAAAGCTGATGGCTAGGGCCGACAGGGCGATTAGGGTTACATCCAGCCCTTGGACTCTGACAGGGAGCGTGGAAATGTAGTAGACATCACTCGGAAGCTTCACAAATTCATAGCGCGTTAACAAATAGCAAACCAAGCCTCCCCCCATCAAGCCAAGGACGGTCCCCACCAGGCCTATGATCAGACCATCCAACATGAAGATTGTCATGATGCTCTTTCCCTTGGCACCCATAGATTTAAGGATAGCGATTTCTTTCGTTTTATCCATGACTATCATCGTCAGGGTGCTGACAATGTTGAAAGCGGCTACCAGAATAATCAACACCAGAATAATAAACATCACGGTCTTCTCCAGCTTCAAGGCCGAAAAAAAATTCTTGTTCATCTGCATCCAATCCTGAGTCCAGTAACCAGGTCCCAAGGTCTCCAGGATGGCTTCAGAAATGTGATGAACACCATAAATGTCATTGACCTTCACCTCTATGCCATTGACTGATCGTTTGAGCCTTAACAGTTGTTGCGCTGATTCAAGGGCAACATAGGCAAAAGATGTGTCGTAGTCATACATGCCCGAATCAAAGAGGCCCACGATTCTGAATTTTTTCATATGGGGGACGCGACCTCCAACCGGTGTCAGGCTTCCACTCGACGGAGAGATCACGTACAGTTCGTCCCCCGGGTTCGCCATGAGCAGTCTGGCAAGCTCCTGTCCCAAGATAATCCCGGGAGGCAGGGCTTTGCCCCTTTCTGCCGCCGGCCCGCTACTGTCCGTCAACGCCTGTAAGTCCCCTGCCTTCATACTCTTTTCCAAATCCAACACCTGCCCGGCCCGCAGGGGATCAATACCTTTCAGGATGGCGCCCGACACATAGGAGCCGCTGCGAAGCATGACTTGACTGTGGATGAAAGGGGCTGCAGCCTTTACGCCCTCCACGGCCTCAATTTTTCTCATGACGTCTCCATATCCTTTCAGTGTGCCACCTCGGCTCATGACTTGTATATGGGCATTCATCCCCAAAATTTTTGACTTGATGTCCACGCTGAACCCGGTCATAACCGCCAGCACGACCATCATAGCCATGACACCCAGCATGACCCCTGCGATGGATATCAGGGCGTTGATTGAAATAAAGGCCTGTCTCTGTTTTGCCCGAAGGTACCGAAGACCCACAAAGAGTTCAAATGACATGATAGAAGTCGCTCCACTTAGCGCGGTGAGCCCCTTTGGTCCGTTGAGGTGGATGCAAGTGTCGGCGATCGGCTTTCATGACCTGCCGAATTGCCACATCTCCATGTAACCCGCAGGGTGACCCAGCGTCGGCCCTTTTTCCGATGAGCGGCTTTCCGATGAGCGGCGTTGCTGCGGCCTTGCTCATCAAAATCCCGATCTGTCGGGACTGAATTGGACACTGTCCAGTGCCCTCTTCGGTTCGTGAATGGGCACGAACTAATGACGAATATTCTTCAGCAGAGGGAAAAGGATCACTTCACGGATGGAGGGCGCATCGGTTAGCAACATGACAAATCGGTCAATGCCGATACCTTCACCTGCTGTGGGAGGCATACCGTACTCGAGAGCCGTCACATAGTCTTCATCCATATAGTAGGCTTCTTCATCACCCTGCTGACGATCTGCAACCTGATCCAAAAAGCGCGTCTTTTGGTCCACCGGATCATTCAGTTCCGAAAACCCGTTGGCAATTTCACTTCCTCCGATGAAGAGCTCAAATCGCTCCGCCATATCAGGCTCCAAACGGCTCCGTCTAGCAAGGGGTGAAACCTCTACCGGATAGTCTACAACGAAAGTAGGGGCGATCAGCTTGGGCTCCACCAACGCATCGAACAGCTTGGTGAGGATCTTGCCTCGCCGCCGTCCTTTTGTGATCTGAATCCCTTTGGATTTTGCAAGAGCGAGCAATCCCTGCCGATCATTCAATAAGGAGGGATCAACACCACCCAGCTCATTCAGGGCTTGTCCCAGCGTTAGGCGAGCCCATGGTCCATCCATATCAATGGTTTTTTCCTGGTACGTAAAACGAGTTGCCCCCAAAACTTGCTGAGTGATGAAACGCAGTGCCTCCTCGGTCAGGGTCATTAGATCTTCATGCGTGGCATAAGCAAGATAAAATTCCAGCATGGTGAATTCCGGATTGTGTCGCGTCGACACCCCCTCATTCCTGAAGCTTCTGTTTATTTCGAAAACGCGATCAATACCCCCTATGACCAGTCGTTTTAAGTAAAGCTCCGGTGCCACCCGCAAAAAAAGATCCATCCCTAGAGCATTATGAAAGGTCTGAAAGGGCGTGGCTTCGGCCCCCCCGGGAATGGGTTGCATCATCGGGGTCTCCACCTCCAGAAACCCTCGCTCGAGCAGGAAATCCCGGAAGGCTTGGATAATACGGGCCCTGGCGACAAAGATCTCCCGGACACTTGGGTTCATAATGAGATCCAGGTACCTCTGACGGTAGCGTTTCTCAGGGTCCCTTAGCCCATGGAATTTCTCTGGCAACGGCCTCATCGCCTTACAAAGCAGACGAATGTTCTTGGCCAAAAGAGTCCATTCGCCTGTTTTAGTCTGAAACAGGGTTCCTCTGATCCCAATAAAGTCGCCGACGTCAAGTTGTCTGAAAAATCCGTACGTTTTCTTCCCGATTTCGTCTTGCTTCACGTACGCCTGAAGCTGTCCGGTGTGATCTCTGAAATGGAGAAAAGCCGCCTTTCCGAAAGACCTGAGCGTGATGATCCGGCCCGCCATGGCAAAAGGGGCCGTATCCTCAACGCCCCCCCCTTGTCTGGCAATAGACCGCCTTGCGTCCTCCACCGTGTGAGAGACCTTGAAATCGTTGGGATAAAGCTCAACACCCTGATCCATCAGAGCCCTTGCTTTTTCCCGTCTTTGGCGAACAACCTCACTTGATCCGTCCATCATACAGGGGCACCTCATCCAAAAGCACAGAAAATTTTTGCTAACCTATTTTCGCTGCAAGTGTCAAGACAAAAGGCGGGCTTGAATGCGGCCTGGCGGGTCTATTCTCTTGAGGTGCAGGATAAACGTGGTTCCCTGGCCTTCTTCACTCTGGACGTCGACGCGCCCTCCGTATGATTCCACAAGCCTGTGGACGATAGAAAGGCCTAAACCAGTACCCTGGGTCTTGGTCGTAAAAAAGGGATCAAAGACAGTCTTTTGCGTCTCTTCGGGTATGCCACAGCCATCGTCCTTGATAGCCAATTGAACCGTGTCTCTTATGATCCGTGCCGACACTTCAATCGTGCCCTTGCCGTCAATCGCGTCAGCCGCGTTCAAGAGGAGGTTCCACAGGACCTGGCGTATATGTTTAGGATCCATCTTTGTCCAAATATCAGGTGCAATCTGTCGGACCACTCTGACGCCGTTGTGGCGCACGGCGTCTTGCTCAAACAATTGCAAGGTCTCGTCAACAGTGGAACCCAGTTCCACAGCTTCTGCATTGCCTGAATTGGGACGCGCGAACAGGAGAAAATCATTCGTTAACCCGTTCAGCCGATCAGCTTCCCGCAAGGCAATCCGCATCAGCTTCTGCGTGACGGACGTCACGTTGATCTGGTCTTTCAGGAGCTGTATCGATCCGGTCATGGACGCCAGCGGATTTTTTATCTCGTGGGCGATGCCGGCAGCCATCTCTCCTACGGCCGCCAGTTTGTCCACCCTCTTAATGTGTGCCTCCATGATCTTTAGAGCCGTTAGATCCTGAAAAATGAGTAGCTTACCTATGGCTCTTCCATCAGGCTCCATGAGTGAAGAGACTGAAAAACCGAGGTAGCCGACAGATCCATTCTTTTTCTTGAACTCCACATCGTAACGTTGCAGTCTCTTGTGCGAGAGTTCGCTTTGAGCGCTGAGATGCTCAACCACGCCTGGGAATATGGCGAGCAGGGGCTGACCAATAACTTCCTCGCGCCCAAATCCTGTGATCTGTTCGGCGGCCCGGTTAAAGGAGGTAATCGTGTTTGAAGAATCCAGCGTCAGGAGTCCACTGTCCATGCTGTGGACGATGCTCGCATTAAAAGCCTCCAGTTGCTCGAGGTCTTTTTGTTTGGCCTCCAGTTCCTCCTCTGATCTCAGGCTCTGTTGCGCAAGGTGACTGCTCAAGAAAGCAACCAGGAAACACGCCACCATGGTCATCACGATCTTGTAAAGAACGTATGCCGGCTCATAGGTGTGAATAGTCAGGGTGCCTTGGGTAAAAAAGGGGTTCAAGATTCCATAGTACTCCAGGTCCATCATGGCCCCGTACTGCATGCTGCACAAGGTGGCCATGACAAAGCTGCCTTTCTTGTAAAGAAGAATACTGGCGTAAACAATAACGACCAGATAGAGGAAAGAGAAAACACTCGCAATACCGCCCGTCACATAGATAAGCAACGTTACGAACAGGGTGTCCAGGATAATCTGCAGGTAGGCGAAGCCCAGTGCCGGTCGGAATCGCTTGAAAACCAAGACATAGATGAAGGTCAGGACGTAGATCGTTCCGATGAGGCCGTAGAGCATCAAGAGGGGCGGGGCGATGAGGGATTCCCGATGCTTGAATTGAACGATGATGGCGGCGCCAAGAAGAACGGTAGTAAAGATAACGCGCAGAAACATTAGCCACTGGAGTCTCTTAGACAAGTATTGCTTTGAAACCGATGTGTTAGAAACGACTCCAGTCACTGCACTAATCGCCAACCATGCCCGCCATCTTGAAGATAGGCAAATACATGGAAACGACCAACCCACCAATGGTAATACCCAAAAAGACCATCATAAAGGGTTCGATCATAGAGGTCAGGCTATCAACGGCCGCATCAACCTCATCATCGTAGTAATCGGCGATCTTTGACAGCATGGCATCCAAGGCCCCCGTGGATTCTCCCACCGCCACCATCTGACAGACCATGGAAGGAAACACCCCGCTCTCCGCCAGGGGGTCTGCCATGGTCCGCCCCTCACTGATAGCCGATCGCACCTTGTAGATCGCTGATTCGACCGTCTTGTTGCCGGAGGTCTTTGCCGTGATGCCCAGCGCGTCTAAGATAGGCACGCCGCTACTAACCATCGTCCCCAGCGTACGCGTAAACTTGGCCACAGCCACCTTGCGCAGGAGGAGGCCAAAGACGGGCAGCTTGAGCAGATAATTGTCCACCACGGCACGCCCCTTTTCAGAGTTGTAGTATCGCTTAAACAGAAAGACAAAGACCACGAAAGCACCGATCATATAAAGGACATTGTCTCGGATAAGCCGGCTCGCGGTTACGACTATCTGGGTAGGTGTTGGAAGTGCCCCGCCGAAGTCCGCGAACATTTTCTCAAAAACCGGAATAACAAAGACCATGATTACACCGATTACCAAAACGGCGATACACAGGACGATAATGGGATAGGTCATAGCCGACTTAACCTTTTTCTTAAGCTTCATCGCCTTTTCCATGTATTCGGAAAGACGGTTCAAAATCGCGTCCAGGATGCCGCCCGTTTCCCCTGCTGCAACCATGTTGACGAAAAGGTTATCAAACACGTTCGGGTACTTCGCCAGCGCATCGGCGAGCGTGGCGCCGCCCTCCACAGTCTCCTTAATGTGTTTCAACATCTTCTTAAACGTCTTATTCTCCTGCTGGGCCTGGAGGATGTCCAGGCACTGAATGAGCGGAAGTCCCGCATTGATCATCGTTGAAAACTGCCTTGCAAACACCACCACATCGGCAGTGCGTACCTTGGGTTGAAGGAAGGACACGTTTTCAAATAAATCTTTAGGCTTTTTCTTTATTTTGGAAGGCTTGATCTGAAGGCGGCGCAACTGTAGACCCACGGCCGTGTCATCAACGGCCTCCATTTCCCCCTTGTGGAGCGTGCCCCTCCTGTCTTGTCCTTGCCACACATAAACTGGCATACGTCACCTCTCCTTGCTGTTGAGAATTCGCGGAAAAGGTATACCTAAGATCGGTGTCCAGGTATCGTGAACATTCGAAACATATGCAAAAGACGTTCCAATGTCGTCAATCTGGCCCAAGAGGCCGGAAGGCGGCACTGAGAAAAGCTGGCAAGCGCAAAAAAGATTCATGGGTGGAAAATATCCTTGACAAAAGATGCAAATACCGGCATTCTTGCTATTTTGGGCTTTTGGTCCTTCCCACACCGGGTTAGGATATAATAACGCAGGAAGGGGGTGATTCCCATGGACTGTACAACCGTAAAGCCGGGCGCGGAATGCGTGTTTATGACCACGAAGGGCTGTTCCTTTAACGGCGGCACCTGCCATCACACCGTGGACCAATGCGACGGATGTAACCGCAGCTCCGAGTTTCCTTCTGGATGGTACTGCACGGCTTGTCCGGACCCCGCACTCAAGTGGAAAGCCGGCCGATGCAACCTTGCCACCCATGTGAAAACTACAGCCAAGAGCGACACTGTCAAAGTTAATCCGCTCAAGGCATCCAAGCGAAGTGCTCGCTAATGTTACACCTCAGTCAGTGGTCATTGGTCATCAGTCGTGGGGCACGAGTCCGAATGACTGGCTGCCCGATTCCGATGACGACTGACCACTGACTAGACAGAAGCCACCAACCGCTGGAGTGCCTCCTCTATTCTATCGATCCCCTCCCGGACAGCCTCGAGACTCGTTGCGTAGGAAAACCTGATAAAACTATCCGCACCAAAGGCGATCCCGGGCACAAGGGCGACCCGTGCCGCGGTCAAAAGATAATCACACAGATGGCCTGACCCCTTCACATCACGCCCGTCCGGATCTGTTTGAAAACAATGGCTAACATTAGGAAAAGCGTAGAAAGCGCCGCCCGGCATGTTGCAATGGATCCCGGCCATGCCATTCAATCGTCCCACGAGGTATTTGCGCCGCTCATCAAAGGCCCGGACCATATTGCGGACCGAATCCTGCGGGCCGGTCAATGCAGCGATCGCGGCCTTTTGAGCGATGGAATTCGGGTTTGAAGTGCTCTGGCTCTGGATCTTTGTCATTCCTGCAATCACCTCTCGGGCTCCAGCCACATATCCGATGCGCCAGCCTGTCATCGCGTAAGTTTTTGAGACGCCATTGACAACAAAAACCTTCCCCTTGAGCTCCTCGCTGACCTGAGCTATACTACAAAAGGGTTTGCCGTCAAAAATGAGCTTTTCGTAAATTTCATCCGAGACCACGGAGATGCCGTGTCTCAGGACAACCTCGGCCAACCTTTCCAGTTCCAATTGGGTGTATACCGATCCGGTAGGGTTGGACGGGCTGTTCAGGATCAAGAGCTTGGCCCGTGGTGTGATGGCAGCCTCCAGGGCATCAGGAGACAACTTGAAATCCTCGGCTTCCCCTGTTTCCACGATCACAGGGCTTGCCCCTGCAAGCATCACGATAGGAGGGTAGGAGACCCAATAAGGCGCGGGAATGATGACCTCATCACCGGGGTTTAGCGTCGCCTGAGCCAGGTTGTACAACACGTGTTTGCCTCCGCAGGAGACCATGACCTCTTCACGCTCGTAGCTCAGGTTATTGTCGCGCCGAAGCTTTTCTATGATGGCGTCTTTGAGCTCAGGGATGCCACCTACAGCCGTGTACCGCGTAAATCCCTCGTCGATAGCCTTGACGCCGGCTTGCCGAATGTGCCTCGGCGTATCAAAATCCGGCTCGCCAACACCAAAGCTGATCACATCGACCCCTGCCTGTCGCATAGACACGGCCTTTGCATTAATCGCTAAGGTCGGAGAAGGTTGGATGGCCCTGATTCGTTCGGATACCAGCACGATTCCCCCTAACGTCCCCCGGTGCGCACCCTGCGTCTCATCACTGCTTTTTCCATGTAAGGATCCGCACTCGCTCCTGCGGTTGAACTAACAAACCTGGCCCGGGACCCGCCAGCGCATCATTTCAGGTTGCTTATAGAAAACGAGCGGTCTTTTCTCTTGACCTAACATGCTAGACTCATTATAAATTAGATAAGACAAGAAGAGAGAAATAGCTTTACTAATAAACTGTCGAGTATCAAACATTGAATCAAAAGGCAATTCCTTTGACAAAGAAAAGCCGCTTCCATTTCTTTCCCCTCAGCCTGAAAACAACTCCCATCACCACGGCAGGAAAATGGGTAGTCTATTGCATCCTCATCGGCCTCATTGCCGGCCTTGGCTCCGTCGTCTTTCAGTATCTTTGTCAACTCGGGTTACACGTTTTTATGGATCAAATGGCCGGGTACCGTCCGCCGCCGCCTGCCGGAGAGTCACATCTACTTCCACCAACCAACACGCCCTTTAATGCTTGGGTCCTTTTTTTTCTCCCTGCCCTGGGAGGCATCATAAGCGGATGGCTTGTCTACACCTTTGCCCCCGAGGCAGAAGGCCATGGCACGGATGCGGCCATTGATGCCTATCACAATAAGGGCGGCTTTGTCCGGGGCAGGATACCTTTTATTAAGACCGTCGCCTCGGCACTCACCATCACCTCAGGCGGTTCAGGGGGCCGTGAGGGGCCCATCGCCCAGATCGGAGCTGGTTTTGGCTCATACCTGGCGACAAGGTTGAAACTGTCTGACAGGGAACGTCGGATCATGCTGGCGGCCGGTGTCGGGGCCGGCATCGGAAGCATCTTCCGTGCGCCCCTGGCAGGCGCTCTGTTTGCCGCCGAAGTGCTTTACCGTGAGCCTGACTTCGAACCGGAAGTGATCATCCCCGCCGGCATGTCATCGGTCGTCGCTTATTGCCTGTTTTGTCTCGTTTTCGGTTGGGGCTCCCTTTTTGAAGCGCAAGATTTTGTCTTTCACAATCCCCTGGAACTGGGTCCTTACATTGTCCTGGCCTTTGTCCTGGTCGGCGGCGGGATCCTGTATGTCAAATCGTTTTATGGCGTGCAGCACCTTTTCAAGAAAATCAAGATTCCAAATCACATCAAGCCGGCCATTGGCGGCCTGTGCACCGGCGCCATAGGGTTCTTCCTGCCAGCAACCCTGTCTTTTGGCTATGGCTATGCCCAAATGGCCCTGGACAACGAACTCCCCGCCCTCTTCGGATTTCCCACGCTCTTCCTCCTTGGCCTGGCTTTCGGAAAAATCCTGACCACGGCTTTTTCGATCGGTTCCGGTGGCAGTGGCGGTGTGTTCGGCCCGTCTATTGTCATTGGCGGCGCCTTTGGGGGGGCCGTCGGCAGGACCTTCCACGCCATCATGCCGGGCATCGTGACCGAGCCCGGGGCCTTTGTCGTAGTCGGCATGGCCGGGTTCTTTGCCGCAGTGTCAAATGCCCCCATCTCTACCATTATCTTTGTCAGCGAGATGACCAACTCCTATCACCTGCTGCTGCCCAGCCTGCTCGTCTGCTCCATTGCCTTCATGCTCGCTCGAAAATGGACCATCTATGTCAAGCAGGTTCCAACCCGGTTGGATTCTAATGCACACCGCGGGGATTTTTTCGTGGATGTCCTTGGCACCATCAGGGTAAAAGAGCTCATGCCTCAGGTGAGAAAAGTACAATTGGTGCCCGAAAACATGTCACTAGCGGCCTTCAGAAGGATGTTTTCCTCAACGGATCAGCACTACTTCCCGGTGGTGAACGAGCAAAACCGGCTGACCGGCATATTTTCTATTAACGATGTCCGAGGCATCATGTTTGATGACGGCATTGAGGCCCTCGTCGTCATGAAAGACATTGCCAACTCGGATATCATTGTCACAACCCCTTCTGAAGACCTCGGTGAAGTCCTCAGGAAAGTTACCATTCGCAATCTCCACAGGCTGCCGGTCGTCAAAGACGAAGATCACTCGTTTTTGCTCGGGATGTTGGACCGGAGGGAAGTCATTCAATTTTACAACGAAAGGGTCGAGGAGATCAAGGCCGGCCGCCAAAGAGTCGACATTGAATCAGACCGTGAGGTCAGCCAGTTCAAGCATATACTCGTACAGCGGGCGATGAGGCAAGACATACAAACGATCCGGGCAGACATGCCGTTCAACGAGTTGAAAGCGTTTGTCTTTCAAAGCAAGTTTAACAGCTTCCCTGTAGTCGATCCCCTGGGTCGGTTGGTAGGAATCCTTTCCTTATCAGACTGCCAGAAGATTCTTGGTGAAAAAAGCAACAAGACACTGACAGCCCAGGACATCGCTACGCGTCATGTGACCACTGTGACCGAAGATGACAGTCTGTTTGTGGCCCTCACCAGAATCATCCAAGGCGATTACTCCATCCTCCCCGTCGTGGACAAGAACAATGCAAAATTGCTCCGGGGGGCTATCAGCCGAAGAGACATCATGTCTACCTATGATGATATTGTGATCAACAAAGTCGTCACGCAGAAGTCACTTGCTTGAAGCGTCTCTTGCGCTGTATTTGACTTGCCTAAGAAATAGCCCGTGCGCGGGGGCCGTTATGCCCGCCTGTTTGCGATCCCTTGAGACAAGAATACCCTGAAAGCCCTTTGGCGATATCTTGCCCAAGCCCACATCCACCAGGGAGCCCACGATATTGCGGACCATGTACCGCAAGAACCCATCCCCCTCAATCGTAAAAACCATGTAGCCTTCTTGGTCTCGTGCCGTCAAGTTCACGTCCATGACGTTTCGCACCGGATGGGATCTGGCGCTGCCACTGGCCTCAAAGGCCGAGAAATCGTGCTCTCCTTTCAGGCAATCCATTGCCGCCCTCATGGAATCGAGATCAAGACACTTTCTGACATGCCAAGCGAACTGCCGATAGGGGGCGGCAGGGAGGGGACGATTCAGGATATGATAATCGTAAACCTTGCTCCAGGCATCGTATCGAGCGTGGAACGAGTCATCCACGCCCTGACAAGCCCGGACCACAATATCTGGGGGAAGGAGGCTGTTCAGGCCCTGTTGAAAAACGTCAGCGGTGAGTCTTGTGTCGACGGAAAAGCTGGCCACCTGATTCAGGGCATGCACCCCGGCATCGGTACGCCCAGAGCCGATGACTTTGACCGAACGTCCGGTCATGGTCTCCAGCGCCGCCTCAATGGTCTCCTGGACCGTGGGGACATCCTTCTGGCGTTGCCAGCCGTGATAGGCCGTCCCCTCATATTCAACAATGAGCTTGAAATTCGGCAATCAACATAGCGTCCGAAGGGACCTAGAGTGGAAACGGGACCTGATCCAGGCCGGCTGTCTGCGGGAAGCCATACATGATATTCATGTTCTGCACCGCCTGGCCGGAGGCCCCTTTCACAAGGTTGTCGATGGCCGAGACAATGATCAGTCGCCTGGTACGCTTGGTCACCTTGACTCCGATGTCACAGTAGTTGGTCCCTTTCACGTGCCTGGTGTCCGGAAATCTGCCAGGCGGACAGATGCGAACAAAAGGCTTGTTTGCAAAGAAAGAACTAAGATAGGAGGCGACCTCCTGGGTGGAGACAGACCCTTTCAGGCCGACATAGAGCGTGGTCAGCATCCCCCTCGTCATGGGCACCAGGTGAGGCGTGAAAGTGATGTAGATCGTACGTCCTGCAAAAAGGCCCAAAACCTCGTCCATCTCCGGGTTATGGCGATGTTCAGCCACCTTGTAGGCCTTGAAACCCTCATTCACCTCGCAAAAGTGCGTGGCCAGGCTCACGGATCGTCCGGCACCACTCGTGCCGGACTTTGAATCCGCCACAATGTTGTCCAAATCAACAAAGGGCGCCTTCACGAGAGGCAACAAGGGAAGAAGGACACTGGTGGGATAGCAACCAGGGTTACCAACTAAAGAAGCCTTTTGTATTTCGTCAGAAAAGACTTCAGGAAGCCCGTACACGGCAGATTGAAGCAAATCCTTGGCCTGATGTGGTTCATACCAAGCCTCATACAGGGCCGGGTCTTTAAACCTAAAATCTGCACTCAAGTCAATGACCTTCTTGCCTCGATCAATCAGCCCGGGCACCACGGCCATCGATGCCTTGTGAGGTAGGGCGGTAAAGACGACATCGGCCGCCTCAGACACAGTCTCTGGAGAGAAAGCCTGGCAGCCGAGATGCACCATTCCGGCTGTAGCCGGATAAACATCCGAAAAGGCAATACCTGCATGCTGACGGGAGGTAATCATAGACAACTTCGCATGAGGATGACCCGACAGGATTCTCACCAGCTCCGCCCCTGCATAGCCCGTCGCACCAACAACCGCTGCCCTAACAACCATGTTTCTACCTCAAGAGGCTTGCCCTCTTCGCAGCCATTTCCATTCGAATACGACTTATCGTGGCCGCCAAAACCGTCAATGCTTCGACTGGGTAACCACTATTTATTCCTACAAAACGCCTCTAAGACAAATCTCTCGTCTTGTCAAACCAAAAGATTCGTAACACTTTAGATCTTTGAAACGTGGGTCGCGCAAGCGGCGGTCCCTTGAACCTTCGATGAGCCAAGAAAGGCAATGGTCCAGGCTTCTTTGAGCGGTCATTAAAGCGGTTTTTGCCCATCCATCTTGGCAAAGCGGAAGATCAGGGCCTTGAACTGTCTGAGCCCAAGGGGCGAGTTTTCAAGGCCCCTGGAGCGAGCCTTAGATGGATCAAAAACCGGTTTAGACCAAGGGAAAAGAGGCCTGGACCATTGCCCTGTTTTTGAAAGCGCTAAAGTGTTGCAAAGATTCTTGAGCCGGCCCGGTGAAGGGGTCATCTTCATGAGGTCTATGTGAACCGACGCACTGTGTGGAACCACAAAAGAGGCAAGACAACGGGGAAGAGAAAGGACGACCGAGCACCAATCCTGGTGGGCTTAACGGCCGCTGAAGCGGTACGTGATTCTCCCGCGTGACAGGTCATAGGGCGAAAGTTCCACTGTTACCATGTCTCCCGGGAGGATCTTTATCGAATATTTTCGCATCTTTCCACAAGGATGGGCCAGTATCTGGTGGTTGTTTTCCAGCTCCACCTTATAGGTGCCGTGGGACATATTCTGAATGACCTTGCCCCGCACCTCAATAGGTTCTTCTTTGGCCACGATTGATGAACCTCCTTCTCGGGCGATGTCCACGATGATGCAATGGCTTCACAACAGCCAAAACCGCAAGAACAAAGAGGAAGCGGCCCACCCCCCCCTTGCCAAAAACCTGCGGTTCATGGCCCGTCAGCTAACGCTTGGAATACTGGAAGCGGGCACGCGCCCCTTTTTGGCCGTACTTCTTCCTCTCTTTGGCTCTGGAGTCGCGCGTCACAAAGCCGGCCCTTTTCAGAATTGGTCTAAACTCCGGGTTCACCTGAAGCAATGCCTTGGTGATGCCGTGCCGAACGGCTGCCGCCTGGCCGGAAATACCGCCCCCCGAGACGTTGACGTTCACATCAAAACTCCCGTACGTATCGGTCAGAACAAGGGGTTGTTCCACAATCATCTTGGCAGTTTCTCTCCTAAAATAGTCATCGACGTCCCGCTGGTTAATCGTAATCGTCCCCTTGCCGGGTCTAAGCCATGTTCTGGCAACAGCGGTCTTCCGCTTTCCAGTCCCATAATAAGCTTCTGCCATAAAACACTCCTATACCTGAAGTTGCAGTGGTTGAGGTTGCTGTGCCACGTGCGGGTGATCGGGTCCGGCATAAACCTTGAGCTTTTTTAGCATCTTGCGACCAAGCCTGTTCTTTGGAAGCATCCCCCGGACCGCGTAGACGACCAGATCCCCGGGCCGCGTTTCCAAAAGCTGTTTGGCAGTCGTGGATTTAAGGCCCCCCATATATCCACTGTGACGGTAGTATACCTTTTGGTCCCGCTTCCTCCCCGTCAGAGTCACCTCCGCGGCATTGATAACGATGATATGGTCTCCAGTATCCACGTGGGGCGTATAAATGGGCTTATGCTTTCCCCGGAGGCGACCAGCAACAAAGGTCGCCAATCTTCCCAAAACACACCCGCTGGCATCAATCACATACCACTGTCTGTCCACTTCTGTTGGCTTTGCACTGTAAGTTTTCATGGCACGATGTATTTTTCCCTTTTCCCGCTGAAAAATCAAAATTTTTTTAATACTTCGCCTGGCGCAAGGTGTCAACCGAAAAATTGACCACCCCATCTCCAAATTCTCTTCAAACTCCTTGACAAACGCTCCAAATTCTTATACTTGACCCTTCGTAACAAATCAACGCCAACTTTCTGGAATGTTCTGGGCGTCCCAGAATCCGTTCTGGCCAAACTCCAAATTCGCATTCCCGCCTGAAATCAGGAAGAAAGGAGACACGTATGAACATCTTGATGTTTGGACCAAATGGCAGTGGCAAGGGGACACAGGGAGCGATCGTTAAGGAGAAGTACAACTTACCCCACATTGAGTCAGGGGCCATCTTCCGAGAGAATATTGGCAAAGGCACGGAACTCGGCGCCAAGGCGAAAGAGTTCATTGACCGTGGCGATCTGGTGCCAGACGAAATTACCATCCCAATGATTCTTGATCGCCTGAAACAAGACGACTGCAAAAACGGCTGGCTCTTGGACGGATTTCCGCGAAACAAGAATCAGGCCATAAAGCTGGATGAGGCCCTGAAAGCTTCGGGCTTGGATCTGGATATCGTGGCTGAGGTGATTTTAGATCGACAAATCGCCAAAAATCGTATCATGGGCCGCAGGCTCTGCGTGAACGACAACAATCATCCCAACAACATTTTTATTGATGCCATAAAACCGAATGGCGACAAGTGCCGCGTGTGCGGGGGTGACCTCACCAGTCGGTCGGATGACCAGGACGAAGAGGCCATCAACAAGCGCCATAGCATTTACTACGATACAGAGAGCGGGACATTGGCCGCGGGTTATTATTTCAAGGACCTTGCTGAAAAAGAAGGCAAGATCAAATACATCACGCTCGATGGGGCGCCCAGCGTCAAAGAGGTAACAGCCGAGTTGATGTCAAAACTGTAACACGCATAAGACGAACCCTGTGCCTGCCTGGAACACGCCTGTCCGGGCAGGCCCGTATTATGCCCTTTTGAGGCTGCGACCCAGTCATTGCCCACACATCCTCCCTCGAACAGGGATTTTGTGACAACAGCCTATAAAGATCCGAGACATTCTTCGTAGTGCCCGCTCTCCCGGCCTGGGCAAGTCACCCGGGGTGGCCCCCTGACTGACTCAAGCCCCATCCCTTTCTGGAAATCCCATAGTATCTCATTGACGAGTTGCTCCGTCTTGAGACTCGCTCCAGTATCTCCTCCGGCCGGTCCTATTCGGCTCCGCTGACGAGTTCCGCATACTACACGCCGAAAACATTGACACATGGGGGGAAGCTGAGTAAGATAATGATTACGATAGGCTCGTAAAAAGTATTTTCCGGACAACATTGAGCATTTTGGGAGAAAGGCACTTCAGATGTTTAGCGTTAAAAAATGCTGACTGTCTGAGGGTGTTCGCCCGAGTTTAGCGCACAGCTTCACTGCGTGTTAGCATTTTAGCTGAACATCTTAAGGGCCCCCAAAATGTTCACGGAGTGAGTAAAATCGACTTTTTACGAAACCATCAATCGTATCCGGCAAACATAATCGTTCAATGGCCCTCTTGCCTTATGAAGTCAAAGTCCCATCAACTTTTTGAAAAGATCGAGACCTTCAAGAACCTTCCTACACTTCCTCACATTCTTCTCGAGTTCATCGGTGCCTGCAATAAGCCGGACAGCACCAATGAGGATATATCCCAAGTCATCAATAAGGATTCCTCGTTAACTGCCAAGGTCATGAGGATGGTCAATTCTGCCTACTACGGCCTTCCTAACAGGGTGACCAGCATGGAGCACGCCTTGCTCCTATTGGGGACGGATGCTGTCAAGAATATTGCCATCAGCGCCTCTGTGTTCCAGGCGTTTGCCAAGACAAAAAGTGATTCCGTTCTTAATCTCAAGCTGTTCTGGCACCACTCTCTGATGTGTGCCACCGTGGCCAAGCTGATGGCGAAAAAGGTTTCGTATAGCTCCCCGGATGAAGCCTTTCTGTCGGGCCTGCTCCATGACATCGGGAAGCTGGTTCTATGGGTCAATTTTTCAAAGGAATATGCTGATGTTCTGCAATCATCGAACAATGAGTCGGACCTGCTGTTGGCAGGAGAAATGAGGCTGGGCGCGACACACTGTGAGGTCGGCGCATGGATGATCGGTCAGTGGAATTTGCAGTCGTTCATGGCAGATGCCGTTCTTTATCACCACGAACCCGTGCATCGGGTTTTGGATGCGCTGCCTTTGGTAAAAATTGTATTTGTGGCCAATGCCTTGAGCAGGGAGACCATAGGAGAAAACGACCTGAGATTCAGGACCGCACAAGAAGTTTTTGGGTTTCCCCGCTCCGAGACAGAGGCCGTCGTGTCGCAGGCCGAGCAAGAGGTTCTGGAAATCGCCCGGTCCCTGGGCATCGACATTGAGTCATCCAAAGCTCTGTCTCCTGCCGTGTCCGAGGCGGATCGCAAGAAAGAAAAAGACCTGGTCAGCGCCGTCAGGAACATTTCTTTACTTCAAGGGACGCTTCAAAATCTGTTGGAAGCGAGCGGGCAAGATTCTATCCTAAGAGTGATCAAGCAGGGGCTTCAGGTCTTATTCGATGTACATCGAATCATCTTCTTGGTTTATGACCCTGAAAAGGACGCCTTGCTTGGCAAGGGCGCCACGGGGCCAACCGAGGATGTCCTTGCCAAAGAAATTGTCGTCTCTCTTCGAACAGAAACCTGCCTTCCCGTGATGTCTCTTAGCCGGAAAACCCCTCTGGATTCCTTTGGTCACCTAAAAGAAGTTGATTTGACTATTTTGGACCATCAGCTCATTCGCCTGATGGCAAGAGAGGGTCTTCTTTGTCTTCCCATGATCGCCCACGAGCAAAGCGTGGGCGTGATATTGGTGGGCATTGATGAAGGTCGTATTTCCCGTTTGAGCAACCAGATGCCACTGTTAACCCTGTTTGCCAACCAATCAGCCTTGGCCCTTCATGTTGATATGGTGCGCCAGGTTCAATCCAAACTGGTTCAGTCTGAGCGCCTGGCAGCAGCATCAGGTATTGCCAGACGGGTGGTCCACGAAGTGAACAACCCTTTGGGCATCATAAAAAATTACATTAAAATCCTTGGGCTGAAATTGTCCGGCGACGACCCTGCTCAAGAGGAACTGAAAATTATCAGCGAGGAACTCGATCGCGTCGCCCTCATCGTCCGTGAGCTATCTGATTTTTCGGAACCTGGAGCCAAGGAAACCGAACCCGTGGATATCAACGAGCTGTTGTCCGATCTTGTCAAAATTACGCGAGAATCCCTTATGCGTGATGCCAAGGTCAATGTCCATCTCCAGTTGGAGCCTTCCTTGCCGACCGTTTTCTCTGGAAAAAACGGTCTGAAACAGGTTCTTATTAACCTGATCAAGAACGCAGTCGAAGCGATGCCCCAGGGAGGAAACCTTTACATCCATACACGACGCCTTGGAAACAAACTCCAAGCCCAAGTGAAGGAAGACGTGGAGGACGCAGGTGCCTGGGACTCCGTGGAAATCAGTATTAGGGATGAAGGACCTGGGATACCTGATGCCATCAAATCCCGGCTTTTCGAACCTTTTGTTACCTCGAAGAGCGGCGAACACGCAGGGCTGGGGTTGTCCGTTGCATACAACATAATCAACGAATTAAAAGGCGCCATTACCTGTGAAGGCGGCGAAAAGACCGGAACAATTTTTAAGATCGTTTTGCCGTCAGGACAAAAACAGAAGGCTTAGCTTGTGCCCATCCACGAAACGCTATCCAATCAATGGGCACAGGCGTCGGTTTCCAATTCAGTCCCGACAGGTGGGACTTCGCCATTTATGGATGGAAACTAGTGTCGTGTCCCAGAAGTTCCTATAAAAAGTAACGTGTCGCCATCAAGCCATTTTCCGGGCTCCGTGAGCATTTCCGGGACGTCAGCTTCGTTGCGCTGAATCATAAAAACTCGGGCTAAGGCCCTCAAACAGTTTATGATTCTTAACGCTTCACTCAGCTGACCTCTCATTCCGAAAATGCTCAATGTCGCGCGGAAAAGGCTTTCGGCTACATGGTGACTAATGATAGTTACTTCTGAGACACGACACTAGCCTATGGAGGTGGGGATGGCCTACACGCCCAAAATTCTGATCGTCGATGATGAACCCCGTATGTGCGATAGTCTCAAGGTCCTGTTAAGCAATGAGGGTTATGAGACCCAAACGGGTTATAGTGGTCAAGAAGCCCTCGAATGCCTCGCCAAGTGTGATATCGACCTTGCCCTTCTGGACATTGTGATGCCTGACATGAACGGTCTTCAGATCATGGACCATATCAAGAAACAAGACCTGGATACGCCCGTTATCGTCATTACAGGGCATGCTTCCGTGGATTCGGCCATAGAGTCTTTGAGAAGAGGAGCATACGACTACCTCAGAAAGCCATTTGAGTTTGAGGAATTGCTTAAGAGAGTAAAAAATGCCCTCGACCAGAAAAGGCTCAAGAAGGAATGTGAGATTATCAACGGGAAATTGGCACTCTCCGAAAAACGATATGAATGCCTGGTCAACAATTCTCCGGATATCATTTACACCATGGGACTGGACGGCTCGTTCACCTATGTCAGTCCTGCCTGGCAAAAAGTGTTGGGGCATGAGAAAGATGAAGTGGTAGACAAATATTTTGCAGACTTCGCCCAGGAAGAAGATGTCGTCCGGTGTACCCGTCTCTTCTCCAAGGTGAAACAAGGAGGCGAAACGATCAGAGACACATCCTGCACCCTCATGCACAGAGAAGGGCCCCCCCGGCTTTTCAGCATGAGTGGTGCGCCCAATCTGGACGCGAGGGGCAACGTGATAGGCATGGTGGGCGTTTTCAAAGACATCACCGAACAACACCAGTTGGAGGCCCAACTGGCTCAAGCCCAAAAGATGGAGGCCATCGGGACCCTTGCCGGAGGCATTGCCCATGACTTCAACAACCTGCTCATGGGGATTCAGGGTCGTACTTCTCTGATGTTTCTGGATACCGATTCTGAGCATCCCCACTATGAACATCTCAAGGGGATAGAAGAAATCGTTGAAAGTGGGGCCGGTCTTACGAAGCAGCTATTGGGCTTTGCCCGAGGCGGCAAATACGAGGTCAAGCCGACAGGTGTCAATGACTTGCTGGACAAGACCGCCCAGATGTTTGGCCGGACCAAGAAAGAGATAAAGATTCACACAAGCTATCAGAAGGATATTTGGCCGTTGGAAGTGGACCGTGGACAGATAGAGCAGGTGCTCTTAAACCTCTACGTCAATGCCTGGCACGCCATGGATGGAGGCGGGGATTTACATCTTCGAACTGAAAATGTGACCTTTCGGGAGCAGGATGTCGCGCCCCTTGGTGTCGTGCCCGGCGATTATGTGAAAATATCCGTTACGGACACCGGCGTTGGGATCGATCAGGAAACCCGGAGAAGGATATTTGAGCCATTTTTTACGACCAAGGAAATGGGCAGGGGCACAGGCCTTGGCCTTGCTTCTGCTTACGGCATCATCCAAAACCATGGTGGTGTCATTGATGTCGACAGCAAGAAAGGCCAAGGAACCACCTTCAGCATTTACCTGCCGGCCTCGGCAAAGAAGATCCCCGAACAGGAGGATAAGCCGACCACGGTGTTGAGAGGAACAGAGTCGGTGCTTCTCGTGGACGATGAGGACATGATCATCGATGTGGGCCGGGAGATTTTGGAAGAAATGGGTTACAAGGTGTTTCTAGCAAGAAGCGGCAAGGAGGCCATAGAGACCTATGAAAAAAACAAGCAAGAGATTGACATGGTCATTCTCGATATGATCATGCCGGACATGGGAGGCGGCGAGACCTATGACCGAATGAAGGAAGTCAATCCCCATGTCAAAGTCCTTCTTTCAAGCGGTTACAGCATAGAAGGCCAGGCCAGCGACATCTTGGCTAGGGGCTGTAACGGCTTTATTCAGAAGCCTTTCTCCGTGAAACAACTCTCCCACACCATCAGGCGGGTTCTCGACGGTTAATCCGTCGATTAGGGCTTCCCATAAATAAAGAAAAGGCCGGAGAGAACCTACTTAACGGAGGGTTAAGATGTTCCTAAGCTGTTTCCCGCCAAGAAATGGCTTTTTGGAAGGACGGTTCCTCCGGCCTTACACCATAATAAGCACGATGCCAGAACCGTCAAGCTTTACGGTAAAAGCAGCGCTTTAACGAAGACAGAGTCTACCCGTATCTACGGCAAACTAGACTCCTTGTCCATCTCATGGGGTTTCGCCCCGAGGGCTTCCACGGCCCGGGCTGCGTCCTTTGCTTTTGCCGAGGCCTTGGCGGCCCGTCGAGCCACTTTGCCAGCTTTCTCTTGAGCCTCCTTACTGGCTGTCTCTAACTTCGCCATAGTTGCTTCATCGCCTCCGGAGCTTGCGGCTTCCGCCATCTCTCGCATGATCTGCTCTGCTTTCTCCGCGGCTTCAGCTGCTTCCTTCTCCACATCTTTGGCCTTCTTCTCTGCATCCGTCAGGGCGTCGAGGGCTGCAGCAATCTCTCCCGCCCTGCCCTCCTCCGGCTCAGCGTCCAGATCGATGTCCTCAGCGGCCAACACCAGTGCCGCGATAGGCAGGCAAGGCAGAAGGTCCTGTAGCTGACCGCCAAATGGATCCAACAGTTGATTTCCTTGGAGGCGAAACGGGAGGAACACGATGGCTGACCCAGCAGAATACCCTGCGATGGCATCACAACTGCCCTTTGCCACGACTTCCGGCTCAGCTTCAATGCGCACCTCCTCAAGCGTCTTTCCAAGGTCTCGGATGGTTTCTTCAGACACATCCTCGTCGCCTGTAGCGAGGACCCTAATTTTCGCCTCTCGCCATACGTCGCTTCGGGTCATCAGGTAAGCCATCAGAAGCATGAGACGGCTGGTCGCATCACCCCACCACCAGACGTCAATGCGTCGCCTCTCGGAGGGCAACGCCTCGAGGGCCGCCCACTCTTCCTCCTTAGCGTCCAACACAATGATATTACATCCAAGCCTGAAGGCCACACGGAGATTTCGTCCGTAACTCAGCGCCCCGCGTCTTAGACTCCCCTCAGGAAACTGCTCCGGCCAGTTGAGCAAGATGGTATTCGCCTTCAGGGGCCCCACGCCAAAGGCCTGGATAAGGGCGTGAATCCCAATCTGAAGGTTTGGGGCAACCACGACGAGGGGAAAGGCCTCCAGGCCGTACTCGAGAATATCCGTCCGAAGTTCTGCTTCAGCCTCCTCGCGGGTCTTTAACATTCTGACCCCTTCACCCTCCAGGATCCGAACCGCTGTCGTAAGGCCACTGTGGCCCACGATCCAAGAGGAAAACCGAAGGAGCTGCCGTCGCCGGTGCCGATCATCGGAGAAGGCAAGGATTTGGGGACGCCAGTCTCGGGGATGCTCCGGCTCCACAGCGGCGGCCAGCAGATGCTCCCGCATATGCTGAAAATGGTAGGAGCGGCGGCTGTCAGCCCAGCGCGCCGGGCCGGCTGTGCGCCTCAGATATTGGTAAATGGCAAACAAAACAGCAATCGCCACCACACCGGCTGCCACGTTGATGGCTAGCATCGCTCCGAGGCATGCCAAACAGCCCAGGAGGCTGAGTCGGAGGTCAAACCAGCGAAATCGAGGCCGGAAGGAAGGACTCGATGTGCGTGCTTCGTAGAAGGTGGCATAGTTGATAAGCCCGTAGGAAATCAGGAAAAACATGGACACAACCGGTGCGATCACGTTCAGCTTTCCCAAACCAATCGTGCCGAATGCTATCCCGGCAGAGAGCAGAACCCCACGTCGAGGATTCCCGGTCTGGCCGGATCCTTTAGCGAACGGCAAGAGGAAGGAAAAGATGCGATCGCTGGCCAGAGACTGGAGGATACGGGGGGCCCCTAAGAACGAGGCCATTGCAGAGGACAGGGTTGCGGCAATGACGCCCGCGTCGATGAGCAGGTCAATGGAGGCTACTCGCTTCATGGCCCCATAGTCGCTTATCATCACATCACGGGGCAAAGCCGCAGCAAATACGACCGCCGCACCAAAGTACACGAGCATCGAAATCCCTACGGCAAGAAAGGTGCCCAGCGGCAGACTCCTGCCGGCGTCTTTAAGGTCGCCGGACATGCTGACGCCTTGGGTGAACCCGGTCACGGCCGGAAAAAAGATGGCAAAGAGGATCCAGAAATCGGGGCGGCCAGCTGGCCTCACCCAATTACCAGCCAGAAGCGCGGTATCCCACTGGACCAGACCTCCAATAAAGAACGAGATCAGTGCGGCCGCGATCAAGGCCATGACGACATATTGAAATCGCGTGGCCCAATCCGCACCCAGCCAGGCGAAGACGAACAAGAACGACACGGCGAGGACAGCGATTATTTGAGGCAGAACCTCACTCCCTTCCGACAGCATAGAGGTCACTGCTTCACCAAAACCGATGCAGTAAAACGCGATAGATACCGACTGGGCAAGGAACAGGACGATTCCAATGGCCCCACCAAACTCCAGGCCAAGGGTTCGAGAGATGAGATAATAGTCACCACCGCCTTTGACCTTGAGGTTTGTGGCAATCGCGGAAAGGGAAACACTGGTCAGCACTGATATGACATTGGCCAGGCCGATTATGACCAGCGCGCGTGCCAAACCGGCATTGCCGACCACGTGTCCCAACCGCAGAAAGAGTATGATCCCGAGAATGGTCAGAACGCTTGGCGTGAAAACCCCGGAAAAAGTCCCCAGGCGCCCTTTTGGAAGTCTAGAACCGCGGTCTTCACGAACGTGCTGCTGCATCAGTGAGCCTTGCCCTTAACCTCTTGCGGTCTTGCGGTCTGGTGTTGCCGGAGCCCGGTCAACGGCCCCAACAAATCCCCTCTCCATGGGCGCAAACATCTTCCAAGAAGCAGGGGCTCAAACGACCCAAGACACCTGCCATGCGGGGTAACCACATTCAATTGACATACAAGCGCTTCTATTCTATATTTTTTTGATCGAACATCAAATTCCTATCAAATCCGCTGAACCCAAGCAAAGAAAAAGTCGCGAATACGCGAAGAAGGAGGCTGACTCATGAAAAAATGGCTACTCATAGGCGGTGCGATTGTCATCATCCTGATCATTTTTCTGGTTGTGGGGGTCTCGAACCTCGGCCCCCTGATCAAGAACGCGGTGAACACATACGGGCCGAAAATCACAAAAACCGAGATGCGCCTGGCGGACGTGGGCATCTCCATTTTTTCCGGAGAGGCCAAGCTCAAGGGATTCTATCTCGGAAACCCCAAGGGATTCAAGTCACCGGACGCCATTAAAGTGGGCTCCGTCTATGTGGATGTGGATGAGGGGTCCCTGACCGGAGACACAATCATTATTGACAAGATCGAGGTGCTCCGCCCTGAAATCACCTATGAGAAAACGCGGGGAACGGACAACTTCCAGACGATTTTAAACAACGTGAAAAGGACCGTGGGTGCAGGCGGGCCCTCAAAGAAGGAAGCTGAGAAAGAAGGCGCTGGGAAGAAAATCCTGATCAGAGATTTCATTGTGCAGGGTGGCAAGGTGAACCTAGCCATGTCCATGCTTGCCGGAAAAAGTGTCAGCGCCCCACTGCCGGACATCCATCTCAAAGACGTGGGAAAGAAAGGTGCATCCCCAGCCGAGGCATTTGAGGAAGTATTCGCGGCCCTGTATGAAAAGATCACTTCCAGTGCCGTGACAGATGTTTTGAACCAGGGGCTTACGGCCGTGGGCGAAGGTGCAAAGAAGCAACTGGAGGGAGTCACAGGGGGTGCAAAGAAGGAAGTGGAGGGAGTCACCAACAAGGTCAAGGGACTGTTCGGAAAATAGAGTTGTGTGACAGGAAAAAGCAGAGCGTTGTTCTTTTGTCCTGAATCACCGCATAGATTAAGAAACCCAACTCATGATAGACTCGTAAAAAGTGTTTTGCGAACGACATTGAGCATTTTGGGAAAAAGGCACTTGAGATGTTTAGCGTTAAAAAATGCTAACTGTCTGAGGGCGTTAGCCCGAGTCTTAGCATTTTAGCTGAACATCTCAAGTGCCCCCAAAATGTTCACGGAGCGAGTATAATCGACTTTTTACGAAACCATCAACTCATCCGATCACAGCTTTACAGGCTGTTGCCCGGATCCCTTTTCGCTTGTTCTGAAACGTTTCTTGATAAGCCCAAGGCTTGGTCCAGCCCCGCTTTCTGTTTGCGTGCTTTTTACGAGTCTATCAAGGTTTATCAACCCAAAACGTTTCAATAAACCGTTCAAAGGCATTCCCGTTTTGGCAACAGCCCGTCTATGGCTGCCCCCTGCCTTATGACACCTGTCCATTGAGCAGCTCCGCTCAATTAAGATAAGGGCTCATAGGGACCTGGTCAGAGTGATCCATCAAAGGGTCGATGACTTTGAAATTTACGGTGTCACGTAAACTGGGAGTCTGTGAGGCACCATGAGCGTTTCTTTGGATACGTTCGGAGTCTATCCCTTGCCGAAGCAAGGCATCCCTTAGGGCCAGGGCACGCTTTTCTTGCAGCCCTCCTTGTCCGGGTGTTTCAAAACCGTCGGTTTCCAAGCTCACTTCAACATCGATGGGCATGTGAGGAAATAGGTTGATCATATTGGCGACTCTCCCTATTTCTTCATGGGCACTGGGTTTCAGGGTTGCAGATTCCCATTCGAAAATGACATCGCTTCTGTACATGATCGCCAGGACCTCTCGCACTCTTGATATCTCGCACAAATGTCTCATGTTGCCTCCTCCCTGCTGCTGCAAGGCTTTTGCGTTTCTTGGCAATGAAAATGGTTTCATCCCAATGTTCTCTTTGTCTCTCACGACCTCACTTGGGTTAAAGTGGAAGTCACGTACTGTCTGTCCATATTATTAGCAATCAAATGTGGTGGAAATATGAAGAGAACATGTGAAGATTGTGAGAATCCATGAGGTACCGCAGGAAAACAGCGTTTTGATGACGGCTCGCGGTCCGCACCCCAGGTCGCCGGACAACCTGACTTGATAGCATAGCCATCAAATTATGAAGAGAATGCGGAGAAAACATGTGAAGACTGTGAGGATTGACGCTTTATTTGAAATATGGGGCAAAGTATATTAATCTTTATATTGGGATTGTCGAAGATATGTTTGGCGAATCTCCGGGGAGGAGATGTGAGGACAAGGCTCTCTTTTAAGATATTGGCAGCATTCCTATTGACTTTCTTCGTGGTACTGGCCTTGATGATCGCAAGCATACGGTTCCTTGCCTACCAGAATTTTTCCGATTACGTGCACAAGGTTGAAATTGAAATGCTCGACCAATTTGTTGACAGGTTGAGCGCAGAGTATCAAAAAAATCACGGGTGGAAGGCATTGAGGGGGCATCCACTGTTTTGGTATAGAATCTTGCATTTGGATAGCGCCGCTTCTCCCGTGACCAAGATGGAAGCGGGAAACGAGCGGAAGGGTTCGCCACCTGCAGATCTTCTTAAAACAGATCCAAATGAGAGACGTTATCTCATGAGAATGGTGCATAGGCTTTCACTTTTTGACAGACTCAAGTCCCCGATCGCCGGACCCGCCCGTTCTATCAAAGGCCACGCACTTCGTAGAATTAATGTTGATGGCAAAACAGTGGGGTGGTTGGGGCTTAGGAAGCAAGAGCGCTTGTCTCACCCCCTGGACGTGGCTTTTTTGAAGGAGCAGTCCAAGGCCTTCTATCTTGTCGGTGTCGGCGTCTTGGTGCTGGCAGCGATAGTGTCATATTTTTTGTCGAGACACCTGTTGGCACCCATCAAACAGCTAACGGCAGGAACGCGTGCATTGACCTCCTTCAAATTCGAAACAAGAATAGATGTTCATACGAAGGACGAGCTGGGACAACTCGCCTCTGATTTCAACGTCATGGCAAAAACCCTGGAGAAATCCGAGGAGATGCGACAGCAATGGATTACCGATATTTCACATGAACTCAGGACCCCCTTGTCTATACTGCGCGGTGAGATCGAGGCTTTGCAGGATGGCGTTCGAGACCTCAATAGACAAAGCCTGGATTCACTGCATTCGGAAGTGATCTACCTCAGCAAAATCGTCCGTGACCTTCATGACCTCTCCTTGGCGGAAACAGGGGCCCTGCCTTTCAACAAAGAACCGGTCAATCCGGTACAGGTGTTGAGAGAGACGCTCAATCTCTTTAGAACCAGATTTGCGCAGCACCAAATTACTGTTTTGGACGAAATGGGGGCCGATCAGAACTTGGCGATTAGAGGAGATACCGATCGCTTGACACAATTATTCTCAAACCTATTGGAAAATGCGCTACGATATACAGACAGGCCTGGAACTTTGAGGATCTGGCAGAATCTTCGGGGAAACCGACTGGTATTATGTTTTGAAGATTCTGGGCCCGGCGTGCCTGAAGCGTCTGTGGATCGTTTATTCGATCGATTGTACCGGGTTGATCCTGCAAGGACGCGTGCCGGAGGTGGAAGCGGCTTGGGTCTGTCAATTTGCAAGAAAATCGTGGAAGCTCACAGTGCTAAGATAGAAGCCGCGAACGCGCCATCCGGGGGGTTGCGGTTTAGAATCGACTTTCCACTTAGCTTAGCCTAGGACACAGGAAGCAACGACACCATGACGCATCATCGTATCCTGATTGTTGAAGATGAAATCAAGATTGCTGAGCTTCTTCGGGACTATTTGAAAAAAGCGAGTTATGCCGTCTCCAGTCTTCATCACGGCGATGGGGTCATCTCTTTGGTTAAAGACAATCCACCCGACCTGATTCTGCTGGATGTCATGTTGCCGGGAAAGGATGGCATGGAGATATGTCGGGCGATCAGGAAGTTCTCAACTGTTCCTATCATCATGATAACAGCCCGCGTGGAGGAGATCGATCGACTTGTCGGGCTGGAGCTTGGTGCTGATGACTATATTTGCAAGCCGTTTAGCCCCAGGGAGGTGGTGGCTCGAGTGAAGGCGGTACTGCGGCGAGTTCATCCAGAACCAGACACAAAGAGACTGACTTCCGGACCCATTATTCTGAATGAGGAAACGCACCAGGTCACAGTAGGCGAGGAAGGACTGAAGTTGACGCCGAGTGAATTTGGGCTGCTAAAGATCATGATGACCCATCCTGGCCGTGTTTTCTCCCGGAATGAATTGATAAATAAAGTCCAGGGATACGACTTTGATGGCTATGATCGCACCATAGACACGCATATCAAGAATTTGCGGAAAAAAATTTCCTCGAGACTTCCCGGCCAGGAAATTATTTGTACGGTCTACGGCGTTGGATACAAATTTATCGAACCTCCTCCCTAAAACGACCGGTGCTCAAGAGATGATAGACTCGTAAAAAGTGTTTTGCGAACGACATTGAGCATTTTGGGAGAAAGGCACTTCAGATGTTAAGCGTTAAAAAATGCTAACTGTTTGATCCGCCGCAGGCGGAGAGTCTTAGCATTTTAGCTGAACATCTTAAGGGCCCCCAAAATGTTCACGGCGTGAGTAAAATCGACTTTTTACGAGACCATCAAGAGACGATGTTAGTGATCGCTCAGGGCTATTTTCAACCCGCGTGCCGCCCCATAACATGGTGCAAGACACCGGGGGCGTCCCGGATACCTGGCCCGTCAAGAAGAGCCGGACAAGTCACTTCCCCACCAGGCAAAGCCTATGGTGCCCACGAGACCGCAGGAGAAGGCCACCAAAAAGTTGGTAGCCGGACCCACTTGCCAAAGGAAGGCGCCACCGAAGGCGGCGACTGAGACGATCACATCTCGCAGGAGATAGTAGAGGCCGAACATGGCTGCCTTGCGGTGTTCCGGGGCAAGATCCATAATCAGGGCCTTGCGAGTTGGTTCGCCAAACTCCTTAAACCCGCGCAAGATAAACGCAAACACCAGCAAGGGGAAAGACCGGCAGAACAGAAGCGCCAGTGGAAAGAGTGTAAAAAAAATGAATGTTGTCACCACGAAAGGTTTTTTTGTGCTTCTGTCTGCGAAATAAGCCACTGGAATGTAGACGAACAGAGCGGTCGCCATCTCAATGCTCGTGAGGATACCGAATTGGAGAGCAGTCACCGGTGCGGCAATGGTCTTCATGCACCACACAACAACGAAGGCGTAAGGTATCTGTTCACAAAACCGAACCAGGATGTCGGAAACAAGCAACCTCTTAAGTGACGGACACATTGCACCCAGGAGCCGAAACGGATTCTTTTCCGCTTTGACACCCTGGCTTCCACCAACCGTTACTGGTGGCTCCACGTCGATGAGCACCTGTTGTAAGGCTGCCGCCAGACCGGACAGGAGAAAGGCCACCACAAAGGCAAGGCGGACCCCGTTGCGTTCCCCCCAGGCGCCGATGCACAGACCGCCTAAAATCGGTCCCAGCCCCATGGGGATACGGCGTACGAGGGACTGCATGGAGACCCCCATGGTTCGCTTGTTCATCGGCAGCACCTTGGCAACGACGTCCATGGTTGCCGGCAAGGATATAGCCGTCCATGACAGGAAGAATACCGCCCCCACCAGAACAGCCTGCCATGAGGGAATCAGTATGACCACAAGGAATCCGCCCATGGCAACGATATTGAAAACGAGTAAAGCTCGTTTCATTCCGAGGCGATCGGAAAGGTAGCCACCAGGGAAGGAATAGAGTGCCGACAGGAGATTGTCGAGGCCGTTTAAGAACCCGATCGACAAAGCACCCCCACCGACTGCCATGAGATAAATCGGCAGGAACCGCTCGGCCATCCGTTCTCCCATGCCGACAAGGATGACCATGCTCAAGACACCAACCGTGCTTCTTCTGAGGCCAAGAAAGTCAGATATACGTTCCAGCCGGGCCATTTTCATGTCAATGCAACGGGATCAAGGGCCGTCTTCAAACCCATGGGCCGAGTCTTTTGGAACCGCGAAAGCGAGCGCATTCCCCGTGGCTTGCTGCGGGGTTGGCGAGCGTATCCAAAAAAGTCAGCGTTCCTTACGGTCGAAGACTCCCTGTAGCTTGGAGTCTTCAATCGACAGACTGGAAGGTTGTTGTCAGGGGCAAGGGGCCAAAGACTGAAGCTCCCTGCAGCAATCTGGAGGGAGCCAACGAGACCTTTGCATAACCTCGTCTCGCTCTTTGGTATGAGGTTTTTGACCCATCTGAGGGCTCGCTCACTAAATCGCAAAAACTCGGCCTAACGGCCTCAAACAGCTTGCGATTTGCCCACTAGGGTGGGCCGTTCGTTTTCGCCCGGATGGGTGCCCCAAAAACCTCATAATTGTCGCTTTCCGAAGTTTTGCAAAGCTCTCCCAACAAGATTGAATCTTACGTATCGGTTTAGCCTATTGAAGGATGGGGCTCCAGGCGCTCCTGTTTGGTCAAAGTCTTGACACTGCATGGTAACATGCCGAGACCGCTATGGAGCCGACGGCCATTCGTGACGTGTGCTGGGGCCCACAGGCCGATAGCCAACACATGGCTCAGGGTTCAATCGCCCCTTGTATTTGTCCGCATGCCATGCCCTACAAGGCATATGATCCTCCATATCCTTGAGAAGTTGCTCCTCGGCGGCTCCTGGACGCAAGCGCAACATGGTAACCGGTACGATAGGCCGGCATCAGATCGGCTTTGCAGGTCCGCCGAAAACATGAAACAGCAGCATCAATATCAATGCCTGGATGATCCAGCCAATAATGCAAACCCCCACGGCCCGCAGTGTGCTCGTATAATCCAAAGCTTGCCGGACGGCGATGACCATCGCCACCAACATCCAGACTGAAGCTGCCCAAAAAACAAGCCCTGCCAGCCCGGGGATAATGCCTACCACTCGAATCAGACCCGGAGAGCTCGAAAAGCCGATGGTGCGCAACAGCTCACCCACATCTGCCTTGGTCTGGGGCTCTGGAAGGAACTTCGTGCCAATAAAGTAAGTGATATAGGCCCAGAAGTACCACGCAATAAGAGCCACAACGGTCCCTACGAAGATTCCACCAAAGCCTGCCCTTCCGATGCTTCCAACCCCGGCCGCTACGCTGGAAAGAACAACAACCCACATGGCCTGGCTCAGGGCCCCTTTGTCAGCCTCAACCTCTTCATATACATGAACATCCAACTTGGCGGCGCGAATCATACGGTCCTTGAAACTAGTCATGGGGTCCTCCCAAACCTTGTCAGTGCTTCAACAAGAAACTACTTGAGACCTTTGCAGAACCTCGAAAAGCGACAATTATGAGGTTTTTGGGGACCCACCCGGGCGAAGCGAATGGCCCGCCCTGGCGGGCAAATCGCAAGCTGTTTGAGGCCG
>CAZCXI010000013.1:0-3579 GCA_964502635.1 uncultured Desulfobacterales bacterium
GCTTGTCGTTCCGGGAAGTCCTTCTTCATCTTGAGGGCATCCCGGAGAGCTTCCACAGCATGATCCTTCTCATCATGTTTCCAGTAGGCTAGACCAAGGTGATAGAGGACCGTCGGGTTCTGAGGCATCTTCTCTGCTGCGTCACTCAATTCAGCAATGGCGCTGGCGTAAAGGCCCTTGACAATGCATGCAAAACCAAAAGTATCCGCCACTCTGGGGTCTTCAGGCAATTGTGCTTTTGCCTTTTTCGCAAGCGTCAACGACCGGTCTGGATCCTGACCCTGCTGAAGAAGCAGCCATGCCAGATTGTTGGCCGCAGGTGCGAAATCGGGGTTGATCTCTAGGGCCTTCTCATAGGCCTTTCGGGCCTCTGCTGCCTTCCCCTGTGCATCATATATGGCACCCAAGGCCATGTGGGCCTGAATGAGTTTTGGTCGTTTTTCCAGGATTTCCTTGTATTGGGCGATGGCCTTGTCGGTTTCGTTCCTCGTCAAGAAAAGGTTGGCCAGAGTGACATAGGGACCTATCAGGTCCGGGTTCAGGTCAAGTGCCTTCTTGAAGGCCGTCTCAGCTGCCTCGTAATTCTTCTGGGAAAGCAAGACAGTGCCTCGCATCTGATGAAGGACAGCCGCCAGTGCAGGATTTTTCTCGTGCTCGCTGATCTGTTCGTTCAGAAAGGAGAGCGCTTTGCTCGGTTGTTCCTGGGCCATATAGAGGGAAATCTTTGCCGCGAGGGCCGGTATATGATCAGGTTTTAGGGCCAGGACTTTGTCCAGGTGCTTCATGGTCTCCCCATATTGGTTTTCCCTGCGGGACACTATGGCCAACCGGTAGTAAGCGGTGGGATTGTCGGGACGCAATTCTATGGCATGCGAGAAGGCCTTCCGGGCGGTTTTCAAGTCCCGCTTTAACAGGTAGGCTGTCCCTGCAAGGATTTGAGTGCGGTAGTCCTTCGGTTGTCCTTCAAGAACCACCTTCAGCTGCTCAAGAGCCAAATCAGGTGCCCTCTCGGCAAGGTAACTCTCTGCTAGCAAGATTCGGGCGTTCAGGTTCCCAGGGTTGTATTCCACGGCTTTCAGCAGTGCCCCCTTTGCCTTGTTCTGATCCTTCTCAGCCACGTAAACCAGCCCGAGCTCATAGTAGGCGCCTGCGTGGCGGGGGTAATCACGAATGACGGCTTCCAGGATATCGGCCGCCTTTGGCCATTGTCGGTCTTTTAGAAGCAGGCGGGCTTTCAACAAGCGAGCCCGGAGGTTACTCCGATCTTTTTCCAGGACTTCATCAATCAGCCGTCTCGTTTCTTCCGGCTTACCCATGTCCATGTAAAGAGAGGCAATGGCATTTTGAATCTCGACGTCTTTGGGTCGCAGTCCCTGCGCGTCTTTCATCCACCGCAAGGCCTCGTGCCAGTTCTGCTGTGACGCAAAAAAGGCGCCCAGAGTCATCTTCGGACCCACGCTGTCCGGGGCCTGCGCGGCCATTTTGAGATAGCTGTCCTCAGCGGCTTTAAAGTTGCTGCGGCGCACAAAAAAGTTGCCCAGCTGACCAAGCAGGGTGACACTGTTCTGATTTCGGGCAAGCGCCTGCTCCAGTGTCTTTTCCGCCTCCTCGAATTCACCACGCTGCTCATAAAGCCGCGCCAGTTCCAGCCTGGGATCAGGGTCCTCTGGACGAACCTCCACGGCCTTTGTCAGGTACTCCTCGGCCTCGGTAAACCGTTTTTGACTGCCCGCGATACGTGCCAGTGAGATATAGGCCCTGACATTCTTCTCGTCTATGGCGGTTACCTTTTTGAGGACGTCCGTCGCCTCTTGTGATTTGCCTTCCTGAAGGAGCGCCCCCATCTTCAAGAACAAGGCATCCACATTTTCCGGCGCTTTCTGTAGGACCAGAAGTGCTTTTTTGGTCGCCTCCGCGGTTTGTCTGGCAAGAAGATAAAACTGGCCCAGTTTGAGCTGGGCATCCAGCTTTTCCGGATCGAGATCCACTGTCTTGGACAATTCGGGAAACGCCTGTTTGGGCTGGCCTGTTTTTAGATAGGACAGGGCGAGCTGATAGTGCCCACGAGCGAATTTTGGTTCGGCCTGGATCGCGTTCTTGTACTCAATAATGGCCTTCTTGAATTCCCCTGTCTCAAAGTAAGCATCTCCCCGCTTCATGTGCTTGGCCCGTTTGTCAGCCGGGTTGCTGCTGCAGGCGAGAAATGTAAACACGAAAAGCATGGGAAAAAGGCTGCGGGGAAAACGGCTGCGGAAAAAACTCATCTGAACCTCCATTCCAAAAACGTCTTCACCCTCTTCCTAGGAAAAGGGCTCTAAGATCATATTCTTTGCGTCAAAGATCGAGTTGCACTTCGTGCCGCTGTTGCTAAAGAAAAAAGCGTCATCCTGCGTGTGCATGCCGACAAGGTTTGAGCGTCCAAACACTTGATCGGTTTTCACCTTTGCCTTGAGGTCATAGCCGTGATGGGAGAGCGCGATCAGGTCGGGGGCTCGATCGACAAGGGGGCCTTGATACAGCTCTTCTTTGAAATATACCCGCTTCGTGATTCTTCTACCATTATGGAAAGCCAGCTGTTGGAGGCCCTCCTTCAGCTCCTGTCGCACCCGTTCGTAGTCTTTCGGATCGACGGTTCCGAGGGGATATTTTCCCCTGAGATTGACGTAAATCCGGGAGGGGTCCATGGCAAAAGCCGTGGACCCCGGGCCAATATCCATGATGGTCTCGGGTTGCGCCTTCTGAAACTTCAGGTACCCATTTTCCTGCAGCCAGCGATTCAGGTAGACCTCGGTTTCGACGCCTGTGAAACCGTGGTCGGAGAGCATGTAAAATTGGCTTTTTTCTGCCTTGGAGCTATTCAGAGCCAGGAAGCGATCGTATATGTAGCCAACGAAGCCGTCGACCTTCTCAAAGTAATCCAGACAGGCGCTGTGATAGGGATGTTGCGGTTGTTTCAAGGCGTTCCAAAGAAAATGCATCAGACGGTCAGTACCCGTGACAACCACGATGAACACGTCCCAGTCGATTTCCTCCCAGAGTAAATCGACCGCCCGTCTGCGGCCTTCAAGGGTAACGTCGAGCTCCCGGAACAAGAAGTCCTGGTCCTGCCGGGCTTTCATGGTATCAACGTCGATGCGGTAGTTCATTTCATTTAAGCGCGGGACAAGTGCCTGTGGGTATACGGCCTTGTTGATATCTATGGCAACAAATCCCGATATAAGCGCACCGTTGATTTGGCGGGCGGGGTAGGTAGCCGGCATATTGATCACCACGGTCTTCTTGCCGCCGCCAGCCAGGTCGTCCCACAGCGTGGCCGCCTTGAGGTGGGTATAATTGGGGAAATACATCTTGTAAGTGCCGGGCTCCAGATCCATGAACCCAAAAATACCATGTTCACCAGACTGGGTGCCTGTCATGAAAGACGACCATGACACCGAGGAGATTTCCGGGATACAAACGCTCATCTGGCCGAAGTATCCGTCGGCGAAGATCGATGTCATGTTGGGAATATGGCCTCCATCCCTCAGGTCTTCCAGCAAGGTGTAAGGCACCCCGTCCAGACCAATGACGACTGCTTGG
>CAZCXI010000013.1:3679-5182 GCA_964502635.1 uncultured Desulfobacterales bacterium
CTCTGCACGGTATTGGCCCGCAATTCGGAAAGTTTCTTGTTGTACTGATAAGCGCCTAATATGTCGGTATACCCCCGAACAACAACTTCCATGTCAGGGTTTTGTAGCATGACCCTCGCAATTCTATCAAGGATACTGTACGCCTCATCGGGGAGTGCGTTGGTATTATAATCAAAAGGGATAATGAGCTTGCCGTCCATGGAAAGCAAGATCGCTTCCTTGTCCTTCTCCTCTTGAAGCCCCGGCACATGGGTGTGGTGTTCCTGAGCAACGACACCATCAATCTGCCGCGCCTCTGACCTGTCGACGTCCAGACTGGTCTTGTGGGCATCGGCATTGTGTTCTTGAGCATCGATGTTGTGCAGCTCGGAAAGGACGGTTTCATGATGGGACGCCGGTTCAGAGACATCATGAGAGCTTGCATCGTCTAACGGTCCGAGGGCTCCTGCCTTTTCGGCGCGCTGGTTTGACGTCCCTATGCGAAGTTTGCTCAATATCTGGCCGTAATATTGCCCGAGGTGGTCCACCTGTCCGTTGAATCGTGCCAAGATCAACAGATATCCAAAAAAGAGCACCAGCAGCAAGGTGGATGCATAAACCGCTGTTCTTCTGATAGGCTTGGCTGCTTGCGCCCTGACGATCGACACGTTGGCAAGATCACTACGGGTTGTTTCATCCAGAACACGCAGCTCTCTCGCGCACTCCTTGATGATTGGCCGGTTAATCGTTATGATATTTTTCACAAAGCCGGTTAGCAGGGCGTTATCACAGATCACATTGATAAGCCGCGGGTATCCGCGGGAGTAAGCGTATATTTTGCCGATAGCTTTTCTCTCAAAGATGTCCCTCTCGCTACCAGCCACCTTCAAGCGGTATCTGATGTATTCCCGTGTTTCATCCTCTGTTAAGGGTTCAATGTGGTATCTGATCGTAATTCGTTGCCTCAGGGCCCGAACTTCTTTTTGCATTAATGTATCATTGAATTCATTCTGTCCAACGAAGAATATGCTCAAGAGTTTCGTATGCTCCTCTTCGATATTGGATAGCAGCCGGATTTCTTCGAGGACTTCTTTTGAGAGTCTTTGCGCTTCGTCGATGATGAGCAACACCTTTTTGTTATCCAGGTAGCCATCGCGCAAAAACTTTGCAAAGTAGATAAGAAAATCGACCTTGGTGGGGAACTTCTTATTGATATTGAAGGCATTGGCTAGAAAATTAAGAAACTCCAGCTTCTCTAAGTTCGGGTCAACAACGGTTGCAACAACAATATCTTTGTCCAGATCCCTCAGCAGAGCATTAATGAGTGTGGTCTTCCCCGTGCCGACATCGCCGGTAAGCAAGAGGAAGCCTCTGTTGTCCAGCACCCCATACTTCAGCGTTGCCAGGGCTTCTTGATGCTTTTCTCCCAGCCAAAGGAACCTTGGATCTGCCGTTATCTGAAATGGTTTTTCAACCAGGTTATAATGAGATAGATACATGTCGACTTGCTGATTCTGTTAACGC